>JAFDWF010000192.1 GCA_018268575.1 Actinomycetota bacterium
AGGTCTTGCGGGGGGAAGCCTGCACAGGGACGGGTGCATCGCTCAGGAGCGTCTGTGTGGAGTTTCGGTCCCACGGCGACCGAAACTCCACACACAGGTCCCTGACCGGTCGGGCGGCGGGATAGGAGGCGCCCTGCCGTCACGAAGACGCCGGGGACGTCACAGGGACGCCGGGATCGCAGGGAAGGTCTATGCCTTCACGGGGAGGTCTCAGGTCCCCGTCCCGCGCTGCGTGGATCGCCCGTGCCATGGCACGGGCAAACCGTGGTCATGTCTTCGTGACCGTGGAGGAGGCGTGGGACCGGTGACGTCCCCCTCACGTCACCCGCGCGGTTCCCGGCGTCTTCGTCACGGACCCCGCGGCACCGCCCTCCGCTGTTCCTTATGGCCCCCACGGGGCCATAAGGAACAGCGGAGCGTAGGACCCTCCGCCGTCCCCCCATGACCCGGCCTTCTCGGAGGCGGCCACAGCCTGCCAGGGTCGCCTCCGAAAAGGCCGCGTCCCTTCCCGTCCCCCGCTCCGCGCCCCTCCGGCCGCCGTCTTTAGGAAACTTTTGGACTTGCTTTAGCGGCCGGTCAAAGGTGCAAGACACCCTGTGCATATGGATGAGCAGAAAAGCAAGAAGGGATTCTTTCGTTCGTCGTTCGGCTCGGCGCTGCTGGGAGGTGCCGTTGTCGCCGTCGTCGGCGCGGTTCTCCTGCTCACCGGCGCAGTGGAGTCGAGTGGTGGCGGTACGACCACGGTCGAACGGGTGACGAGCGCGCCGATCGCCTCCAACTCCTCGGAAGGAGGCGGCAACACCGTCGACCAGATCTACAAGGCCGACGGCAACGGCGTCGCATTCATCGAATCGACGCTCGAACCCGAAGAATCGTCCGAAAGCTTCAACCCGTTCATCGAACCCGAATCGCAGAGCGGCGGCACCGCCACCGGCTCCGGCATCGTGCTCGACGACAAGGGCCACATCCTGACCAACAACCACGTGATCGAAGGCGCCTCGAAGATCCAGGTGAAACTCGGCGAATCCGAACATGAGTACACCGCGGAAGTGGTCGGCACCGACCCCGCCTCCGACCTGGCGCTGCTCAAGGTGGAAGCGCCGACGAGCGAACTCGACCCGCTGAAGCTGGGCGACTCCTCGGCCGTCGAAGTCGGCGACCCGGTGGTCGCGATCGGCAACCCCTTCGGGCTCGACCGGACCGTGACGAGCGGCATCGTCTCGGCGCTGCAACGCCAGATCCAGGCTCCCAACGGCTTCTCGATCGACAACGTGATCCAGACCGACGCGGCGATCAACCCAGGCAACTCCGGCGGCCCGCTGATCAACGCCCATGGCGAAGTGATCGGCATCAACTCGCAGATCGAGACCGGTGGCTCCGGCAGTAACGGCAACGTCGGCATCGGCTTCGCGATCCCGATCAACACCGCCAAAGCCGTGATCCACGAACTCGAAACCAAAGGCAGCGTCGAACACGCCTACCTCGGCATCGAGGGTGGCACGATCACCCCCGCACTCGCCAAAGCAGTCAACCTGCCGGTGAAGGAAGGCGTGCTGATCCAGTCGGTGGAAAAGGGCGGGCCCTCGGACAAGGCCGGGATCGAAGGCGGCTCGACGCAGGCGACCATCGACGGCACCGAAATCACCCTCGGCGGCGACATCATCACCGAAGCTGACGGCAAGAAGATCACCAACATGGAACAGATCGTCGAACTCGTCAACGAAAAGAAGCCGGGTGAAGAAGTCACGTTGAAGCTGCTCCGTGGTGGCAACGAAAAGACTGCGACCGTGACGCTGGGCAAGCGGCCCGCGAAGGTCGAAGAAGCCTCGCCGAAAGGCTGAGGGAAGCACACCGCCGCCCGGGGGGAGTCCGGCCCCCCGGGCGGTCTTATCTTGTTGACGATCTGGGTCCCGTAGGCTGGGCCGATGCGCGTCAAGTTCTGCGGGATCACCAATCTGGACGACGCCGCCGAGGCGGTGCGCCTCGGCGCCTGGGCGATCGGGCTGATCCACTGGGGGGCGTCGCCGCGGAACGTCGACCCGGCCGTCGCGGCGCAGATCGCCGCCGCCTTCCGGCGCAAGGCGGAGATCGTCGGCGTCTTCGTCAACCCGACCCTGGCCGAGGTCGCCCGCGCGGTCGAAGACGAGCAGCTCTCGATGGTGCAGCTGAACGGCGAGGAGGGCGCCTCCTTCTGCGCCGAGATCGCGCGCCGCACGGGGGTCAAGGTGATCAAGGCGATCCACGTCGCCTCCGCCGCCGACATCCACGCCGCCGAGGCCTACCGGACCGATTTCCACCTCTTCGATCGTCGTGCCAGAGGGCTGCCGGGCGGGACCGGCGAGAGCTTCGACTGGGAGCTCTTGAGCGGCCACCGCTCCGACGTCCCGGCGATCCTCGCCGGCGGCCTGCGCCCCGACAACGTCGCCGCGGCGATCGAGCTCGTTCATCCCTACGCGGTCGACGTCGCCAGCGGCGTCGAGGCCGAGCCCGGCCGCAAGGACCACGCCGCGATGGCCGCCTTCTTCGCGAACGCCCAGCCAGCCCTCGTGGCGGACCAGGGTTGACCCGCCCGCGGCGGACGCGAAAGTGAGAGGGCGAGGCTTCCGGTGACGATGAGCGCGAACGAGCGAGAGCAGAGTACGCGGGCGGTTATTCCGCAGCGTTTTGGCCCGTACGGGGGCCGCTACGTCCCCGAGACGCTGATCGCCGCCCTCGACGAGCTGACCGCGGCCTGGGAAGAGGCGCGTGACGACCCAGCCTTCGACGCGCGCCAGGACGCCCTGCGGCGCGACTTCATCGGCCGGCCGACGCCGCTCTACCTGGCCGAGCGACTCTCCGAACGGGTCGGCTCGCAGGTCTACCTGAAGCGCGAGGACCTCGCCCACACCGGCGCCCACAAGATCAACAACGCGCTCGGCCAGACCCTGCTGGCGCAGCGGATGGGCAAGCCGCGGATCATCGCCGAGACCGGCGCCGGCCAGCACGGGGTGGCGACGGCGACCGCCTGCGCGCTGCTCGGCCTCGAATGCGTCGTCTACATGGGCACCGAGGACATCCGCCGCCAGGCCCCCAACGTCGAGCGGATGCGGCTGCTGGGCGCCGAGGTGGCGCCGGTCGAGGCGGGGGCGCGGACGCTGAAGGAGGCCGTCTCGGCGGCGATCCGCGACTGGGTCGCGAACGTCGAGACGACCCACTACGTGATCGGCTCGGCGGTCGGGCCGGCGCCCTACCCGGCGCTGGTGCGCGACCTGCAGCGGGTGATCGGCGAGGAGGCGCGCGCCCAGGCGCTGGCCGCCGCCGGGGCGCTCCCCCGGCGCGTGATCGCCTGCGTCGGCGGCGGCTCCAACGCGATCGGCATCTTCGCTCCCTTCGTCGAGGACGCCGAGGTGGCGCTGGTCGGGGTCGAGGCGGGCGGCGACGGCATCGAGAGCGGCCGCCACGGCGCCTCGCTCGGCGCCGGGCAGACCGGCGTCCTGCACGGCTCGCTCTCCTCGGTGCTCGCCGACGAGGACGGCCAGATCCTCGAGGCCCACTCGGTCTCGGCCGGGCTCGACTATCCGGGGAGCGGGCCCGAGCACGCCCACCTGCGCGACACCGGTCGCGCCCGCTACTTCTCGGTCACCGACGAGCAGGCGCTGCAGGCGCTGCGTGAGCTCGCCCGTCTGGAGGGCATCATCCCGGCGCTGGAGTCCTCGCATGCGATCGCCTGGCTACTGGAGAACCCGCTCGAGGGGGACGGTTTCGACGTGCTCTGCCTCTCCGGGCGCGGCGACAAGGACCTCGCCGAGTACGTGCGCCGCGTGGGGGAGTCCCGGTGAGCGCGCAGGCTGACGGGGCGGGACGGATCGCGACCGCCTTCGCCGCGGCCAAGGCGGAAGGGCGCGCCGCGCTGATGCCCTACATGATGGCCGGGTATCCCGATCGTGATTCGGGGCTCGCCGTGGCGCGGGCCTACGTCGATGCGGGGGCCGACCTGATCGAGCTCGGCATCCCCTTCTCCGATCCGCTCGCCGACGGCCCGACGATCCACGCCGCCGACACCCAGGCGCTTGCGGCCGGCGCGACGCTGCGGACCGCGCTGGAGACCTGCGAGGCGATCGCCGAGCGGATCCCGGTCGTGCTGATGGTCTACGTGAACATGGTGCTGGCCCACGGGGGGGCCGAGCAGTTCGCAAGGCTGGCGCGGGCCGCGGGCGCCGCCGGGGCGATCGTCCCCGACCTGCCGCTGGGCGAGGACGAGTCGGTCCGCGAGGCGTTCGACGCCGCGGGCCTGGCGATGGTGCCGCTGCTGGCGCCGACGACCTCGGCCCCGCGCCGTGCCGAGATCTGCAAGGTGGCGCGTGGCTTCGTCTACCTCGTTTCCACCGTCGGGACGACCGGCGAGCGCGCCGAGGTCCCGGCCGCGCTGGCCGCGCTGGCCGCGACTGCCAAGGCCGACGCGGGGGAGACGCCGGTCGCGGTGGGGTTCGGGATCGGCACCGCGGCGCAGGCGGCGGAGGTCGGCAAGATCGCCGACGGGGTGATCATCGGCAGCCGCCTGGTGCGGGCGGCGGGCGAGGGCGCGACCCCGGCCGAGTCGGCCGATGCGGTCGCAGAGTTCCTCGCCGAGGCGCGCGTCAGCCTCGCCGGATAGGATGCGGACCATGTTCATGGCCGTCTGGACCTTCATCGCGATTTCCGTCACGCTGATCATCTACGCCTGGCTCGGCCAGGGCGGCGGCGTTGCCGGGCTCGTCTTCTTCGGCGTGATGCTGATCGGCGTGATCACCAACATGATCCTCAAGGGCCTCTTCCCTGCCGGGCCCGAGCGCCCGCGCGCCTAGGCGCGCGTCGCGACGATCTGCAGGTAGTCCGGTTCGAGCACCAGGGCGTGCTCGTTCTCGTTGACCTCTTCGAGGTAGGCGCGCAGGTCGGCCTCCAGGGCCGGGGCGCCCTCGGGGCCGACTTTGTCGAAAGCCGCCTTGAGCGGGCCGAAGTAGGTGCGGAAGAAGTCGAGGTAATGGTCCGCCGAGCGAAAGACCTGCTTGCTGACCCGCCGCTCGGTGCGCAGCTCGGAGATCCCGTCGCCGAACAGCTGCCGCACGTGGTCCTCGCTGCCCCAGAGGACCGGCGGCACGGTGCCCGGCGGCGGGCCGCCGGTGTGCTTGACCAGGATCACGAAGAGTTGGGAGAGCCCGCCGTCGGGGGTCCAGTTGGCCATCCCGATCCGGCCGCCGGGCTTGACCACGCGGAGCAGCTCTCGCGCGGTGCGCTCCTGGTCGGGCGCGAACATCGCGCCGAAGATCGAGGTGACGACGTCGAAGCTCGCGTCCTCGAACGGCAGGTTCTGGACGTCGGCCTCGACGAACTCGACGTCGAGCCGCTCCGCCGCGGCCCGTTCCCGACCGCGCTCGAGCAGCGCGGGGACGAAATCGGAGCCGACCGCGCCGACCCAGGTGCGCCGCGCCGCCGCCAGCGCGCCGTTGCCGCTGCCGGTGGCGACGTCGAGGACGCGGTCGTCGGGCAGCAGCTGGAGTGCCTCGGCGAGATTTTCGGCGACCCCGTTGATCATCGAGGCGACCCGCGAGAAGTCACCGTCGGACCAGGTCCGCTGCTGGGCGGCGGTGATCGCGGCGAGGTCTGGGTCGACGGCCATGCCTGTCTAACCTAACCCGATGCGCATCGGTGTGCTGACCGGAGGTGGGGACTGTCCCGGGCTGAACGCGGTGATCCGTGCCGTCGTCCGCAAGGGGGCGGAGGTGCAGGGGCACGAGTTCGTCGGCTACCGGGATGGCTGGCGCGGGCCGCTGGAGGACGATCGGCGGCCGCTCGGGGTGCCCGAGGTGCGCGGCATCCTGCCCCGCGGCGGCACCATCCTCGGCTCCTCGCGGACCAACCCGTTCGCCGCGGATGGCGGGCCGGAGCGGATTGCGGCGAACATGGAGGCGGCTGGGGTCGACGGGCTGATCGCGATCGGCGGCGAGGACACCCTCGGCGCCACCTCCCGTCTTCACAGCGAGCACGGCCTCGACGTCGTCGGCGTGCCGAAGACGATCGACAACGACCTTTCGGCGACCGACTACACCTTCGGCTTCGACACCGCGGTCAACATCGCGATGGAGGCGATCGACCGCCTCCACACCACTGCGGACAGCCACCACCGGGTGCTGATCGTCGAGGTGATGGGGCGCAACGCGGGCTGGATCGCCGTCCACGCGGGCCTCGCCGGCGGCGCCAACGCGATCCTGGTCCCGGAGCGCGAGTTCGACGTCGACGCGGTCTGCGAGCTGGTCGGCCGCCGCTTCGCCAGTCGCTTCGCCCCGATCATCGTCGTCGCCGAGGGCGCCCGGCCGCGCGGCGGCATGCCCTCCGAGGACGACGCGAAGACCGATGCCTTCGGCCACGTGCGCCTCGGCGGGGTCGGCCACTGGCTGGAGGGAGAGATCGAGCGGCGCACCGGCAAAGAGACGCGGGCGACCGTCCTCGGCCACGTCCAGCGCGGTGGCACGCCGACCGCCTTCGACCGGGTCCTCGCCACCCGCTTCGGCCTCCACGCGATCGACGCAGCCAGCGAAGGCCGCTGGGGCACGATGGCGGCGCTGCGCGGCACCGACATCAAGCTGGTGGCGCTCACCGAGGCGACGGCGGAGCTGAAGACCGTGCCGGAGGAGCTCTACGCCGAGTCGGAAGTGTTCTTTGGCTGAAGATTCGGGGCGTTTGGCGGGGAGGACGGCGCTCTTGGTGGTAGCGGCGCTGGGGCTCGGGGTGGCGGGCTGCGGCGGGGGTGATTCCGAGGGGGCCACGGTGAGCGTTTATGTAGCGGCTCCGCTCTGCCGTGGAGCGAAAGCGGAGCTTCGCTCGCATGGCGCTACCGCCGGGCACTTCAAGGTAGCCGTCCGCTGCCTCGCCGCCAGCGAACGGGACGGGGGAGGCGTGAATCTCGCCACCGACGGCGCCAACTCCCGCCGCGCCACCGAGGACAGCAGCGCCGTCGCCACCCTCGAAGCCCCCGGCCCCGGCAACAAGTTCACCCGCCCGATCCTCGAATCGGCCGGCATCCCGTTGGTCACGTCCTTGGACGGCCGCCGCGGCATGAAGCTCATCCTCGCTGCCGTCGAAGGCGCCGGTTCATCCAACGTCCGCGACGCGGTTCGGGAAACGCTCGAACCCAGCTAACCGCTCGCCGGGAGATTCCGGGGGTGACCCGCCGGAACGTCCCCGCCGTTGTTCCGCCGGGTCACCCCCGGAATCTCCCCCTCGGAGCACGCAAGTAGTCACCCGACCAGGTTCCGCAGCGCCCCGTCGATCTCCGGGTACTTGAACGCGTAGCCGAGCTCCTCGGTCCGCTTCGGCAGCACCCGTTGCCCGCTCTGCGCGACCTTGCCGAACTCGCGGCCGAATTTGACCTCCGTGGCGAGGCCCGGGATCGGCAGCACGGCGGGCCGGTGGAGAGCCCGTCCCAGGGCCTTCGACCACTCCTTGTTGGTGACCGGGTTCGGCGAAGTCGCGTTGACGACGCCGTCCACCTTCTCGTTGTCGAGCGCCCAGACCAGGATCCCGATCTCGTCGGCGAGGTGGATCCACGGCACCCACTGGTCGCCGCCCGCCAGCGGCCCGCCCAGGCCTAGCTTGAACGGCAGCAGCAGCGCCCCGAGGATCCCGCCGCCGGTATCCATCACCTGGCCGGTGCGGACGATCGCCAACCGCACGCCGGCCGCCTCGACCTCGTGCGCCGCCGCCTCCCACTCGACGCAGACTTGCGAGTCGAAGCCCTTGCCCGGCTCGCTCGACTCGTCCAGCTCCTCGTCGCCACGGTCGCCGTAGTAGCCGACCGCCGACTGGCTGACCAGCACCCGCGGCTTCCTCGTCAACCCCTCGATCGTCCCGGCAAGGTTGTGGGTCGCGACTTTGCGCGAGTCGACGATCTTCTTCTTCGCCTCGTCGGTCCAGCGCTGGTCGATCCTCTCGCCGACCAGGTTGACCACCCCGTCGACGCCCTCGAAGGCGGCCGCGGCGGGCCGTTCCAGGGCCGGCTCCCAGGCGTGCCAGGTGATCCGTGGCTGCGCGGCCCCCGCCTTGCCCGGGTCGCGGGTCAGTCCGACGACCTCCTCGCCGCGCGCCAGCAACTCGCCACACAGCGCCTTGCCGATCCGACCGCTGGCGCCAGTGACGAGGACCCTCATCTGGTCCTATGTACCCGCATCAGGTCGCCTCTACCGGGGCGAAGGTCCCGGTCTCATCGCTGCGCCGCGCGAGGCCGTCGCGTTCGGCCTCCTCGATCACCGCGGCGGCGACCTTCGGCGCGACTTCGCGGTTGAAGACACTGGGGATGATGTAGTCCTCGGCGAGGTCGTCCTCGGCGACCGTCGCGGCGATCCCCTTAGCCGCGGCCAGCTTCATCGCCTCGGTGATCTGCGGCGCGCCCGCGTCGAGGGCGCCGCGGAAGATCCCCGGGAAGGCGAGGACGTTGTTGATCTGGTTCGGGTAGTCGGAGCGGCCGGTGGCCATGATCCGCACGTGCGGGGCGGCGTCCTCGGGCATCACCTCGGGGGTCGGGTTGGCCATCGCGAAGACGATCGCGTCGTCGTTCATCTTCGCCAGCGAGTCGGCTTGGATGATCCCCGGGCCGGAGAGGCCGACGAACAGGTCCATCCCCTCGATCACGTCGTCGGGCTGGCCGTGGACGTGCTCGGGGTTCGAGTTCTCCGCGTACCAGCGCTTGGTCGAGTTCATCTCGCCGGAGCCGTAGTCGGCGCGCTCGGTTGAGAGGGCGCCTTGGCGGTCGGCGCCGATGATCTGGCCGACCCCGGCGGCGAGCATCATCTTGGTCACCGCGACGCCCGCGGCGCCGAGGCCGACGACGAGGACGCGGAGCTCCTCGATCGGCTTGTCGACGATCTTCAGCGCGTTGAAGAGGGCGGCCATCGTGACCACCGCGGTGCCGTGCTGGTCGTCGTGGAAGATCGGGATGTCGAGGCTCTCCTTCAGCCGCTCCTCGATCTCGAAGCAGCGCGGGGCGGAGATGTCCTCGAGATTGACCCCGCCGAAGGTGGGCGCCATCAGCTCGACCGCGCGGATGATCTCCTCGGCGTCCTGGGTGTCGAGGCAGATCGGGAAGGCGTCGACGCCGGCGAACTCTTTGAACAGCATGCACTTGCCCTCCATCACCGGCATCGCCGCCTCGGGGCCGATGTTGCCGAGCCCGAGCACCGCCGAGCCGTCTGAGACCACCGCCACGGTGTTCTTCTTGATCGTGTACTCGAAGGCTTTGGCGCGGTCGGCGTGGATGTCCATGCAGACGCGGGCGACCCCGGGCGTGTAGGCCATCGAGAGATCGTCGCGCGTTTTCACCGGGTACTTGTTGTGCATGTCGATCTTGCCGCCGCGGTGCATCTGCATCGTGCGGTCGACGTAGTCGATCACCCGCGCGCCGCGAGTCGAGCCGATCGCCCGCAGGATCCGCTCCCAGTGGTCGCGGTCGGAGGCGTCGATGGTGAACTCGCGGACCCGTTTGCCCTCCGGCCCGGCGCCCGGCACCAGGTCGACCCCCTGCAACTGCCCACCCGCCTCGGCAATCGCCGCGGTCAGCTTCCCGAGCGGCTCCTGCCGCGCATCGAGCTCGACCCGGATGGTGACGCTGTACTGGGCGCTGACCGGCATGAGCGGAATCGAATCAGATTCCCGCTGCGGGCATGGCGCGCGGCCGTTTGCCGTAGGGTGCGCCGAGTGCTCAGAGGGACCCTGATCGCCCTGATGACGATGCTGGTCGCGACTGTCCTCGCCGTGGGCGCGTCGACCGCACGGGCCACCGGGCCCAGCGGCGTGCCGTTCGGCTTCGCTGTCCCGGCGACCAACGGGTGGACCGCGGAAGCCTTCGGCAGCATGAACCCGAAGACCGAAAAGGGGGTGATCGGCTTCGATTTCACCCGTCGCGGGGCGAGCGTCCTCTATGTGACCGCCCGCGTCTCCTTCACGGAAACGACGGTGACCGCCGATTTCGGTGCCTTGGGCGAGATCGAAGTCCACTCGGTTCCGACCGGTGGGACGACCACCGAAGAGTCGACCTGCGGCGGCGCGCCGGTCGCGTTTCCGTCCGGTAGATGGGAAGGCACGATCCGCTTCCACGGAGAGGAAGGCTTCACCGCGGTCGACGCGGTCGGCGGCGACGCCCGGATCGGTTTTCTGCTCGACATCTTGTGCGCGGAAGAAGTCGACGAAGGCATCGGCGGTCGCTCGCCGGGCGCGCTCCTCTCGGTACAGCGACACCACGGGACCGAACGGCTCGAACTCACTGCGCGCAAGAACAAGCGCGAAGGACCATCACGCGTCAGCGTCGACCTCTCGGAAAAGCGCGGCGGGATCTTCATCGATCGCAGCGTCAAGGCCGAAGGCGGCAGCAGTACCTTCGATTTCGAAATTCCACCGGGGCGCGCGAAGATCACGCCGCCCAAGCCGTTCTCGGGCTCTCTCGACTTCACCCGCACCGTCGGGTCGAAGCCCAGCGTCACCGGCAACCTCATGGTCAATTTCCCCGGCCGCGCCAACGTCCCGGTCCTCGGCCCAGGCAAGCTGCGCGCAAGCCTCGTACGCGCCGTGCTCAATCCGTCGCACCCGTTTTAGGCCTCGCGGGGGTGAAAGCGCTCGCTGTGGAGCCTTACTCCCGCTATGCGGGAGGAAAACTCCACGGCGGACCGAGAGGTCGCTGCGATTGCGGGACGGCAGCACGGTGTCGTGACCGTCAAGCAGCTCCGTGCGGCCGGGGTGGGGAGGACCGAAGTGACTCGTCGAGTCGAGGCGGGGCGATTGCATCGGCTGCACCGTGGGGTGTACGCGGTGGGGCACCGGAGCCTCTCGTGGCGGGGACGGTGGATGGCAGGGGTGCTCGCGGCGGGAGATGGGGCGGTGTTGAGCCACGCGAGCGCGGCGGCGCTCTGGGGGTACCTGCGGCCGATCCGGGGTCCGGTGCAGGTCACCGTCGCTGCCGCCGCTCGTCGTGAGTCGCGGTCGGGACTCCAGATCCACCGCTCCCGAACGCTTGCGCCGCACCACCTCACCCGCCGCCACGGCATCGCGGTGACCACGCCCGCGCGGACGATCGCGGACATTCGCGGCACGGTCGAGCCCTACCTCTTCCGCCGCGCGCTGCGACAGGCGGAGCTCGCCGGGCACAGCGTGCCGCACCTCGATCTGGTCAAGCGCTCCCGCTCCGACCTCGAGCTGCTGTTCCTCGCGCTCTGCGACGCGCACGCCATCCCGCGACCGCTCGTCAACCACCGTGTCGCCGGCCGCCGCGTCGACTTCTTCTGGGCCGAGCGACGGGTCGCGGTCGAGACCGACAGCTGGGAGTACCACCGCGGCTCGGTCGCCCTCGAGGACGACCACGCGCGGGACCTCGCCCTCCGCGCCCGCGGAATCGCAGTGCGCCGCTACACCGGCGCCCAGCTCGAAGCCGCTCCCGACGCGGTTGCGGCCGACCTCCGCGAGGTGCTCGGCCCGGCCTCGTAGAGTTGCGGCGATGCCAGCCGCTCCCGAGCTCTTCCTGATCGACGGCAACAGCCTCGCCTACCGCGCCTTCTTCGCCCTGCCGGAGTCGATCGGCACCAGCGACGGGCGGCCGACCAACGCGATCTTCGGGCTCGCCTCGATGCTGGTGAAAATCATCGACGAGCACCATCCACAGGGGGTGATCGTCGCCTGGGACGCCGGCTGGAGCGGCCGCGAGAAGACCTACGACCTCTACAAGGCACAGCGCAAACCGCGCCCCGACCTGCTGCGCGAGCAGTGGCCGCACCTGATGCCGCTGGTCGAGGCCTTCGGCTACACCAACGTCAAGGTCGAAGGGTTCGAGGCCGACGACGTGATCGCCTCGCTCGCCAAGCAGGCGCGCGAGCAGGGGATCGAGGTGATGGTGGTGACCGGTGACCGCGACGCCTACCAGCTGGTCGGCGACGGGATCCGCGTGATGAGCACCTCGCGCGGGATCACCGAGACGAAGATCTACGATGCCGCCGCGGTCGAGGAGCGCTACGGGGTGCCGCCGGAGCTGATCACCGACCTGATGGGCCTGCGCGGCGACACCTCCGACAACATCCCCGGCATTCCCGGCATCGGCGAGAAGACCGCCACCCAGCTGCTGCAGAAATTCGGCACGCTCGACAAGGTGCTGGAAAGCGTCGACGAGATCTCCGGCGCCAAACGCAAGGAAAACCTGACGAACCACGCCGACGACGCGCGGATGTCGAAGGAGCTGGCGACGCTCCAGTACGACATCGAGACCGGGGTGGACCTCGCCGCCGCCCTCGAGACCGAGCCCGACCGCGGCGCGCTGCGGGACTTCATGCGCGAGTTCGAGCTCCGCGCGGTGATGGAGCGGCTCGAAGAAGCGCTGCCCGAGGGCGACGCCGTCCCCGGCCGCAAGGTCGAGACCGAGCTCGAGGTGGAGACGGTCGAGGCGACCCCCGCCGAGATCGGCGACGCCGCCCGCATCGCGGTGGCGATCGACGGCGAGCGCTGGGCCGCCGCCGACGGCGAGCGCATCCTCACCGGCCAGAGCTCCCACGACGAGCTCGCCGTCGCCCTCGCCGACAAGCCGCTCGCCGGCCACGACCTGAAGTCGCTCGGCGGCGGCCGCCACGGGCTGCTCGCCGCCGCCGCCCGTGAGGGGGTCGAGCTCGGCCTCGAGCACGACACGATGCTGGCCGCCTACCTGCTCGAGCCGCAGCGCCGCACCTACGAATTGACCGAGCTCGCCGCCGACGCCGGGATCGGCATCGCCGCGGGCGCCGGCGCCAAGGGCGGGGAGGAGGACGACGGGCAGCTCGCGCTCGGCGAGGAGCTCGAGGCGGGGCTCGACCCGGCCGAGGAGGCACGCCTGGTCGCCGCCCTCGCCGAGGACCAGCTGCCGCGGGTGATCGGGCTCGGCCTGGAGACGCTGATGCGCGAGGTCGAGCTGCCCCTGATCGCCGTCCTCGCGGCGATGGAACGGGAGGGGCTGAAGCTCGACGCCGAGCGCCTCGCCGCGGTCGGCGCCGGCTTCGGCGAGCGGATCGACCAGTTGGAGACGGAGATCTACGAGCTGGCCGAGGAGGAGTTCACGATCGGCTCGCCACAGCAGGTCGGCCGCATCCTCTTCGAGAAGCTCGAGCTGACCCGCAAACGGCGGGGCAAAACCGGCTACTCGACCGACGCCCGCGTCCTCGCCCAGATCCGCGACGAGCACCCGATCGTCGAGAAGATCGAGTCCTGGCGCGAGCTGACCAAGCTGAAGAACACCTACTTGGACTCCTTGCCGGACCTGATCGACCCCGCGACCGGCCGCGTCCACACCACCTTCAACCAGGCGGCGACCACCACCGGGCGCCTCTCCAGCACCAATCCGAACCTGCAGAACATCCCGATCCGCACCGAGATCGGCCGCCCGGTGCGCGCCTGCTTCGTCGCCGAGGAGGGTGCCCGCCTGCTCTCCGCCGATTACAGCCAGGTGGAGCTCCGGGTCCTCGCCCACGTCGCCGACGAGCAGGTGCTGAAGGACGTCTTCCATGCCGGTGAGGACGTCCACGCGGCGACCGCCGCCGAGGTCTTCGAGATCCCGGCCGACGAGGTCGACGTCGGCCAGCGCTCGAAAGCGAAGATGGTCAACTTCGGGATCGTCTACGGGCTGACCGGCTTCGGCCTCGCCGACCGCCTCAACATCCCGCGCAAAGAGGGCGAGGAATTCGTCGCCCGCTACCTCGAACGCTTCCCCGCCGTGCGCCGCTTCCGCGAAGAGGTGATCGAGCGGGCCCAGGAGGAGGGCTACGTGACCACCTTGATGGGGCGCCGCCGGCCGATCCCCGAGCTGCGCTCCGGCAATCCCAACACCCGCCGCCTCGGCGAGCGCCTTGCCGTCAACACGGTGATCCAGGGCACCGCCGCCGACATCATCAAGGTGGCGATGGTGCGCTGCTGGGCGCGCCTGCGCGAGGAGCGGATGCAGACCCGCCTGGTGCTGCAGATCCACGACGAGCTCCTCTTCGAGGGGCCGCCGGAGGAGATGGACGCGGCGCTCGAGCTGGTGGAGAGGGAGATGACCCTCGCCTACGACCTGGACCCGGCGCTCGAGGTCGACGCCGGGGTCGGCACCGACTGGCTGGGCGCCAAGTAATCGGCGAACTCGGGCGGGGCGATGTTCAGGTAGTGGCCGAACGACCAGTCGACGAAGCGCTTGACGCCGAAGATGCGGATCAGCGGGCCGAGCAGCCGTGGTGGGACCCGCGGCACGACCTTCTGCGTCCGCAGCATCCACCTGAACTTCCACTCGTGCGAGTCGCTGAACGCGGCGTATGCGGCGGCGGCCTGCTCGCGGCTCTGCCTCCCCTCGACCACGCCGCGGAGCTCCCGTCCGAGCGCGATCCCGAAGTAGAGCGCCGTGCGGATCCCCTCCGCGGTCAGCGGCAGGCAGTGCCCGGCCGAGTCGCCGACGAAGAACACCCCGCGCCCGGTCGCCGCGCGCAGCTTGTGGGGGATCCAGTTGCCCTGGTAGCGCACCCGGTCGCGCTCCAGGTCCTCGGCCAATAGCTCGGTCGTCTCGCGCACGTGGAACTTGGGATCGAAGGAGCCGACCCCGATCCGGGTCTCCTCGCCCGCCGGGAAGGACCAGCCGTACCCGGCCGGCACGTAGCGCCGGTCGATCCAGATCTCGAGGTCCGCGGCGCCGCCTTCGGGGTGCACCTCGAGCCCCCGCGAGAGCGGCGCTTCCGGCGGCTGGTAGCCCGCCGGGCCGGCCAGCACCCGCCGCCAGCCGAGCGCGTCGACCACCAGCGGCGCCGTGACCAGCCCGCGATCGGTCTCCACCCCGATCGCGTCGGACCCGTTCGCGGCGCCGTTCATCAGCCCCTCGACCTTGGCCGTCTCGAAGCGCGCGTCGCAGCCGTCCCAGAGCAGCCCGCAGAGCTGGCGGTAATCGAAGGTGGAGAAGGTCCAGGGCAGCCGGTAGCGCGAGTCGCCATGCGGGGTGTGGATCACCAGCTCGTCGAAGCGCTGCCGCTCCGCCGCCATCAGCCCGAGCCTCTCCAGCCACCGCGTGGGGATCCCGCAGGCCGAGGTCTGCCGCTCGCCGATCTCGTACCGATCGACGATCAGCACGTCGGCGCCCGACCCGCTCAGCTCCCGCGCCACCATCAGCCCGGCGAAGCTCGCCCCGCAGATCAACACGTCGTGCGCCCCCGCGAGGGAGGTGCGCTCATCACCGCGTTTAGTTGCACGAGTAGGCATCGAGGGGCAGGGTAACGGCGGGGCTCGGTCGCCGTCTCTTATCTGCCACAATGCCCAACCCGTGGCTGCGACCGAGACCATGACCCCTGCGCCCAGCGCCACCCCCGTCGAGGGCAGCGGTGGCCTGCTGCTCAACATCGACGGCAAGATCGTCCCCAATTACGCGGCGACGATGGTGTCGTTCGACGAGGGCGACGTCGTCAACGGCAAGGTAGTCCGCATCGACAAGGACGAGGTCCTGGTCGACATCGGCTACAAGGCCGAGGGCGTCATCCCCAGCAACGAGCTCTCGATCCGCAAGTCGGTCAACCCCTCCGAAGAGGTCGAGCTCGGCGAGGAGGTCGACGCCCTGGTCCTCACCAAAGAGGACGCCGAGGGCCGCCTGATCCTCTCCAAGAAGCGCGCCCGCTTCGAGAAAGCCTGGCGCCGCATCGAGGTCGCCGCCGACTCCGGCGAACCGGTGGAAG
>JAFDWF010000193.1 GCA_018268575.1 Actinomycetota bacterium
TCCGGCGGGATCCCCGCCGGATCATGGTCGGTCCGTGACGAAGGGTCCACGATCGCAGGGGAGACATGAGCCTTCCTGCGGAGGTTCCGGCCCTCTATTTCGCGCTGAGTGAATTTGGGCCCCCATGGGGGCCCAAAACCGTGGTCACGTGTTCGTAACGGTGCAAGAAGCGTGGAACCGGTGACGTCTCCCTCACGTCACCCGCGTGGTTCCCGGCGTCTTCGTGACGGACCCCGCGGCACCCTCCCTCCGCTGTTCCTTATGGCCCCGTGGGGGCCATAAGGAACAGCGGAGCGTAGGACCCTCTGCCGTCCCCCATGACCCGGCCTTCTCGGAGGCGGCCACAGCCTGCCAGGGTCGCCTCCGAGAAGGCCGCGTCCCTTACCCGTCCCCCCGGAGCTCCACAGATCAATCGCCCAGCCCCGAGACGTTTGGGCGGCCCGTCACCGCCGCTAGGCTGGGGCCGCCGTGGCCAGCCAGCCGCTCTCCCGACGCCTGATGCGGATCGGCCTCTGGGTCGGCGGGTCGGCGCTGGCGATCTTCGTGCTCGACCTGCTCGGGATCCCGGTCGACGACTGGATCTCTGAACTCTTCGACAAGCTCGGGGAAATTCCGACCTGGGCGATCGTCGCCGGCGTCGTCCTGCAGACGGCGAACACGGTGCTGGCGGCGACGGCCTGGTACGGGATCCTGCGGGCGACGCCGCTCGCCGGGGTGCGCTACCGCGTCGTCCTCGCCGCCTACGCGACCTCGGTCGCCCTCAACAGCTTCCTGCCCGCGAACATCGGCACCTGGGTGATGCTGCTGATGTTCACCACCCTGTTCGCGGGCGCCACCTTCCCGATGATGGTCTCCGGAATCGTCGTGCAGAAGATCCCCTTCACGGTCTTCAGCGTCGCCCTCTACCTCTACCTGTTCCTCTCGGTCGCCGGCTCGTTCTCGGTCAAGCTCGGCTTCCTCGCCGACCACACCGGGCTCGTCGTCGCGATCCTCGTCGGCGCCGTCGTGCTGCTTGTCCTGCTGGTGCGGATCTTCCGCAAGAAGCTCGCCGGACTGCGCGAGCAGGTGATGGAAGGCGGCGCCGTGCTGCGCACGCCACGGCGCTTCCTGATCGACGTCTTCGCGCCGTCGCTGGGCAGCTACCTGGCGCGACTGGCGACGGTCGCCGTCTTCCTCGCCGCCTACGGCATCCCGGCCACCTTCCACAACGTGGCCACGGTCACGGCGTCGAATTCGATCTCGAACACGATGTCGGCGACGCCCGGCGGGGTCGGCGTCACCCAGGCGATGAACTCGGTGGCGCTGGCCGGCTCGACCGACTCGGCGACCGCGACCGCCTACTCGATCAGCCAGCAGCTGGTCACCTCGGCCTGGAACATCGTCTTCGCCGTGGTGATGGTCTCCTGGGTCTTCGGCTGGAGCGGCGGCAAGGCGCTGGTCGAGTCCTCCTACGTCGACGCGAAGGTGAAAAGCCGCGAGATGAAGGAACGGCGCAAGCGCCGGAAGAAGGCCGATCAGGCGACGCCGTCGGGCTCCGCCGCGGCGGGCACCGGCCCGTACGAGGAGTGACCGAGGGCGGCGAGCCAGCCGCAGAGGATGCGGTGGACGGCCTCCGCCCCGATCACGTCGTCCGCCGGCCACTCGAGGTCCTCGGGATGGAGGACGAGCGGGAAGGACTGGGTGCCGCCGAGGCCGCCGTGCGACCCGACCAGCTCCTCGAAGGCCGCCACTTCGCCGAACTGCGGCCAGTAGGCGCTGTTGATCATCAGGTCGGCGCAGTGGGGGAAGGCGTCGGTGCGCCGCAGGTGGCGGGCGGCGTTCGGCCCGAACGGCGCCAGCGGGTCCTCCCCCACCACCCTTTCGGCGTCGAGGTGGTGGACGCCGTCGCGGCCGATCGCGAGGGCACCGTCGGCCTCGGAGCGGACCAGGACGAAGCCGATCCCGGGGTGCTCCCGCAGGGCCGGGATCAGCGCCGGGTAGAGCTCCTCGATCTGCTCCAGGGACACCCTGCCGGGGAGGCGCGGGAAGCTGACCAGGCCGAGGCAGCCGGAGGCCATCACCGAGAGCTCTGGCAGCTCGTCCTCCTCGGCCCGGCCCGCCTCATGCCGGGCCTCCCGGTCGAGCACCACGGCGCCGCCGGCGACCTGGCCGCGGGTGGCGACGCGCACCGTCCGCCCGGCCACGGTGTCGTCGCGGGCGACCTCGGTGAGGCCGGCGCCGATGTAGGAGAGCGCGTTGTCCTCGTCGCCGACCACGGCGAACACGCCACCCGCCTCGCAGCTCTCCCGCACCAGCTCCTCGAGCGAATGGCCGAAGCGGTCGCGAAAGGTTTCCCCCTGCGACTGCCCGTGGTCGGAGAGCACGACCAGGCGGTAGGGCCGCGGCGCCTCCCCGCAGGCGGCGGCGATGCGGGCGATCTGGCGGTCGAGGTCGTGGAGGACGGCGAGCGCGTCGGGACGCTCGATCCCCGAGTGGTGGGCAACCTCGTCGTAGGCGAGGAACGTGGTGTAGATGCAGGGGCGGCCGGCGAGGACGTCGCCGATCACCGTCGCCACCTGGAGGTCGCGCTGGACGACGGTCGCCCAGGCGCGCATCAGCGCGTAGGAGCGGCTGCGGGCGATCCGCGGCCGCACGTCGTCGCGGACCTGGCCGCGGGCGGCGCGGCGCTCGCGGAAGACGTCGGCGACGACGAG
Organism: Actinomycetota bacterium; assembly: GCA_018268575.1. Classification (GTDB taxonomy): domain Bacteria; phylum Actinomycetota; class Thermoleophilia; order Solirubrobacterales; family 70-9; genus VAYN01. Next base: position 2,694 of record JAFDWF010000193.1, read on the forward strand.
GGCGATCGTCCGGGCGACCGCGTAGGGACGGGCGAAGTAGGCGCTGTAGTCGCGGCCGAGCGGCCGGCGGCGGCTGAGCGCGGTGCTCATCGTCAGCATCGAGTGGGGCGCGTCGCCGGAGAGGATGTTGGCGCGGCTGGCGCCGTCGGCGTGGAGTAGCCCGCGCCCGTCGGAGTGGCGGCGCTCGAGCTCTTCGGCGTCGCGCGGGTGGTTGGTGACGATCGGCCGGCCGCGGTCCTTCTCCCACCAGCGGAAGGCCGGCATGTCGTCGTTGGAGCCGTGCAGGATGCCCGCCTGGCAGGCGCCGGTCTGCGAGGACCAGTCGGTCTCCCAGCGCCGCAGCCGGTGGCTGCCGGCGCGCAGCCAGCGGCCCAGGGTCGGCGCGCTGCCGTCGCCGATCGCGCGCCGCAGGACGTCGTGGGCGAGGCCGTCGATCTCGAGCAGGAGCAGGCCGGGGACGTCTGACTCGGTGACCTCGCCGCGGCGCCGCGCCTGCCGGCGGACGACCCGGCGGTACCACCATTCGTCGTCGTCGATCGCGAGGGCGTAGTTGACGACGGCGGTGGTGGCGGCGAGGACGATCGTGATCACCACCGGGTCGACGATCCCACCGATCTCGGCACCGGGCAGGAGGTTGATCACCAGGCCGACCAGCAGGGCGTTGAGGACGAGGCCGCCGAGCCCGAGGGTGAGCACGTTGAGCGGCAGGGCGAGGCGCGAGAGCGCCGGCCAGACCAGGGCGTTGAGGACCCCGACCAGAGCGGCGGCAAGCAGCGCGCTCCCCACCCCGTCGAGCTCGAAGCCGGCGAGCAGCCAGGACAGCACCAGCAGCACGACGGCGTCGAGGACGGTGACGGAGATGACTCGGCGCAGTCGCATCGTAGGCTCCCCTAGAGCGTCAGGGTAGAGCCCGGCTCGAGGACGCGGACGTCGACCTGCGGGGCGAGGTCACGCAAGCGGGCGGCGAACTCGCGTGGCGGCCCGCTCAGCGGCCGCGGCCGCAGGCGCGCCAGTCCGGCCGGATAGAAGGTGCCCCAGTGGACCGGGACGGCGATTCGCGGCGCCAGCAAGGCCGCGGCACGGGCCGCCCGCTCGGGGTCCAGGTGCCCCGGCCCGAGGGTCGGGCCCCATCCCCAGACGGGCAGCAGGGCGAGGTCGAGGCCGGTGGCGCCCAGCTCCGCCATGCCGTCGAAGAGATCGGTGTCGCCGGCGAAGTAGACGCGCCGCGAGCCCTCGACCAGGTAGCCGAGCGGCTCGGCCTCGACCCCGCGGCGCCCGATCTCGTGGTCGGCGGCGGTTGCGGTCACCTCCACCGCGCCGACCCGCCGCGACCGCCCGGGCGCGAGCTCGACCACCTCGCCGAACCCGCGGCGGGCGAAGAAGGCCCGCGTCCCGGCCGGGACGATCAGCGGCACACCCGGCGCCAGGCGACGCAGCGAGCGGGGGTCGAGGTGGTCGCGGTGGAGGTGGGAGATCAGGATCGCGTCGAGGCCCTCGCCGGGGTCGCCGGCCGGCAGCGGGCCGCGGCGGCGCAGCGGCCCGATCCAGCGACCGAGCAGCGGGTCGGTGAGGAGGCGCGCGCCGTCGAGCTCGATCCCGACGGTGGCGTGGCCGACGTAGACGATCCGCCCCGACATCGGCCCAATCTACGTCGGACCCGCGACGGCACCCCCGCCGCCCTCACCACTTCAGCTCGATCTCGAGCTCGCTCTCCTCGTCGCTCAGCTCCAGCTCCACCTTCCACTGGATCGTGTCGGGGATCGCGACCTTGAACTTCATCTCGCCGCGATCGAACTTGACCTCCTCCCCCGACCCCGACAGCAGGTTGGCGATCCGGCGCAGGCGGGTCGCCGCTTCATCGCGGGTCAGGGTCTCGCGCTGCTCGACCTCGAACGTGTCCATCGGAACTCCCCTCTCTCGTTTGGTCAAACTCGTCGGCCACGGCGCTCCGGCCGGAGATCGCGATCCGGGCCAAGGCCACGGCGGTCGCCGCCAGCCCGCGCGGGACTGCGGTCGCCGGCGAGGCGCCGGGGTGCGCGGGCGCGATCCGCACCGCCAGCACCCGCGGCCGCGAGACGAAGCGGATCGGCGGCGCCAGGGTCGAGGCCTCGCCGTCGATCCCCGCCGCCACCGGGCCGTCGGCCTCGACCGTGAACTGCGGCGAGGACCAGCTGCGCACGTGGACGAGTCCGCGGTCGGGGTCGTCGGTTGTCGCCGCGGTGACGCCGAGCACCCCCTCGTTCAAGCGCTCGCGCACCCCGGAGCCGAGCGCCATGCCAAGCCGGTAGGCGTTGTTTGAGACCAGCAGCGCGACCGCGTCGCGGCCTTCGTTCCCGTCGGGGTCGCGCCAGCGCAGCGACGCCCCCGACCCCTCCGGCCCGATCGCCTCGGGCGCCATCGCGACCATGGTCCGGATCTTCGCCGCCCGGTAGCCGGCTTTCTGCACGGCGTCCGCGTAGAAGCCGATCGAGACGTTGTTGACGAAGACCTTCCCGTTCACCTCGGCCAGGTCGACGCGGCGCTCGCCGCCGTCGACGAAGGCGTCGAGGCTGCCGACCACGTCCTCGCGGTCGACCCCGAGGTCGAGGGCGAAGTGGTTGCGGGTGCCGGCCGGGATGCAGGCGTAGGGCAGGCCTCGCTCGGCGGCGAGCGCGGCGACAATCGCCTGCGACCCGTCGCCGCCGGCCATCGCCAGCGCGTCGGCCCCGGCCTCGATCGCTTCCTCGACCAGCGTCCGCAGGTCCGCTCCCGGCACCAGCTCCACCGGCTCGATCCCGCGCCGCCGGGCCTCGTCGGCGAGGTGAAAGCGCGCCGCCTTGCCGTCGCCGGAGAGGGGGTTGAAGAAGAGGAAGGCGCGGCTCGGCGGCGTCGCCGCCGGCAGCTGGACCCGGCGACGGAAGGCGACCCGTGCGAGGAAGACCGAGCCGACGAAGGCGGCGACGACGACCAGGTCCCCCAGCAGGCCGCCGGCGAGGACCAGGACCGCCACCAGCGCCGCCATCGCCGCCCCGCAGAGGACCACCGCCGCGGTGCGCGCGGCCCCTTCGTGGCGCAGCGCCGTCCACCCCGCCCAGAGGGCGACGCAGAGGCAGGCGAGGACGCCCACCCCGCGCGGGAAGCGCTCGACCATGAGAACCACGGCGAGCGCCACCGCGCCCGCCGCCAGTCCCAGGGAGCCGATCGCCGCGGCTCGGCGGACCAGTGCGGTGTCAGGCAACGTTCTCGCCACTGCTCGTCCCCGGAGGCGGCCACATCACCCAAATTTTCGTGATGCGCGACCGCAGGCGATTACCCTAACTTGAGATATGGCCTCCGTCGACCTCGCCCCGCCTTCGACCCCTGCCGAGACCAGCGGGCGCGCCGCCGGACGTGCGGCGCGGACCCTCGTGCCGCGGTCCTCGCAAGGGCAGTGGAAGCCCGCTGGCGACCGCCGCGACCCGCTCGCGATCCTCGCCGAGCAGGACACGACCCGGGTGCCCGAGCTGGTCCCGGTCCGCTACGAGCGGATGCTCGCCTCCGCCTTCACCTTCTACCGCGGGGCGGCGGCGATCATGGCCGCCGACCTCGGCTCCCAGCCGCACTCGCGGCTGACCGTGCAGCTCTGCGGCGACGCCCACCTCTCCAACTTCGGCGCCTTCCAGGCCCCCGACCGGCGGCTGGTCTTCGACGTCAACGACTTCGACGAGACGCTGCCGGGGCCGTTCGAGTGGGACGTCAAGCGGCTGGTCGCCAGCTTCGAGATCGGCGGTCGCGACCGTGCTTTCGGCGAGCGGGTGCGACGCCGCTGCGTCCTCGCCGCCGGGCGCGAGTACCGGCAGGCGATGCGGCGCTTCGCCGCGATGAGCGAGCTCGAAGTCTGGTACGCGCGGCTCGAAGTCGAGGACATCGTCGGCCGCCTGCAGTCCCGGGTGACCAAAGAGGACCGCCGGCGCTTCGAGAAGAACCTGGCGAAGACGAAAAGCAAGGACAGCCTGCGGGCGCTCGCCAAACTCACCGTGGAGACCCCGGAGGGGCTGCGGATCGCGAACCGGCCGCCGGTCCTGGTGCCGATCTCGGCGCTGGCCGGGGACCTCGGCGAGGCGGAGATCGCGGAGCTGATGGGCGAGCTCCTCGGCCGCTACCGGGAGACGATCGATCCGCAGTACCAGGCGCTGCTGGACCGCTTCCGCTTCGTCGACGCCGGGCACAAGGTGGTCGGCGTCGGCAGCGTCGGCACCCGCGCCTGGATCGCGCTGATGATGGGGCGCAACCACGACGACCCGCTCTTCCTGCAGGTGAAGCAGGCGGGGCCCTCGGTGCTCGAGCCGTTCGCCGGGGCGAGCGGCTTCCCCGAGCACGGCCGCCGGGTGGTGGTCGGGCAGCGGCTGATGCAGGCGGCGGGCGACATCTTCCTCGGCTGGCTGCACGGCGCCGGACTCGACGGGGTCGAGCGCCACTTCTACGTCCGCCAGCTCTGGGACGGGAAGGGCTCGGCCGATATCGAGGCGATGAGCCCGGGGGCGATGGAGGGCTACGCGGAGCTCTGCGGCTGGACCCTGGCACGGGCCCACGCGCGCAGCGGCGACCGGGCCGCGATCGCCGCCTACCTCGGCAAGGGCGAGACGTTCGACCAGGCGATGGTCGATTTCGCGGTCGCCTACGCGGATCAGAACGAAGCCGACTACGCCGCGGTGATGGCGGCGAGATCAGAGGAGGGCGATGGACACCGAGAGCATTGAGGAGATGGGCCCGATCGATTACCTGCTGGTCGAGTGGCCGGGCGGCGTGCCCAACGGCGAGGTCGCGCCCCACCTGGTCGACCTGGTCGACCGCGGCCTGATCAACATCCTCGACCTCGTCTTCCTCGCCAAGGACGAGGAGGGCAACGTCACCTTTCTCGACCTCGAGCGGGTCGGCGACGAAGTGGTCGAGCTGGCGGTGTTCGAAGGCGCCTCGTCGGGCCTGATCGACGAGGAGGACCGCGCCGACGCCGGGGCGGTCCTCGAGCCCGGCACCGCGGCGGCGCTGCTCGTCTTCGAGAACGCCTGGGCAGGGCCGTTCGCCGCCGCCGTGCGGCGCTCGGGCGGCCAGCTGGTCGCCAGTGGCCGCATCCCGATCCAGTCCATGTTGGCCGCCCTCGAGGCGGCCGAGGCCGCCTGAGAGGAGAGCTGAGATGCCGGGACTTCTACGAGGAATCGGCCGCACCGCGGCGATCGCCGGGACCGCGACCGCAGTCAGCGGCGGGGTGCGGCGGCGCCAGGAGCGGCGCTGGGCCCAACAGGAAACGCCGCCCCAGGCGGAACCTGCGGCCGCGCCCGCCGGGCCCGCCGGGCCCTCGATGATCGAACAGCTGAAGCAGCTGGGAGAGCTCAAAGACTCAGGGGTGCTCACCGAGCAGGAGTTCGCCGCTCAGAAGGCCAAGCTGCTGGCGAGCTGAGGCGGGGCCGGTTGAGCTGGCGCCCAGGTGGGAGCGCGGGGCGGCGAAGGTTCGGGCCGGAGGAATCGGAGCTCCCCCGTCCCGGGCGTCCCGGAGGCGACCCGGGCAGGCCGTGGCCGCCTCCGGGACGCCCGGGACGGGGCTTTGCGTGGGGTTCGGCCACAGGGACGGCCCGTCGACATGGGGGACGGGGCGTCCGTCACGGAGATGCCACGTCCTCGGACGGCCAGGAAGCTGCGTGGTTCCTTGTCCACCTATGGCGGGGATTTCGAACCACGGAACCTCCTGAGCGTCCGGGATCCGGGAGGAATCGTGACGTCCTCCCTCCCCGGCGCTCCTTCCGCCGGGGATCCGTGACGGTCCCCGCTCGCCGCCCGGGCCCTCCGCCGTCCCCCCATGACCCGGCCTTCCCGGAGGCGGCCACAGCCTGCCAGGGTCGCCTCCGGGAAGGCCGGGTCCCTTGCGGGCGCCAGCCGGCGACGGCCACATCCCCCCCCTCCTCCCCGCACGCTCCAACTCCTCACCCAAAATACATCGTGACACGATACTTTTTAGGAAGTGACCGCCCGCCCCCGCGATCTCCACCACCTCGGTGACTTCGACGTCAGCCCGCGCCTGCTCGCGATCACCGCCTTCGCGCTGCCGATCGGGGCGCTCAGCGCCGGGGTCGCCTGGTGCCTGCTGCGGCTGATCGGGCTGATCACCAACCTCGTCTTCTACCAGCGCTTCGGCACCGCGCTGGTCGCCCCCGGCGAAATCCACCACTCGCCCTTCCTGATCCTGATGGCGCCGATCTGCGGCGGGCTCGTGGTCGGCCTGATGGCGCGCTTCGGCTCGGAGAAGATCCGCGGCCACGGCATCCCCGAGGCGATCGAATCGATCCTCACCGGCGGCAGCCGGATCCAGCCGCGGGTGGCGATCTTGAAGCCGATCGCCTCGGCGATCACGATCGGCACCGGCGGGCCGTTCGGGGCCGAGGGCCCGATCATCATGACCGGCGGCGCCTTCGGCTCGATCTTCGCCCAGCTCATGCACCTGACCGCCGACGAGCGCAAGACCCTCCTCGTCGCCGGCGCCGCGGCCGGGATGGCGGCCACCTTCGACGCGCCGCTCGCCTCGGTCATGCTGGCGGTCGAGCTGCTGCTCTTCGAGTGGCGGCCGCGCAGCTTCATCCCGGTCGCCGCCGCCGTCGCCGTCGGCACCGTCGTCCGCGTGCCGCTGCTCGGCAGCGGGCCGATCTTCCCGATGCCGAGCGGCGAATTGCATCTGGATGCCGGGACCTATGCCCTCTGCATCGTCACCGGAGCGCTCGGCGGGGTGCTCGCCCTGATCGCCACCTGGCTCGTCTACCTCTCCGAGGACAGCTTCGAACGGCTGCCGATCCACTGGATGTGGTGGCCCGCGATCGGCGGCCTGATCATCGGCCTCGGCGGCCTGATCGTGCCGCAGGCGCTCGGGGTCGGCTACGACGTCATCGACGCGGAGCTGAACGGAACCCTGGCGCTCAACCTGATCATCGGCATCCTGATCGTGAAGACGCTGATCTGGTCGCTCTCGCTCGGATCGGGCACCTCGGGCGGCGTGCTGGCGCCGATGCTGATGATCGGCGGCGCGCTCGGTGGCCTCGAGGCCCAAGTCTTCCCCCACGTCGCGACCGGGTTCTGGCCGCTGGTCGGCCTCGCCGGCGTGCTCGGCGGTGTGATGCGCTCGCCGCTCACCGGCGTCGTCTTCGCGCTCGAGCTGACCCACCGCTACGAAGCGCTGCTGCCGCTCTTGATCGGGGCGACCGCCGCCTACGCGATCTCGATCCTGATCCTGCGCCGCTCCGTCCTCACCGAGAAGGTGGCGCGGCGCGGCCTCCACCTCACCCGCGAATACAGCGTCGACCCGCTGGAGGTGCTCTTCGTCGGCGACGTGATGACCGACGTCGGAGAAGCCGCCGCCAACGGCAACGGCGACCGCGAAACGCCCCTCGTCTTCTCCGACGACACCCTCCGCCACGCCGCCTACGTGATGGCCGACTCGGGACGCACCGAGCTGCTGGTCTGCGAGCGCGCGCGCCCCGGCGAGCCGGTCGGCACGATCCGCCTCGAGCAGCTGCTCACCGGCCGCCTCCGCGATCTCGACGAGGAGCGCCACCGCACCCGCGAGCTGCGCCCGCTCGACCTTCTCGCCTCGAAACGGGCGGAAAAGGCTACGGTCGGCCGGTGAGCCCCGCCGCCCGCCCGACCGCGAAGAACTACGAAGAACTGCTCGGCTTCCGCACCGCGCTGCGCCACTTCCTCCACTGGAGCGAAGAGCAGGCGCGGTCGGTCGGCCTCACCCCTGCCCAGCACCAGCTGCTGCTGGCGATCAAGGGTCACCCGGCCGGCTCGGCGCCGACGATCGGCGAGCTCGCCCACTACCTCGCCTCCAAGCACCACAGCGTGGTCGAGCTGATCGGCCGCGCCGAAGCCGCGGGCCTGGTCGAACGCCGCCGCGACGAGGACGACCACCGCGTCGTCCACCTGGTCCTCGGCCCCCTCGGCGAGGAGCGGATCGAGGAGCTCTCCCGCCTCCACCTCGAGGAGCTCCGCACCCTCCCCCGCTGGCCCGCGGACTGACGACTATCCCAGCAACACCCGACAGCGCTTCAGCAGCTCGTCCAGGATCTTTGGCCGCAAGGCTGCCAGCCGTTTGCCGAGACGCTCGTGCGAGATGGCGCGCAGCTGCTCAGGCATGGCGAAGCTGCGCTCCCTCAGGCCCCCTCCAAGGCCGGAATCTCGAGATGAAGCGGACTGCCGAAATCGGTACGGGTGAGGGGAACCGCCAGTGAGAGGCCGAGGCGGGCGCGGTTCAATTGATCGACGGAGACGATCGCGAAAGGTCGCGGCTTGGCCTGCTCGGTGCCACGGGTCGGATCGGGGTCGGTCCGGTAGATCCCGCCCTGCTGGGGGTGAGGGCCTACCACCCCGGCGTCGGCGGGTCGAAGGCGCCTTCGAGTTCGCCGCTCTCGGCGCGATAGGCGGCGAGAGCGGCGGGGTCATCCGCAAGGCGCTCGAGAGAAGCCTCGATGTCTGCCAGCATCGCCTCCTCGTCGGCGGCGGCCACCAACTTGGCGACGATCTCCCCGGCAGGCTCGCCGCGGCGGGTGGCCAGCGCTTTCAGCAGATCGCGAGTTCGGGTCGAGACCCGAATCGTGGTCGTGTCGGTGGCGGCCATGTAGATAGTTAGTTCTACACGGGGTCGGCCAACGGGCGCTCGCCTTCGAGGGCGGCCTCGAGGGTGATCAGGATCGCGCCCTCGCCGGTCACGTAGGCCTCCTCGCCGTGCTGGGTGACGTCCATGCCGATCGCCTCCTGGTGGGCACTCGCGCGCAGCGGGGTGAAGAGGCCGATCAGCCGCAGCAGCAGGAAGGTCATCGCGAAGGCGTAGGCCGGGGTGACGAGGACGGCGAGCGCCTGGTGGCCGAGCTGGGCGGCGTTGCCGTAGAGGGGGCCGTCGGCGACGCCGTTCCAGGCCGCCTCGGCGAAGAAGCCGATGAAGAGGATGCCGACCAACCCGCGGTGGTGCCGTGGGCGGCGAGCACGTCGAGGGTCTCGTCGACCCGGGTGCGGGTGCGCCAGGCGATGATCGCGTAGCTGGGCAGCGCCGCCAGGGCGCCCAGCAGCATCGCCCAGCCGGGGCTGACGTAGCCGCCCGCCGGGGTGATCGCGACGCAGCCGACGACGATCGCCGTCGCCGCCCCGATCGCGGTCGCCTTGCGGCCGCGGATCATGCGAGGACGAGCCAGACGAGCAGCGTGCAGGCCGGACAGAGCAGCGTGTTGGTGAAGGCGAGCACGGCATCGTGGCCGGTCGAGAGGCCGCTGCCGCCGTTGAAGCCGAACCAGCCGAACCAGAGGAGGCCCGCCCCGAGCAGCACGTACTTCGTGTTGGGCGGGAGGAGGGCCTGGCGACCGTAGTCCTTGCGCGCGCCGACCACCAGCGCCGCCGCCAGGGCGGAGAAGCCGGAGCCCATCTCGACCGGCACGCCGCCGGCGAAGTCGAGGGTGCCGCCCGACTGCAGCCAGCCGCCGCCGAAGCCCAGTGGGCGAGCACCGCGTCGACCAGCACCGACCAGAGCGCGGCGAAGACGAGGAACGGCCCGAAGCGCATCCGCCCGACCACCGCGCCGGAGACGAGGGCGACGGTGATGATGCAGAAGGTCGCCTCGAAGGCCATGAAGAGGAGCTGCGGGATGTGGGTCCCGGCGCGCGGGGCGAAGGTGACGCCGGCGAAGGCAAGCGAGTACCCGCCCTGCGCCCAGGTCACCATCGCCACGGCGATCGCGGCGGCGCACATCATGAAGGTGTTGAGGGTGTTCTTCGAGCGCCTATTCAACCGCGGGCGCTCAGAGCGCGCACTCCCCCTCGCCCCGCTCCACCTTGTAAGGGGAGGAGCGGTTCCAGTCGATGAAGTCCTGCATCGTCTCGAGGCTGAACTCGGCGGGCAGGGTGAGGTCGGTGACCGCGGCTTCGAAGGGCTCGTTGCCGACCCGGTCGGCGAAGTCCTCGAAGCCCTCCTCGCCGTCGCGCTGGGCCTCGTAGAGGCGCAGCCAGCGCTCCACCGCCTCCGGCACCCGCTTCGCCGGCAGCCTCGTCTTCATCCGCTTGCCGAAGGCCACCTGGCCGTCGACGGCGCGGCCGCCGAGGTGCGGGATGTAGGCGGGCATCTGCCGGCCGCCGACCTTCAGCGAGGCACCGTAGAAGCCGATCGTGCCGATGTGGTGCTGGCCGCAGCCGTTCGGGCAGCCGCTCATCTTGATCTGCACCCGGCGGGTGAGCGGATCGGTGACGTCCATCGCCGCCAGCCGCTCGGAGATGGCCTCGTTCAGTCCCATCGAGGCGGTGATCCCCATTTTGCAGCTGTCGGTGCCGGGGCAGCTGACCACGTCGTCGATTTCCAGCGCCCCGGTCGCCGCCAGGTCGAGGTCGGCGAGCCGCCGCCAGAGGTCGTAGAGGCTCTCGTCGCGGACCCAGCGCAGGACCAGGTTCTGCTCGACCGAGGTGCGGGCGTTGCCGCCGCAGAACTCGCGCATGATCGCGGCGAGGCCGCGGAACTGGTCCGGCGTCAGGTCGCCGCGCACCACCCGCACGTTGACCGCGTTGAAGCCCGCCTGCCGCTGGGCCTCGACGTTGCGGGCGAGGAAGGTCTCGAAGGCGGGCCGGTCCTCGCCGGGCTCACCGGGCGAGTCGGGCCGCCCCGGCGCGCGCGCCTCCTCCTCGTCGTCGAAGCGCAGCCGGGCCAGTTCGGCGGCGTAGTCGCGCTCCTCGGTCCAGTCGCCTTCGAGCTCCTCGTCGACCAGGGCGCGGAAGGCGTCCGGGCCGATTTTCTCGAGCAGCACCTTGATCCGCGCCCGCGCCCGGTTCTTGCGCAGCCAGTCCTGGCGATCGAAGATCCGCACGACCGCCTCGGTGACCTTCAGGTACTCGCCGTCGTCGACGCCGACGAAGTCGTAGATCTGGTGCGCCAGCCGCGGCATGATCGCGGTGCCGCCGCCGACCCAGACCTCGAAGCCGCGCTCGCCGTCGCGGACCACCGGCAGGAAACCGATGTCGTGGATCGGCACGATCGCCCGGTCGGCGGCCGAGGCGGAGAAGGCCGTCTTCCACTTGCGCGGCATCGCCTGGGTGACCGGATGGCGGACGAAGAAGCGCACGTAGGCGCCCGCGTAGGGGGTCGGGTCGAAGAGCTCGTCGGCGGCGACCCCGGCGAGCGGGTCGGCGGTGACGTTGCGCACCGTGTTGCCGCAGCCCTCGCGCGAGGAGAGCCCGGCGTCGCCCAGCTCACGGATCAGCTCGGCGGCGTCGGCGAGCGGCACGTGGTGCACCTGGATGTTCTGCCGCGTCGTGATGTGGCCTTTGTTCAGCGGCACCCAGCGTTCGATCCCGGCGGCGAAGGCCTCCATCTGCGCCGGCGAGACGCCGCCGAACGGCAGCTTCACGCGGACCATCTGCACGTCGGGCTGGCGCTGGCCGTAGACGCCCTGTTTGAGCCGGAAGGGGATGAAGGTCTCCTCGCCCTGCTCGCCGGCGAGGAACTGGCCGGACTGGGTGCCGAAGTCGTCGAACTCGTCGGCGAGGATCGGGATCACGTGGCCGGGGACGTTCTCGTAGGCCTCCGGGTTCTCGCGCGAGCCGATCGGCCCCTTGCTCTCCCGACCTTTCTGCCCGTCGACTTCCAGGCCTGCGAGGATCGCCTCGGCACCCTCCGTCACTACATCCATCGCCTTTTGCCCTCCGTCGCTCTCTGCGGGCTAATCACAGCCCGGGTGTGAAAATGATGGAAGCAAACTAGCAAATCCCGACAGGGATTAGGGTGTTTTGAGGTCGAGCCAGATGAGCGGCTCCGCAGGGGGCCGGTGGCGTGGCTGGTCGAGCTGGCGCCCGCCGGCTGTCGCCCGCGCGAGGGACGGGGCCGGACCGATCGGAGTTCAGGCGTCCCGGGCGTCCCGGAAGCGACCCGGGCAGGCTGTGGCCGCCTCCGAGACGCCCGGGACGAGGGGTCTTGCGGGGGAAGCCGGCGCAGGGACGGGTGCATCGCTCAGGGGCGTCTGTGTGGAGTTCCGGTCCCACGGCGACCGAAACTCCACACACAGGTCCCTGACCGGTCGGGCGACGGGCGGGCAGCCCGGACCGTCACCGGATGGCGTCAGGTTGCAGAGCACCGAATCCACATGACCCGGTCTCCGTGAAACCCGGGATGGTCCATGCGATCCACCGTCGGTCCACAAAGGTCAAGGGCTCCCTCGTAGACCTGGGCACACCCTGGTGTGCCCAGGTCTACGAGGGAGGATCTGAGCGATGAGGAACCGTGACCTTCCGTACCGAGGCGTCACCTTCCGCCCGTCTCCGTCGCCGATCGCCGTCTCCCGGCGCGCCTCCCTCGACGATCCCCGCGGCTCGCCGGATCCTCCGCCGTCTCCTCATGACCCGGCCTTTTCGGAGGCGGCCACAGCCTGCCAGGGTCGCCTCCGAAAAGGCCGGATCCCTTTCAGCATCCGGGCGCCGGCCGGCGACGCGCCCGTCCCTCGGCGCCCCCCCGGAGCACCCCCGCGGAACCACTCGCCTAAGGCGCCTTGAGGTCGAGCGCCCTCTTCTTGCCCGCATCGCGGTCGACCGGCTCGAGATGGAGGAAGTCGGCCCGCAGTCGGGCCCGAAGTTCGGCGGCGACCCGCTCGGCCTCGTCTCGCTCCCGAGCCTCGGTCACCAGGATCACGTCGGTCGCCGGAAAGGTCCGCAGCTCGTCCTCGACCGCGAGGACCACGTCCTCGTCGCCGACGTCCGCCTTGGCGGCGAGGCCAGCCTTGGTCAGCGCCGCCAGGGAGAGGACGCAGCAGCGCTGCGCGGCCTCGAGGCTCGCCCGACGGTCGCCGCTCCAACGGTCGAGGAAGCGCCCCGGCATCGGCACCAGCAGCCGCACCTCGCGCTCGGCCGCCCAGGGATCGGGGGTGGCGCAGAGCTCGACGATCTCGGCCACCGCCCGGGGGTCCTCGAGCGGTGATCGACTGACCAGCAGGACGTGCCTGCGCAGGTCCTTCAGCGGGGCGGGGACAATCGGCCCGCGCGGCACCGCCCGGGCGGCGAAGACGATCAGCGCGGTGGCGGCCATCGCCCCCACCGCCAGCCCGAGGCCGGGCCCGCCGACGTAGAAGCCGCCGACGATCGCGATCGCGATCGCGGCGACGATCAGCGGCAGCATCCACGCCGCGAGGACGATGTTCTCGACGTCCTTCTGCTCGACCTCGATCAAGTTGCCTTCCCCTTCGCCGATGCCCGCCCGGCGCCCTTCAACCGTTCCTCCATCAACCCCGCGATGACGACCGCATTGTTGTGCTCGGTGTCCCGCGCCGCGTAGACCAGCGTGACCGTGCCCGTACGGGCTCGCTCCAGCAGATCGTCGAGCGTCGACCCGCCGCCGCGGTCGAGCTCCTCCAGATAGCGGCGCCGGAACTCCTCGAAGCGCTCAGGGTCGTGGTCGAACCAACGTCGCAGGTCCCCGCTCGGCGCGAGGTCGGTGGCGTGGAGGTCGATCTTCGCCGCGTCCTTGCGCAGACCGCGGGGCCAGTAGCGGTCGACGAGGACGCGCAGGCCGTCGTCGCCGGCAGAGGTCTCGTAGGCGCGCTTGGTCCGGACCGCCATCGTCGCCTCGGCTAACCGCCCGGCCCGGCCGCCCCTTGGTCGGCCACCACCGGAGCCCGCGGCGCGGCGCCCACCCGGGCCCCGCCGATCTCCTTCTCGTCCATCAGCGCGTGCACCGCCCCCGGCACGCCGTACTCGTAGGGGCCGCCGACCACCCGCGGGATCACGTCGAAGTTGAAGCGCGGCGGCGGCGAGGAGACCTGCCACTCGATCGAGCGGGCGCGCCAGGGGTTCGCCTCGGCTTTCGGACCGAATCGCCAGGAGACGATCATGTTGTAGAGGAAGACCAGCTGGGCCGCCCCGAGCATGAAGCTGAAGCAGCTGATCAAGAGGTTCCAGTCGCCGAACTGGGCGGCGTAGTCGGCGACCCGCCGCGGCATCCCGTCCATCCCGATCCAGTGCATCGGCAGGAAGGTGCCCCAGGTGCCGATCAGGGTGAGCCAGAAGTGAACCCGGCCGAGCTTCTCGTCGTACATCCTGCCGGTGATCTTCGGGAACCAGTAGTAGATGCCGGCGAAGATCGTGAAGACCGATCCCGCGAACAGTACGAAGTGGATGTGGGCGACGATGAAGTAGGTGTCGGTGACGTGGATGTCGATCGGCACCAGTGCCAGCATCACGCCGCTGATCCCGCCGACGACGAAGCTGGCGATGAAGCCGAGAGCGAAGAGCATCGACGTCGACCTGGTGTGGATCTTGCCGAAATAGAGGGTGCCGAGCCAGGAGAAGATCTTGATCCCGGTGGGCACCGCGATCAACACCGAGGTCATCATCATCGGCACCCGCAGCCAGCTGAACATGCCGGCGACGAACATGTGGTGTGCCCACACCGAGTAGCTGAGGACGATGATCGCGATCAACGAGAGCGACATCAGCCGGTAGCCGAAGATCGCTTTGCGTGCGTTGGTCGAGATCACCTCGCTGATGATCCCGAAGCCGGGGATGATCATGATGTACACGGCCGGGTGCGAGTAGAACCAGAAGATGTGCTGGTAGCTGATCACGTCGCCGCCGGACCCGAACTGGAAGAAGTTCGTGTGCAGGAGGCGGTCGAGGAGCACCATGAACTGCACGCCCGCGATGAACGGGGTGGCGGCGACGATCAACAGTGAGGTCGCGAGGTTGGCCCAGGCCAGCAGCGGCATCCGCCAGAAGGTCATCCCGGGGGCGCGCATGGTGATGATCGTGACCAGGAAGTTGACCGCGGCGAGGATCGAGGAGAAGCCGGCGAACTGGACCCCGATGTTGAAGAACGACTGGCCCAATGGAGCGCCGGTGGAGAGTGGCGCGTAGCCGGTCCAACCGGCGTCGAAGGCACCGCCCGGGACGAGGAAGCTGGTGAGGAAGATGATCCCCGCCATCGGCAGGAGCCAGAAGCTCAGCGCGTTCAGGCGCGGGAACGCCATGTCGGGCGCCCCCAGCATCAGCGGCAGCACGTAGTTGCCGATCCCGGCGAAGACCGGGATCACGAAGAGGAAGATCATGATCGCCGCGTGGGTGGAGAAGAGGCTGTTGAAGGTGCCGGCGCCGACGATCTGGGTCCCCGGCTGGGCCAGCTCGGCCCGGATCAGCATCGCCATCAACCCACCGATGAAGAAGAAGATGAAGGTGGTGACCATGTACTGGATGCCGATCACCTTGTGGTCGGTGTTGAAGGTGAAGTAGTCGCGCCAGCTGGCGGCGCCGTGCTGGCTGTGGTCCTCGGGTTGGGTGGGCATCCCCAGGGCCCAGCGGATCCAGTAGGAGAAGACCCCGAAGCCGAGCATGAAGCCGAGCGGGGCGGTGATCAGGGGGACGACCACCTGCGGGTAGCCGGTCTGTTCACTCTGGAAGGCCGACAGCCCTGACACGGTGCGCAGGACGACGACGATGCCGACGCCGAAGGCCGCACCGAGGATCAGGCCGAGCGCCCCATGCGTCCAGCGCCTCAGCAGGTCCTCGCCCGAGATGCCGAACGATTCCTCTTCGGTCGCCGTTGCACGTGCCGAGTCCGGTACCACGTTGACTGCCACAACACCACCTTCCGTGGCCTTTTCACACAGGTCGTGGAAAAACTATCAGACTCCCGTCGAGGCGGCCAGACGCTGGTGGGAGGGCGCTCGCCGGGCCTCGGGGCGGCGTCAGAGACTCGGCCTCGCCGAGGTCACCACGCGGAGCGCCCGCGCCGCCACGGCCGCGGCGAGGATGGCGTAGGCGAGCAGGACGAGCGGGCGGGCCACCGTGCCGAGGCCGGCCGGACCGCCCGCCTGGGCGACCGCGAGGCCGCCGACGCCGAGCGCGGCGGCGGCGCAGAGCGGCACGTCGAACCAGGGGCGCGGCGCCGGCATCCGGGTCGTGTGGCCGCTGCGGACCCGGAGCACTACGGCGAGCAGGTGGAGCAGCGATCCGAGCACCGTGAGCCCGACCCAGCCGACCACCAGCAGGGTGCCCGCCGCCGTGCGCCAGCCGCCGGCGAACGGCTCCTGCGGGCCGTGCACGAGCGCGAGCGTGGCGAGCAGGCCGACGCCGACCAGGAGGAAGAGGTGGGCGATGCCGAGCAACCGCGCCGGAAGTGAGAGCGGCGCGACCGCCCGCCGCAGCGAGGCGGCCAGGTTGACCAACAGCAGGGTGGCGGCGACGAGCAGGCCGAGCCAGCCCGCGAGCACCAGCGACTCGACCGAGAAGCCGTAGCCGATCGCGAGGGCGGCGATCCCGCCGCACCAGGCGAAGAAGGTCGGGCCCTGGAGTCGGGGTAGGCGCAGCTCGGTCCGCGTCAACGACGGGTAGAAGGTGTGCAGGGTGCCGACGATCGCGCCGCCGAAGAAGCCGCCGAGGTTGAGCGCCATGTGGGCGGCGAGGAGGTCGCCGGAGCTCCACGGCGTGCCGTGCGCGAGCAGCGACCCGGCGATCAACCCGAGGCCGAGGAAGCAGGTCGCGGCCAGGTACCAGCGGGTGGCCCAGGGGGAGCGGCGCAGGGCGCGGCGCCGCAGCAGGCCGACCGCCCATCCCCAGGCGGCGAGGGCGACGCCGAGCAGCGCCACGGCGATCCAGACCAGGGCGCCCCGATCGTCGGGGACGGCGAGGGCGAGCAGCAGCGCGCCCGCGTTCCATGCCGCCAGTTGAAGCCGCAACAGGGCGCGCGGCGGCGGCTCGGTGGCGAGGAAGGCGGTGACGAAGAACTGGCTGGCGCCGAGGACGAGCTGGGAGACGCCGCCGACGAAGGCCAGGTGCAGGGTCAGCCACAGCCCCCAGGGCCAGGGCGAGAGCCACTGGACCACCGCGGCCACGGCGGCGGCGAGGAGGAACGCCCCGCCGGCGAGGAAGAAGGCGCCGACGACGTCGGTAGGTCGGAGGTCGCCCGGGCGCGGCTGCGGTCCTCGCCGCCGACAGCGGCGAGGCGGCGCCGGGGCCTGGCCGTCGCCCTCAGTCACCCCGGCCGGCACCGACGTCCACCATGCAATCGGCGTCGTCGGGGTCATGCGACTCGAAGCGCACCAGCTCCGCCGTCGGGGCGATGGTCGAGAGGAGGCCGGCGGTGATGCCGCGGTGGAGGGTGCAGATGATCGCCGCGTTCTCGCGCGCCGAATCGCGGTAGGGGCAGTTGGCCAGCCTGCAGCTGAAGCTGCCGTCGGCTTTGACGTCGAGGACGGGTTGGAAGCCGAGGGCCGCGAACGCCGCGGTGAAGGTCTCGGCCGGGTCGCCGACCTCGGCGGGAGCGAGTTCGCGCCCGATCTCGCGCCCGGCCTCCTCGATCTCCCGTTCGCGGTCGGCGGTGGCGGGGATCGCCCGGGCCAGCCAGCGGGCGAGATCGGCGTAGGCGTGCGGCCGGTCGCCGCCAGGCCGGGCTCCCGCGGCGACCAGCCAACGATCACCGGGGCGGCCGCGCTCGCCGCGGCTCCGGCGGCGCTCGAGCAGGCCCGCCTCGGCCAGGCGGTCGAGGTGGCGACGGACGCCGTTGGGGTGCAGGTCGAGCGCCCGGGCGATCTCGTCGGTCGAGGCGGCCCCCCGGTGCCCGACCAGGAAGGCGAAGATGCGCGCCCGGGTCGGCTGGGCCAGCGCCGCCTCCTCGGTTCCATGCGGGATGTCCATCGGTCCGAAGTTTTGCACAGGATCGATGTGGAAACAGGCACAACCGGGCTATGCTGCGCGATTCCCACCTGTTAGGCTTTTACACATAGAGAGTGTGCAAAAGAGCTCTGACCCTTCGAACCTAAGGAGCGCCGCGTGGCATACGTGATCACCGAGCCCTGCATCGGGACCAAGGACAACTCCTGCGTCGAGGTTTGCCCGGTCGACTGCATCCACCCCACTCCTGACGAGGCCGACTACGAGCAGCAGGAGATGCTCTACATCGACCCCGACGAGTGCATCGACTGCGACGCCTGCGTCGAGGCCTGCCCGGTGGACGCGATCTACCCGCAGGACATGGTGCCGCCGGAGTGGGCCAACTACATCGAGCGCAACGCGGCCTATTACAAGCCGGACTGAGCCCGTGCTTGCGGCGGGGGCGGTGTCGGTGCCGCTCCTGGTCCTCCATGCGCTGGCCGCGGCGATCTGGATCGGGGGCCTGGTGACGATCTTCATCGTCGCCCGGGTCGCCTCGGCGACGCTCGAGCCGGACCGGCGGATCGCCTTCTTTCGCTCGCTCGGCCGCGTCTACGGGATCGTCGGCACCAGCGCGCTGCTGGTCGCGCTCGCCAGCGGCGCGATCCTGCTCGACGACCACCCCTGGGACGGCCTCCTGGTCGCCACGGCGATCGTCGCGGGTGCGCTGCTGGTCGCGCTCTTCACCGGCATGGTGCAGGCGCGGGCGATGACGCGTCTGCGCCGCCGCGCCCTGGCGACGCCGGGGCTCGATCGGCGGGTCCGTCGCGAGGCACAGGTCGCGACGGCGCTGCGGGGAGCGATCGCCGCGCTCACCCTCGCCCTGGTAGTGCTGGGCGCGGCGCTGGTCGCCTGAGTAATCGCGGTGGCGGTCGCGGGGCCGACTCGCGGCGAAGGTGGCCTCACCGTCGTGCGCCTCCCGGCGGCGCCGAGGTCTGGAGCGCCGACCGCGCCCGCGGCCCGGTGTCGCTGAGCGTCTTCCCCTGGGAGCTCTCGATCGAGGCCGACGGCGGGCCGGCCGATCCCCCGGCCGCCGCGCCCCCCGACTCGCGCCTCAATCGCCTGCCCTGCGAGGTGACCACGGTGACGACGATCGGCTCGCGGGCGCGGGTCGGCCTCGCCGTCCCGAGCCGCTCGTCGCCGAGATGACCGCGGCCTCGGCCGCGCGCCTCGACCTCCGCCCCGGCGCCCACGTCACCGCGGTCTGGAAGGCCACCGTCACCCGCCTGATCGCCGACCAGCCAGCCGGGCCAAAGCGCTCGGTGCAGATCCGCTCGGGACCGTAGCCGGCGGCGAGCAACATCTGGGCCATCGCCTCGACGACCGGAAGGCCCTCGACCGGAGCGCCCTCCGGCTCCCGGTTACGACGACGATCGCGTCCTCCCCGAGCTCGTCG
This sequence comes from Actinomycetota bacterium, assembly GCA_018268575.1. Classification (GTDB taxonomy): domain Bacteria; phylum Actinomycetota; class Thermoleophilia; order Solirubrobacterales; family 70-9; genus VAYN01. The sequence goes on from JAFDWF010000193.1 coordinate 21,750, forward strand.
CTGTCGGTGACTTCGCGCCGCGTGCGGGCCGAGCAGAGGAGGTGCATCGGCAGCCCCGGCGCAGATGCGCCCGCCGATGAAGCCACACGAGACGAGCCGGGCCTCCTCAGTCGCCATGCAGCGACGGTAGGGGTGGGAGAGCGGTGCGCTTAGAAGTGGTGGCGTGGGCGGTGAGGAGGGCGCCCCTGGTGGGCCGCGGGCCGGAGGTGGTTCGGGCCGGACCGATCGGAGCCCAGGCGTCCCGGGCGTCTCGGAGGCGACCCGGGCAGGCTGTGGCCGCCTCCGAGACGCCCGGGACGGGAGGGTTTCGGGGGGACTGGCGCAGGGATGGGCCGGCGCGGGGGAGGGACGGGTGCGTTACGGGGGAGATCCGGGGAGTCCGG
>JAFDWF010000194.1 GCA_018268575.1 Actinomycetota bacterium
ACTCCACACAGACGCTCCTGAGCGATGCACCCGTCCCTGTGCAGGCTTCCCCCCGCAAGACCTCCCGTCCCGGGCGTCCCGGAGGCGGCCACAGCCTGCCCGGGTCGCCTCCGGGACGCCCGGGAGGCCGGAACTCCGATCGGTCCGCCCCGAACCACCTCCGTCCCGAACCCCCACCAGGGCGCCAGCCCCACCGCCCGCCCAACCTCACACCGTCGTGGAGCTATTTATCTAGTGGGTCCCGGTCGGGACGTTGCCCGGCGTGACCACTTCGGCCAGGGTGGTGAAGAGCTTCGGCGTCGGCAGTGCTTCTTCGGCTTCGATGTCGGTGTTGGCGAGGACGACGATCGCTGCCTTCTTCTTCGGCAGGTAGGCGACCGTGGTGTTGTAGCCGGGAATGTCACCGGTGTGGGAGAGCCAGCCGTGGTCGCGGCCGAGGCAGAAGAGGTATTCGCGGCCTCCGGCGACCGAGTAGGGGTTGGGCTTCAGGCGCTGCTTCTGGATCGCCGGGCTGAGCAGCGAGCCGGTGCCGAGGGCGATCGTCCAGCGGTGCAGATCGGGCAGGGTGGAGATCATCTTGCCCGCGGCCCCGGCGAGGCTCGGGCTCCAGTGGGTCGAGTCACGGACCTTGGTGCCCTTGATGTTCTGGTTGGTGTAGCCGTTCCAGAAGGGGACGGGGAGCTCCGTCGTCGCCGGGAAGCTCGTGCCCTTCAGATCGAGCGGCTGGAAGATCCGTTCGCGCAACAGCGTGCCGACCGACTTGCCGGTCACCGCTTCGGCGATCTTGCCGAGCATCAGCGTGTTGGTGTCGGAGTAGAAGAAGCCTTCGCCGGGCGGGAATTTGCGCGGCTCCGCCAGGCCCGCCTCGATCGCTTCGTCCGTCTTCCAGATCGTCTGCGGGTGATCGAAGTAGCGGGTGTCGAGCGCCGGGTCGGCGGTGTAGGTGTTGATCCCGCTGCTCATGTCGCCGAGCTCGCGGATAGTGATGTTGCTCGCTTCCGGCGCGGTCGGGAACCACTGCTGGATCGTCTGGTCGAGCTTCAGCTTGCCTTCTTCGACCAGCTGCAGGATCACCGTGCCGGTGAAGGTCTTGGTCACCGAGCCGATCCGGGTGTGGTCGGCGAGCGTGGGGGTGACGTGCTTGCCTTTGACGGTCGAGCCGCGGACTGCGGTCCAGCCCTTGCCGCCGATCCAGACCCCGGCGATCACGCCCGGCGCCTTCGTCTTTGCCCAAGCCTTGGTGAGCGCGCTTTCGAGCTTCGCGGCGGTCGACTTGCCGAGCGGCGCGGCGCCGGCGGGCGCGGCGAGGACGGCGATCAGGGCGAGGACGAGCGCGGGGAGGAGGAGGGCGCGACGCATGGATCGGAATTATCGACCATCGAGGGGCGTCGGGGCAAGCGTCGGCGCTGCCGCCTCCGAGGTCACGGTCCGAGCCGCTGGATCCGCCAGGCGCTGCCATCCTCGCGCGAGTAACGGAAGCGGTCGTGGAGCCGCGCCTGCTGTCCCTGCCAGAACTCGATCGTCTCGGGGCGCAGCACGAACCCGCCCCAGAACTCGGGCCGCGGCACCTCCCCGACCCCCTCGAAGCGCTCCCGCACCTCGGCCACCCGCCGGTCGAGGTCGGCGCGGTCCGCCAGCGGCCGGCTCTGCGGCGAGGCCCAGGCGCCGATCCGGCTCTCCCGCGCCCGGGTCGCGAAGTAGGCGTCGGAATCCGCCGCCGGGAGGCGCTCGATCGGCCCGCGCGCCCGCACCTGGCGTTCGAGCTCGCGCCAGTAGAGGATCAGCGCGCCGCGCGGGTAGGCGTCGATCTGACCCGCCTTGACGCTGCCGTAGTTGGTGAAGAAGCGGAACCCGTCGGGCCCGTGGCCCTTCAGCAGCACCATCCGCGCGTCTGGCCCGCCGTCGGCGCCGACCGTCGCCAGCGTCATCGCGTCGGCCATCGGCACCTCGGCGGCGGCGAGCGCGTACCAGGCGGCGAACTGCGCGAAGGGGTCGGCCTCGAGGTCAGCCTCGTGCAGGGGTGGGAAATCTCGTCTTGCGGTCATCTTCGACAATCGCGCTCGCAGCTGCCCGCAACTATTACGGGTAACTGCGAGCGGGCGACGGCACGCTGCCGGCGACCCGATCCGATGTCAGCGATGCTTCCGCCTGGCGACCTTCGGGGCGAGACGCAGCGTGACCGGGCCCAAGGTCTGCGTCCCCGCCGCCGGGCTGGAGCCGACGACCACGAGCGCCCCCGCCCTCGCCCCCTTGCGCCGTGCCTTCTTCGCCTTCCCGATCGCGCACCCGGCCCGCTTCAAGGCCGCGGTCGCTCGCGCCGGCGTCTTGCCCGCGAGCTTCGGCACCGTGCAGGCGGGCGCCGCCTCGGTCCTTCCCGAAGTGCCCGCGGGGGTGGATGGTTCCGTGAGCGAGCCTTGGATCGTGACCCAGCCGCCCGCCGAACCGCCGGTCGCGGCCGATGGTTCCAGCCAGGCCAGCGCCCGGGCGGCGTCGAGCCGGCCGCCGCTCACCGTCTTCGCGGCGAGCGCCGGATCCGGGTCGACGCCGGCGAGCAGGGCCTCGCGAACTTCTTCGACCGAGGCGGAGGGTTTCTCCGCGAAGAGGAGCGCGGCGACGCCGCTGACCTGGGGCGCCGCCATCGAGGTGCCTTCGAGGTAGGCATAGGAGGGCGGGGTGGTGAGCGGCGCGTAACAGCTCAACCGCAGGTCGTCGACCCAGACCCCCGAGCTTGCCGTCGGCGCCCCGCCCGCGGTGTAGGTGAGGCGCAGGCCGACGTTGGCGCCGTCGAGGCCGGTCATCGCCTGGGTGGCGAAGGAGTGCATCCCGGGGCCCGTCGTCGAGGGAGCCGAGAACGTGTGGGCGGAGACGCCGTTCTTGAAGATCGTCAGCTTGAAGGTGCCGCCCGCGAGCGAGACGGAGTCGAGGCCGGTGAGGGTGCACGAGCCGGCTTCGACCGGCACCGGCACTGGGCTGCTCAGCTGCGAGCTGCGGATCGAGCCGGCCACCGGTGCCCGCCCCGGCGAGTCGCTGATCCCGAACGAGGTCAGCGGCGCTTCGTTCGTGCGTTCGAAGCCGCCTTCGGCGCCGATCCCGGTCGGGGTCTTCCAGCGGGTGCCGAAGTCTTCCGCCTCGAAGTCGTCGCCGACGATTTCTTCGAAGGCCGGATAGGTGCTGAGGATCTGGGTGCCGGGCGCGCCGAGGTCGACCGTCGTCGCACCCCAGTCGGAGAAGCTCGCGAGTCCGTCGGCCTGGTCGGTGGCCGCCACGCAGACGACGTTTTCGACCGCGCCCACGATCGCGGTGGCCCGCGGTTCGAAGTCGCACGGATAGTGCGGGTGTACGTCGTTGTCCTGGGCTTCGTTGCCCGCCGCGGCGACGTAGAGCGTGCCTGGGTTGGCGGCGATCGCGTCGAGCTCGGCGACGCTTTTCGAGGTCGAGGTCAGCGACATGTTCGCCACCTTGGCCCCGTTGTGACCGGCGTAGTTGATCGCCGCGATCAGGGACGAGGTCGGGCAGCGCAGTTCGTTCAGCGCCGGGGCGTTGGCGCAGACCCGCAACGGCATGATCCGCACGTCCTGGGCGACGCCGGTGATGCCGATCCCGTTGTTCCCGGCCGCGCCGATGATCCCCGCCGTGTGCACGCCGTGGCCGCCCGAGATCAGGTCGCTGTCGGTCGGGTCGGCGTCTTCGGTCGGCGCTTCGGCGTCTTCGCCGACGAAGTCCCAGCCGTGGACGCCCGGCTCGCTGGGGTCTTCCCAGGCCACCGGGCCGAGGTCGGGGCTGTCGAAGCGGTAGCCGGAGTCGATGTCGGCGACGACCGTGGACGGGGTGCCGATCGTCTTCTCCCAGGCGCCGAGGGCGTCGATGTCGTCGCCCGCGATCGCGCCGCCGAACCCGTCGATCCCGGTGCCCAGGTTCCGCAGCGCCCACTGGTCGACGAAGAGCGGATCGTTCGGGACGGCGGTGGGTTCGGCGTAGGTGTCGGGTTCGGCGATTTCGACCGCGGGAGCCGCTTCCAGTTCGGCGACGGCAGCGGCGACCGACTGGCCCGGTTCCACCTCCACTAGCTGGAATGACGGGTCGCCGAGGTTGGCCTGGTAGGCGACCGCGGCGCCTTCGCGGGCGGCTTCCTTGCCGCTGCGTCGCGCCTCGGGCGCCCACTGGACGATGACCCTGCCGGGGACCGTGGCCGGGAGCGTGACCGGCGGCGCGGTGGGTTCCGCCGCGGCGGCGAGGCCCGCCGCGGCCAGTGCGCCGAGGACGCCCAGGGCCAGTCCCGCCGGGAGTGCGCGACGGTCGATCACGGTTGCGATGTTAGGTTCTCCGCGTGGTCGAGCGGATCGAGGAGATGCCCGCGGGGGCGATCGGGTTCAAGGTCGTCGGCGACCTGACCGGGGACGACTACCGCGAGCGGATCGAGCCGGCGCTGGCCGCGGCGGCCGAGCGGGGCGACGTGCGCCTCCTGTTCGAGATCGACTCGGGCTTCGGCATGGACGCCGGAGCGGTGCTCGAGGACGCGAAGACCGGGTTGAAGCTCGGGCTCGGCCAGATGAAAGCGTGGAAGCGCACCGCGGTCGTCACCGACGTCGACTGGATCCGCAAGGCGATCAAGGCCTTCGGCTTCATGTCGCCGGGGGAGGTCCAGGTCTTCCCGCCGGCCGAGCTCGGCGCGGCGAAGGCCTGGGTAGTCGAGTAGGCGACCCGCCGCCTCGGGCTGGAAAACTGGCTGCCTAGCCGGCACAATGCCGGCGATGCCGGGGGAGAGGGACTACGACCTCGTTCTGTTCGGGGCCACCGGGTTCACCGGCGGGCTCACCGCCGACTACCTCGCGGCCAACGGGCCGGAGGGCCTGCGCTGGGCGCTGGTCGGGCGCAACCGGGCGAAGCTCGAGGGGGTCGCCGCGCGCCTCGCAGCCGCCGCTCCCAAGGCACCAGCGCCGGCCCTGGTCGAGGCCGATGCCGCCGACGCGGCGGCGCTCGCCAAGGTTGCCGAGTCCACCCGGGTTGTCATAACTACGGTCGGTCCGTACGCGCTCTACGGCGGCCCGCTGGTCGCCGCCTGCGCGGCCGCCGGCACCGACTACGTCGACCTCACCGGCGAGCCGGAGTTCGTCGACCGCACCTGGCTGGAGAACCACGCGACCGCCGAGCGCACCGGCGCGCGCCTCGTCCACTGCTGCGGCTTCGACTCGGTGCCGCACGACCTCGGCGCCTGGTTCACCGTGCAGCAGCTGCCCGAGGGCGTGCCGCTGACGGTCAACGGCTACGTGCGCACCAACGCGCGCTTCTCCGGCGGTACCTACCACTCGGCCGTGAACGCGTTCGGCCGTCCCCGCCAGACGCTCGCCGCGGCGCGCGCCCGCAAGGCCGCCGAGCCGCGCCAGACCGAGCGCAAGATCCACTCGGCGCCTGCGCGGATCCGCCGCGACGAGGACCTCGGCGGCTGGACGGTGCCGCTGCCGACGATCGACCCGACGATCATCCGCCGCTCGGCCGCTGCCGTCGATCGCTACGGCCCCGAATTCACCTACGGCCACAACCTCGTCGCCCGCCACCTGGCCACCGTCGCCGGGATGGGCGCCGGGATCGGCGCGGTCGCCGTCCTCGCCCCGATCCCGCCCGCCCGCAGGCTCCTGCTGAAGGCGAAATCGCCCGGCGAGGGCCCCGACGAGGCGACCCGCGCGGGCAGCTGGTTCAAAGTCCGCTTCGTCGGCGAGGGCAGCGGCAAGCGGGTGGTGACCGAGGTCTCGGGCGGCGATCCGGGCTACACGGAGACGGCGAAGATGCTCGCCGAGTGCGGCCTCTGCCTCGCCTTCGACCAGCTGCCGGAGCGCGCCGGTCAGCTGACTACCGTTGCAGCGATGGGTGACATGCTTCTCACAAGGCTGCAGGAGGCCGGGATAGCGTTTCGGGTGCTGAGATGACCTCGCCGCCAGAGAACCTCGACGTCCTCATCGTCGGCGCCGGCATCTCCGGCATCGGCGCCGCCCACCACCTGCAGGACCGCTGCCCCGGCAAGACCTGGGCGATCCTCGAGGCGCGCGGGGCGATCGGCGGCACCTGGGACCTCTTCCGCTATCCCGGCATCCGCTCCGACTCCGACATGCACACGCTCGGCTTCCGCTTCCGGCCCTGGACGGCGGCGAAGTCGATCGCCGACGGCGAGTCGATCCTCGAATACGTCCGCGAGACGGCACGAGAAGACGGCATCGAGGAGAAGGTGCGCTTCGGCCACCGGGTGGTGAGCGCCTCGTGGTCGAGCGAGGAGGCCCGCTGGACGGTGAGCGCGGAGCGTGACGACGGCAGTGAGGCGGTCTTCTCCTGCGCGATGCTGATGAGCTGCAGCGGCTACTACCGCTACGACGAAGGGTTCACCCCCGAGTTCGCCGGGATCGAGGACTTCGAGGGGCGCGTCATCCATCCCCAGCACTGGCCCGAGGAGCCCGAGTACGAGGGCAAGCGGGTGGTGGTGATCGGCAGCGGCGCGACCGCGGTGACGCTGGTGCCGGCGCTGGCCAGGGACGCCGCCCACGTGACGATGCTGCAGCGCTCGCCCAGCTACATCCTCTCGGTGCCGGGTGAAGACCCGATCGCCGCGGCGCTGCGCAAGGTGCTGCCGGCGCGCGCCGTCTACCCGATCGTGCGCTGGAAGAACGTCCTCCTGCAGGCCTTCACCTACCGCCTCGCCCGCAACCGTCCCCGCTTCGTCAAGAAGGTGCTGCGGAGCGGCGTGATCAAGGCGCTGCCCGAGGGCTACGACGTCGACACCCACTTCAAGCCGAAGTACGACCCCTGGGACCAGCGGCTCTGCATGGTCCCCGACGGCGACCTCTTCAAGGTGCTCTCCGACGGCAGTGCTGACATCGTCACCGACCGGATCGAGCGTTTCACGCCGAACGGGATCAGGCTCGAGTCGGGGCGCGAGCTGGAGGCCGACGTGGTGGTCACCGCGACCGGACTGAACCTGCTCTTCCTCGGCGGGATGAAGCTCGAGGTCGACGGCGAGGAACCGCATCCGTCGCAGTTGGTCGCCTACAAGGGGATGATGCTGAGCGACATCCCCAACCTCGTCTTCACGGTCGGCTACACGAACGCGTCGTGGACCTTGAAGGCCGACCTGGTGGCCGAATACCTGTGCCGCCTGATCAACCACATGGACGCAGGGGGCTACGACGTCTGCGTGCCGCACCTGAGCGACCCGAGCGTCACCCCGGAGCCGCTCCTCGACTTCAACTCGGGCTACGTGCTGCGGTCGATCGCCGACCTGCCGAAGCAGGGCTCGAAGGAGCCGTGGAAGCTGCGCCAGAACTACGCGGTCGACCTGCGGAAGCTGCGCTTCGGCCCGGTCGAGGACGGGGCGATGCAGTTCAGGCGGCGGGTGCCGGCGCCGCCGAAGGTCGCCGCCTGAGCGGTCGGCCGGGGCGACTTCAGCGGCCGGATAGTCTTGTCGCCATGGACGACCAGCAAGCACTCGACCGGATCGACGAGCTCGTCAAGGAGGAGGAGCAGCTGCTCCACCGCCACGAGGGCGAGGGCCTCGACGACGACGAGCACGCCCGCCTCGAAGAGCTGAAGGTTCAGCTCGACAAGACCTGGGACTACCTGCGCCAGCGCCGCTCGCTGCGCGAGGCCGGGGACGATCCCGACGGGGCGAGCTTCCGCGACGGAGGGACGGTCGAGGACTACGGCACGGTAACTCCTTACGACGACACCGAGGCCGATGCGCCCGAGTAGGGAGCGCGTCGGCGCACCCCCGGTGCCCGCTCAGAGGTTCCAGCCGAAGTAGACCTCGGCCCGGGTCTGCCGATCGCCGGCGAAGGTGAGCACCTCGGTGTTGCGAAAGCGGCCGCCGTCGGCGCGGGTCGCCTCGTAGGTGACGACGACCTCGTCGCCGTCCTCGATCAGCCGCACGAACTCGAACGCGGCGAGGCTGCCCGCGTTGGGCCAACAGCGCTCGAAGTATCCGGCCCGGTCGAGACCCTCCTCGTCGGCGGGGCTGTGGAAGGTGAAATCGGGGGCGATCAATTCCTCGATCAGCTCCCGGTCGCTCGTCTGGTAGGCCCGGTAGCAGGCCTTTGCCAGCTCGATCCTGTCCTTCGGCATCGCATCCCTCCTGGTGAATTTGCCAATCGACCCAAAGACTCCATCCCGCGCGCATACTCATCGCCCTCGGCCCTTGCCGGCACGGTTTCCGCGACCGACGCTTTAAGCTGCACGGCGCGCATCAGGCGGGGTCGGAGCATGGCGAGCCTGTCCGATGATGTCTCTCGGCGCCTTGGCGGAGTGGCTACGCAGCGGCCTGCAAAGCCGTTTACACCAGTTCGATTCTGGTAGGCGCCTTACGCTCTGGCGAGCGATTTCCGGCTTGCCAGAGCGGTTTGCCGGACCCTGTCTCGTCCGGCTGCCGGATGGAATCGCCGAGCCGTCCGCCGTTTACTTTCGCGTTCCACGACAAGGCGACGATCCCCGGCGGCCTGGTCCGCAAGATCCTCGTCAGGGACGTGGAGCTTGATGAGGATGAGGCGCGGAAGCTACTCTGAGCCAAGGAGAATCGATGGAAACCGTGCGCGTCATTTATCACCACGAGAACGATGGCTGGTGGGCTAAGTCCCCCGACGTCGATGGCTGGTACGCAGCCGGTGAGACCTACGCCGAGGTCCATCAGCTCGCCGTCGAGGGCATTCCTTTGGCGCTGGATCGCGAGGCCGGGATCGAGCACGTCGTTCCGGCCGACGAGCACGTCGCGGCCTAGAACCTCGTCCGTTTTAGAGGGGACCTAGGGGCGAGGCTTACTCGAACCTTGACCAACCAGCCGCTTCCGCAGAGGCCGACTCCCGCAAGCGTGGGTTGAACTACACCCGGTTCGTTCCTCGTCGGCTCGCCCTCAAGCCGGTCGACGTCTTGTCCCTCTGATCTCCGGCCGAGCACGTCATGGTTGAGCCGACGGGCATCGAGGATCGCGGTCAGGTGTCGGCGGGGCCGCCAGTCGTCATGCTCCGCGGGGCTGATCTTGTTGTGAGGATGGGGCATTTCTCGATCGAGAAGTCGAAGATAGTCTGGGCGGGTGATCGAATTGGAGGCGGTGCCCTGGAGCATGTGGGCCTACGTCGCCGCCACGGTCGTGAGCGCAGCGATACTCGCCCTGCGGGTGCACCATTCCGTCGTCGGCGTTGCTGGGGACGTCGTCATCATCGCCGGCTGGGATTACCTCCTCCTTCGTCGCGTCCGCTGGATTTGGATCGCAACCGTCGCCCTCCTCGCAGCAGGATTGGCCGTGGACATTGCCGTCGAAACCATCCGTTGGTATGCCCTGGTGATCACCCCCTTACAGCTCATCCTTCTTCTGCTGCCCGAAACGCGCCGATTCTTCGAGCAACGCGAGGCCGGAACTTGACGACGTACGCTGAGGTTGGGGGATCGATGCCTTCGTGGGTCACGCGGCCGCGGGCGCCCCGAACCAGGCAGCCAGGGCCTCGGTGAGGCCCTCCGCGCCGCCGTTCTCGCCGACCCAGGCGACGTGGCCGTCGGGGCGGACCAGCACCGCGGTCGGGGCGGTGACCTCGCCGAAGACCGGCAGCTCCCAAGGGCCGTCGTAGTGAGCCTCGACGAACTGGAGGCGGCCGGTCCAGGCGCCGAGCTCGACCGCGCTGGGCTCGCCCAGGTTCAGCAGGACGGGGCGCGCCTCGTGGAGCAGGGCGTAGACGCGCAGCGGGCCGTCGCTCGTCTCCAGGTCCAGGTCCGGCATCCGCCGCCCGAGCAGCGGGTGGCCGTCGCCGAGGTCGTACTGAATGTCCAGCTGTGAGATCAGGCCGCCGAAGTGCTTGCGCGGTTCGTCCATCAAGAGCGCTTCGGCCATCGCCTCGCGCAGCGCCTCGACCCGGCCGGTGCGGTCGGGTCGCATCAGCGCCGTCTGCGCCATCGTGTGCTTCAGCGTGCGCGCGGTGACCGGGTGGCGCTCCGCCTGGTAGGTATCGAGCAGGTCCTCGGGCGCGGTTCCGTGGACTACCTGGGCCAGCTTCCAGCCCAGGTTCACCGCGTCCTGGATGCCGTTCTGGATCCCCTGGCCGCCGCTCGGATAGTGGATGTGGGCCGAGTCGCCGGCCAGCAGCACGCGGCCCTCGCGGTAGGAGGAGGCCTGGCGGGTCGAGTCGGTGAACCGTGAGACCCAGATCGGGCTGTGGATGCCGAAGTCGGTGCCGTAGGCGGTGATCAGCGCCGCGCTCAGTTCGTCCATGCTCGCGTCGCCGGCCGCCCCCGGACGCTGGTCGGTGATGATCACCCGCACCGTCTTGCCGTCGGCCAGCACGTTGATCCCGCGCACGCCGAGCTCGTCGTTGATGCTGCCCACCTGCGGCTCCTCGGCCATCTCCAGTTCGGCGATCAGGGCGCTCGTCGTCGCGTCCCAGCCGGGGAACTCGATCCCGGCCGCGCGGCGGATCCGGCTGCGACCGCCGTCGCAGCCGACCAGGTAGGCCGCCCGCAGGCGCTCGCCGTCGGCGACCTCGACCTCGACCCCGTCCTCGTCCTGGGAGAAGCCGACCGCCTCACGCCCGTACTCGATCGGCACGCCCAGCTCCAGCACCCACGCGGCCATGATCCGCTCGATCTGGTTCTGGAAGAGCCCGAGCGCGTAGGGATGCCGGGTCGGGAAGTCGCTGATGTCGAGCATGTTTAAGGCGAAGCCCGCCGCCTGGGCCGTCTCGCCCGCCTCGAGGAAGCGCTCGGCCACGCCGCGCTGGTCGAGGATCTCGATCGTCCGCGCGTGCAGGCCGCCCGCCCGCGAGCCGGCCAGCTCCTGGGTCGGCCGCCGCTCCAGCACCACGGCGTCGACCTTCGCCAGCGCCAGCTCCGCCGCCAGCATCAACCCGGTCGGACCGCCACCGGCGATCACCACATCATGTCCACTCATACACACACTCCTGCCGTCGAAGGCAACACGCCAATTTCCACACTCGAAGCGAGTGGGTCCGCCCTTTGCGGCCGGGCAGTATGGGGCACGACCGGGCCTTGTTACAAGCCCCGGGTGCGCTATAAATTGGGTGTGGCAAGGGAAGGGGAGCCCTTGCGATTTCTCGCGCCGGCGGCGGCCTGACCGCACTCCGCCCCGCTGAAACCTAGGATGCGGCGATGCCCAAGTCGCCGATCGCCGACCCGAACGAGGACTACCCGCGCTGGTACCAGGACGTGATCGCCAAAGCCGGCCTGGCCGAGAACGGCCCGGTGCGCGGCACGATGGTGATCCGGCCCTACGGGTATGCGATCTGGGAGCGGATCCAGGCCGACATCGACGCCCGCATCAAGGCGGCGGGCGCCGACAACGTCTACTTCCCGCTCTTCATCCCGGAGAGCTACCTGCACCGCGAGGCCGAGCACGTCGAGGGCTTCAGCCCGGAGCTGGCGGTGGTGACGATCGCGGGGGGCAAAGAGCTGACCGAGCCGGTCGTCGTGCGGCCGACCTCGGAGACCGTCTTCGGCGAGCAGATGGCGAAATGGGTCAACTCCTACCGCGATCTGCCGCTGCTCTTGAACCAGTGGGCGAATGTGGTCCGCTGGGAGATGCGGCCGCGCCTCTTCCTGCGCACCAGCGAGTTCCTCTGGCAGGAGGGCCACACCGTCCACGCCAGCGCCGCCGATGCTGCCGCGTACGCCTTGCGGATCCACCACGACGTCTACCGCGACTTCCTCGTCGACACCCTGGCGCTGCCGGTCCTGCTCGGCCGCAAGACCGCCGAGGAGCGCTTCGCCGGCGCGATCAACACGATGACCTGCGAGGGGGTCACCCGCGACCGCAAAGCGCTGCAGCTGGCGACCAGCCACGAGCTCGGCCAGAACTTCGCCCGCGCCTTCGACATCACCTACAGTGACGAGCGCGGCGAGGTCCAGACCGCCTGGACCAGCTCCTGGGGCGCCTCGACCCGTCTGGTCGGCGGCCTGATCATGGGCCACGGCGACGCCGGCGGCCTGCGGCTGCCGCCGCGGATCGCGCCGACCCAGGTGGCGATCGTCGTCGTCCGCGACGAGGACGGGGCGGTGGCCAAGGCGCGGGAGCTCGGTGACACGATCGCCGCGGCGGGCTTCCGGGTCAAGGTCGACGCCGACGTCCACGCCGGCTTTGGCCGCCGTGCCGTCGACTGGGAGCTGAAAGGGGTGCCGCTGCGGATCGACCTCGGCCCTCGCGACCTCGCCGCGGGCCAGGTCACCCTGCTGCGTCGCGACAGCGGCGAGAAGAGCCAGGCGCCCCTGGACCGGGCGCCGCACCTGGTCGGCGACCTGCTCGACGACATCCAGGCGGCGATGCTGGCCGAGGCGACCGAGTTCCGCGACGCCGCGACCGCCGACGTCGGCTCGGTCGAGGAGGCGCTCGAGGCGGGCCGCGAGGGCGTCGGCCGGATCGAGTGGGCTCGCCTCGGCCCCGAGGGCGAGCGCCGCCTCCTCGACGACGGCGTCAGCGTCCGCTGCATCCAGCGCCCCGACGGCTCGGTTCCGGCCTCCGAGGAGGAGCCCGACCTGCAGGCGATCGTCGCCCGGGCCTATTGATGGGCATGCGGCGACGGCACCTGGCGAGCGGCGCGCTGGCGCTCCTCGCCTGCGCCGCGATTGGGGCCGGCGCGGCGACGGCCGACGGCGGGCACCTGCCGGGGTTCAGCCTCTTGAGCCGCAAGGTCGCGATCGACAAGCTGCCGGAATCCGTCCGGTTCATGTTCGGGGGCATCCCGGGGGCGAAGGGGACCGGGATGCCGCATGCCGGCCACGGGCCGGTCTGGTTCGGGGAAGTCGAACGGCCACACGCGACGGTCTACGCGGCGGGGAACCGCCGCTGGGTCTGCGAGAGCGAGGTCCGCAGCGGCGAACGCGATGGGGGCGGATCCTGTACGCAGCCCGGTGCTGCGAGGGAATACGGGATCTTCGATGTCGGTGCCTGCAGCAAGGGACCGCCGCGGCACTTTCGGATCGTCGGCCTGGTGCGCGACGGGATCAGCGCGATCACGGTCGAAAGGGCCGGCGGGAGGATCGGGCGCACCGTCCCCGTGATCGAGAACACGATCGCCTTCACGATCGGGCGGGAGAACGTCGTCCTGCACGGAACCGGCGACCCGAGCGCCGAAGGGTTCGAACGCAGCTTGCCGCTGGCCCGTGCGGCCAAGGAGTTCGGCGGCCACGGCCAGGCGGGTTGCAGCTCCTACATGTTCTTCGAAGCTCGCGGCCCGAGCGCAGCGGCCGGCGAAGTCGGCGGCTCTTAGAGCCCCTTTCAGAATGCCCCGCACACGTCTGGCGGCGGCGGACACACTGCGCGGTGCGGCGTCCTCGGCCGGCCAAATAGCGCTGCTATTCGGCCGGCCTGCGTCCTTGCCCCGCTTGGTCCGGCGCTCGCCGTCCGCGCACGCGGCATTCTGAAAGGGACTCCTAGCGGCTCCTAGTCCTCGCGGCCGTAGCGGTCCCGCAGGCGGACCACGTCATCGAGTTGCGGGGTGGAGGCCTCGACGACTACCGAGTCCTCGAGCGCCTCGATCGTGTGGATCGTCCCCGGCTCGGCCCGCCAGGCGAAGCCCGGGCCGATCTCCTCGGTGCTCAACTCGTCGAGGCTCGGGCCGCGGGTCAAGAGCAGGCGGCCGGAGAGGACGTAGGAGCTCTCGTCCTTCTCCCGGTGGAGTTGCAGCGAGAGCTTCTGGCCCGCGTCGACGTGGAGGAGTTTCCCGGCGTAGTGCGGGGTCTGGGCCCACCAGATCTCGTGGCCCCACGGCTTCTCGACCCGGCTGGGCAGGGAGGTCGGCACGGGTGCGGTCGGCATGGCGGCGATCCTAAGGGTCGGGGGCGGAGGCTGGGGTAGAAGGGCGGCGGCGGGTGGCGACGATCGCGACGCCGATCGTCGCCGCGATCACCGAGCCGCCGAGGATGCCGAGCTTCGCCGCGCCGATCAGCAGCGGATCCTCGTAGGCCAGCGGGGTGATGAAGAGCGACACCGTGAAGCCGATCCCGCCCAGCGCCGCGGCGCCCAGCAGCCCGCGCCGGTCGACCCCCGAGGGCAGCGCCCCGAGGCCCAGCCGCAGCGCCGCCAGCGTCGCCCCACCGATGCCGAGGAACTTGCCGACCACCAGGCCGAGCGCCACCGCCACCGCGATCCGCTGTCCGGCCGGGTCCGAGAGCTCGCCGCCACCCAGCTTCACGCCGGCGTTGGCGAGCGCGAAGAGCGGCAGGATCCCGAGGTTGACCCAGGGATGGAGGCGGTGCTCGAGCTCGCCGAGTACGTCGCGACCGCCGACCGGCGTCGCCGGGGTGAGCAGCGCCAGCGCGACCCCCGCCAGCGTCGCGTGCACCCCCGACTCGAACGTCGCCACCCAGACGAAGGCACCCAGCGGCAGGTAGGCCAGGACCCGCCGCACGCCGAGCGCCCGCATCGCCGCCACGCCGAGCAGCCCGGCGATTGCCAGGCCGAGCCAGCCGAGGCTCAGGTGATCGGTGTAGGCGACGGCGATCACGGCGATCGCGGCAACGTCGTCGACCACCGCGATCGTCAGCAGCAGGAGCTTCACGCCCTCGCTGACCCGGTCGCCGAGCAGTGCCAGCACGCCGATCGCGAAGGCAGCGTCGGTGGCCATCGGGATGCCCCAGCCGCTCGCGTGGTGGCCGTCGGTGACGGCGAGGAAGATTGCGATCGGCACGACTATGCCGCCGAGTGCGGCGATGATCGGCAGCGCGGCGCGTTTCGGGTGGCGCAGCTCGCCGGTCACCAGCTCGCGCTTGATCTCCAGCGAGATGAGGAAGAAGAAGAGCGTCATCAGGCCGTCGTTGACCCAGTGGCCGAGGCTCTCGTCGATCGAGGCGCCGCCGATCCCGACCTTCACCTGCGTGGCCCAGAAGGAGGCGTAGCCGCCCGCGTCGACGAAGTTCACCCAGAGCAGCGCGACGGCGCTGCCGAGGAGCAGCGCCAGGCCGCCCGCCGCTTCAGCTCGCAGGTAGTCCCGCATCGACCCAGAGCGGACAGCGGTAGGACTGCTCGAAGCCGGCGAGGAGGAGGCCGGCGACGGCCTCGCCCACGTCCTCGGCGCGCTCGTCGATCCGGGCGGCGAGCAGGTGCCCGCCCGCCTCGATCGAGTCGCCGATGACGCGGTGGAGGAGCGCCGCGCGGGCGGGGCCGCGGCGGCCGGCCGCCGCGGTGGCGTCGATGGCGAGGAGGGTGATCGGGCCTGTGGCGAAGGTCGCGGCGGCGGCCGGGGCGCGGCCCGCGTGGGTGACGTAGCAGCGCCACCCGGCCCTGCCGGGGAGAGAGGCCAACGCCGCCTCGGTCCGCGCGGGCAGGTGCAGCCCGAACGCGGCGGTGGCACCGAAGGACTCCGAATCCCCCGCCACGACCTCGGTGACCGCGATCTCCTCGGGCGCGCGGAAGCGGGGCGGGTGGCCGTCGCGGAGGTAGCGCCGCCAGTGGCCCGCGGGCTCGAAGCCGCCGAGGCCCCACTCGGCCCCACCGCCGGGCGAGATCGAGGCCGGCACCGGTGCCCCGAGATCCCGCTGCGCCTTCCACTCGAGCCGCTCGACCGCGGCCGGGTTGAACTCGACTCCGCCCTTGGTGATCGGCGCCATCCCGGCGCAGGATATGGGCAGGCCGGGAGCGGGCCGTCCGGCGCGGCGCATCCCGCTCTGTAGCCTGGCGAGAAGTGAGCGTCACCACGTCCAGCGCCCAGGAGGACCGCGCCGCCGAGGCGGTGGCGACGAACCAGGTCATCGTCCTCTTCGGCGCCACCGGGGACCTCGCCAGGCGCAAGTTGCTGCCGGGGATGTTCCACCTCGCCCAGGTGGGGCTGATGCCGGGCGGGTTTCGCATCATCGGCGCCGCCCGTCATCCGATCTCGACCGACGAGTTCCGCGCGCTCGCGCGCGAGTCGGTCGCCGGTTCGGGGCGGAAATCGCGCGTCGATGAAGCCTGGGAGGACTTCGGCAAGACGCTCGGCTTCGTCGGCGTCGGCGACGGCTTCGAGGCGCTCGGCGAGGCCGTCGAAGCGGCCCGCGCCGAACTGGGCGGCGAGGCCGACCTCCTCTTCTACCTCTCGCTGCCGCCCAAGGCGGCCGCCGGGGCGGTCGAGGAGATCGGCAAGCTGGGGCTCGACGAGAACGCGCGGGTGATCATCGAGAAGCCGTTCGGGACCGACCTTGCCTCCGCTCGCGAGCTGAACGAGCGGCTCCACTCGGTCTTCCAGGAGAACCGGATCTACCGGATCGACCACTATCTCGGGCGCGAGGCGGTGCAGAACCTGCTGGCGCTGCGCTTCGCCAACGGCATGTTCGAGCCGGTCTGGAACCGCAACCACATCGACCACGTGCAGATCGACATCCCGGAGACGCTTTCGATCGAGATGCGGGGGAGCTTCTACGAGGACACGGGCGCCTTCCGCGACATGCTCGTGACGCATCTGTTCCAGCTCCTCGGCTTCGTCGCGATGGAGCCGCCGACCTCGCTGGAGCCGAAGCCGCTCGGGCTCGAGCGTGAGAAGGTCTTCGACTCGATGCTGCCGCTGCGGCCCGAGGACGTCGTCCGCGGCCAGTACGTCGGCTATCGCCAAGAGGACGGGGTGGACCCGAGCTCCGACACCGAGACCTTCATCGCGGTCAAGACCTACGTCGACAACTGGCGCTGGGAGGGGGTGCCGTTCTACTTGCGCTCGGGCAAGCGGATGGCCGAGAGCCATCACGTCCTCACGGTCGCCTTCAAGCAGCCGCCGCGGCGGATGTTCCCGCTCGACGAGGCGTTGATTCCGGAGGGCTTCGGGCGCGACCACCTCACCTTCGAGCTCGGCGATCCCGGCAGCATCTCGGCCTCCTTCCTGGCCAAGGTGCCGGGCGCAACGATGCAGCTCGGCGAAGCCCACATGCAGTTCAACTACGCCGACGCCTTCGGCAACAACCGGGCCGCCCTCGATCCCTACGAGCGCCTGATCCACGACGTGATGAACGGCGACCGCACCCTCTTCACCAGCTCCGACGCGATCGAGCGCCTCTGGGAGATCTCCGAGCCGGTGCTGGAGAGCCCGCCGCACGCGATCCCCTACGAGCCTGGTAGCTGGGGGCCGGAGGAGATCGACGAGCTGATCGCCCCGCGCCGCTGGCACCTGCCCAGTGACCACATCTAGAGAGAATCCCGAGACCGATGGGCGTTACTGGGCTCGAACCAGTGACCTCCAGCTTGTCGAGCTGGCGCTCTCCCAACTGAGCTAAACGCCCGGGCGCCGGAATGTAGCAGCGACGCGCGGCCGGGCGGGGGCAGCCGGGTGGGGGGTTCGAGGTGCAGATTTCCTCGGGAGGTGCAACTTTTCCCTGCAAGAGGGGTTTATGCCTTGTCGTCGAAAACACGGCGGCCGAAGACTTCAAAGCTTGAGGACCGACGAGCCGGTCGCTGCACAAGTCGCCGGCGGTACGTCCTTCGGAAATAGGGGGCCCCGTAAGGGGCCCTTTTCCGTTCAGGTGAGGTGAGCCGGTGCGACGGTGGCGTGGCGGGTATGCCGGCGTCGGGGAAGCTGGCGCCCGGGGTGGTCCGGGCCGGACCGATCGGAGCCCAGGCCTCCCGGGCGTCTCGGAGGCGGCCCGGGCAGGCTGTGGCCGCCTCCGGGACGCCCGGGACGGGAGGTCTTGCGGGGGGAAGCCTGCACAGGGACGGGTGCATCGC
>JAFDWF010000195.1 GCA_018268575.1 Actinomycetota bacterium
CGGTTGCGGGCGTCCTCGACGATCTCGTCGGCGGCGCGCTCGGCCTGTTTGGTGACCTCCTCGTCGGAGATCAGGCGGGCCTGCTGCTCGCGGGCCTCGCGGACGATGCGCTCGGCCTCGCGTTTGGCCTCCGCCAGCATCTCCTGGCGCTCCTTGACGATCCAGCGGGCCTGCTTGATCTCCTCCGGGATCGTCGCGCGCATCTGGTCGAGGAGGTCGTAGATCTCCTCGCGGTCGACACGCACCTGATCGGTCAGCGGGACCGGGCGGGCGTTGTGGACTACGTCGTCGAGTTTGTCTATGAGGACCAGGACGTCCATGAATCGGAGCGTAAGACTACGTGTATGCGGGGATTTTGGCCAAGAAAGCGTAAGCCTGGGCAAATTTGCAAGGAGATGCCCAGGAAGGGACGAGCGAGAAGAAGCCTACCTTGCGCGGCGGCCTACCTGTCCGCCAGCCGCTCGGCGAGGGCGCTCGCAACCGCCGGCGGGACCAGGTCGGAGACGTCGCCGCCGAAGGTCGCCATTTCCTTCACCCCGGTCGAGGAGAGGAAGCTGTAGTGGGGCGAGGCGATCACGTAGATGCTCTCGATCCCCGGGTCGAGCTTGCGGTTCAACTGCGCCATCTCGAACTCGTACTCGAAGTCGGAGATCGCCCGCATGCCCTTGACGATCGCGTGCGCGTCGTTCTCACGGGCGAACTCGACCAGCAGGGTGGAGAAGACCTGCACCTCGACGTTGCCGAGCGACGCGGCCGCGGTCTCGATGAAGGCGCGGCGCTCCTCCGCCGAGAACAGCGTCTTGTTCTTGCGCAGCGGGTTGTTGACGACGCCGACGACGACGCGGTCGAAGACGTTGGAGGTGCGGGTGATGATGTCGAGGTGGCCGTTGGTGACCGGGTCGTAGGTGCCCGGGCAGACGACGGTGCCGTTGCGCTCGCTCATCGTGACTCGGCCCGCCCGTAGATCGAGACGTCGGCGGCGCCGTAGCGGCGTTGGCGCAGGCGCTCCAGCGAGGTGACCGACAGAGGATGCCGGGCGCCGCTCTCGACCACGGCGCGACCGTCGGCTGCCAGCACCCCGGGCAGGTGCGTGTCCAGTTCCAGGGCCACGAGGTCGGCGAGTCTATAGGGGGCATCGACGAAGACGAGGTCGTAGCGGGGCCCGTCCGGGGGGTCGGCGGCGCGGGCGAGCCAGGCCCCGGCCTCGGCCCGGATCAGTTCCGCGCGCCCGCCGAGCCCGAGGTGCTCGATGTTCCCGAGCGCGGGCCGGGTGTCGCGATCGACGAGGGTGGCGCGGGCGGCGCCGCGCGAGAGCGCCTCGATCGCCAGCGCCCCGGTGCCGCAGTAGAGGTCGAGGACTACGGCGCCGTCGATGCGGTCGGCGAGGGTCGAGAACACCGCCTCCCGCACCCGCTCGGAGGTCGGCCGCACCTTCCAGCCCTTGGGAGCGAGGAGGCGCTGCCCCTTGAACTCGCCCGCGATCACCCTCATGGCACCCCCATCATCGACAAGATCGCCTTACAGCGGGATCGGGTCGGCGGCACCGGCGCCGAAGCGGCGGCGAGCGGCCTCGAGCAGGGGGCCGAGGGCGGGATCCTCCAGCGAGCCGTGCTCGCCCAACAGCCGCAGGACCTCCTCGCGGGCTTCGACCAGGGCGCGGCCGTCCTCGGGCAGCGAGGCGACGACGAAGCGCGGCAGGCCGCTCTGGCGGGTGCCGAGGATCTCCCCTTCGCCGCGCAGTTCGAGGTCGACCTCGGCCAGCTTGAAGCCGTCGCGGGTCTCCTCCACCGCGTGGAGGCGGCGGCGCGCCATCCCCCCCGCCTCGGCGGCGAAGAGGAGGCACTGCGAGGGATGCTCGCCGCGCCCGACCCGGCCGCGGAGCTGGTGCAGCTGGGAGACGCCGAAGCGCTCGGCCCCCTCGATCAGCATCACCGTCGCGTTCGGCACGTCGATGCCGACCTCGATCACGGTGGTCGCCACCAGCACGTCGGTCTCCCCCGCCGCGAACGCCCGCATCGCCTCGTTCTTCTCGTTCGAGTGCATCTGGCCGTGCAGCAGACCGACGGAGAAGTCCCGCAGCGGCCCGCGGCAAAGCCGCTCGGCCTCCTCCCCCGCCGCCTTGCCGGGCAGTTTCTCGGAGACCTCGACCAGCGGGCAGACGACGAAGGCCTGGCGGCCCTCGCGGAGGCGCTTGCGCAGGAACTCGTAGGCGACCTCGCGATCGTCCTCGCCGACCACTCTGGTCGTTACCGGTTTGCGCCCCGCGGGGAGCTCGTGCAGGGCCGTCGTGTCGAGGTCGCCGTAGGCGGTCAGCGACAGCGTCCGCGGGATCGGCGTCGCGGTCATGTGGAGGACGTGCGGGGCCATCCCCTCGACCCCCTTCGAGTCGAGCGCGCGCCGCTGCTCGACCCCGAAGCGGTGCTGCTCGTCGACCACGCAGAGGCCGAGGCGGGCGAAGCGGACGGTCGGCTCGATCAGCGCGTGGGTGCCCAGGATCAGTCCCAGCTCGCCGGAGGCGAGCTGGTTCAAGGCGCGCCGACGGATGGGGGCCGCGGTCGCGCCGGTGAGGAGCGCGAACGGCGTCGCCTCTTCGGCGAGCAGCCTCCCCAGCGTGATCGCGTGCTGCTCGGCCAGCGTCTCGGTCGGCGCCATCAGCGCCGCCTGGTACCCCGCTTCAAGCGCCCGCAGCATCGCGTAGACGGCGACCACGGTCTTCCCCGACCCGACCTCCCCCATCAAGAGGCGCTGCATCGGCTCGCCCGAGTCGAGGTCGCGGTCGATGTCGGCGAAGGCGGCGCGCTGATCGGCGGTGGGGGCGAAGGGCAGCGAGGCGAGCCAGCGCTCCACGGTCGAACCGGGCTTCCCGAAGCGCGGCGCCGGGCGGGCGCGTCGGTGGGTCCGCTTGCGGGTCGCCAGGAGCGCTTGATGGAGGAACAGCTCTTCGAAGCCGAGGCGCCGCCGGGCATCTTCCAGTTCCTCGACAGATTCGGGGAAGTGCGCCGCGCGGATCGCCGACCCGACGCTTCCAAGCCGCCGCTTAGCCTGCAGGGCAGCCGGCAATCCCTCAATCGCGTTCGGAGCCAACTTCACCGCCTGCTCGGCCCATTCACGAATCTTCCTCGGCGGCAGATCCTCGGTCGCCGGATGCACGGGGACGAAGGACCCGCCGCCAGGCCGCTCCGCCCCCTCCGGCGGGTGACCCCGATCATGAGGGCGAGAACGTATACCTCGCTCGCAGTCCTCATGATCGGGGGCAGGACCCGCCGGCCGGGGCGCATCAGCCCTTTCCCCCGCGGGCCTGACGAGCTCCCATTCCTGCACCGCCAGGCCTTTCGGGCTCCGCTTCCCCGTGATCACGATCTGGGAGCCCTTTTCGAGCTTGCCGCTGATCCAAGGTTGGTTGAACCAAGTAGCCCTGACGTGGTCGGTCCCGTCGCCGACTTTGACGCCGACCATCGTGAGCTTCCCTCGCCGGAACGGGCGCGGAGGGGTTCCCATCACCGTCACCAGGACGGTGCCGGTTTCGCCGGGCTCGAGCGACTCCAGCGGACGGATCTGGCGATCGCGATGGCTGCGGGGGAAGCGATAGAGCAGATCACCGACCGTCGCGATCCCGGCGCTCCTGGCCGCCTCGGCAAGTTTCGGGCCCACGCCGTCGAGCGCCTCGAGCCCCACCTCGAGCACGCTCGGACGCGGCCAGTGGATGCCGGCATCCAGCAATTCGGCGCGGCTCGGCTCGCCGATCCCGGCGAAGCCGCGCACCGCTACTGCGCCGCCAGCAGCCACCACCAGCTCGGCTGACCCCCCTCGTGCTTCTCCAGCTCGACCCCCTCGGGCACGTGGGCGTCGACCTGGTCGAGCGGGATCGGGGCGTCGGAGCCGCCGATCACGGTGACGATCTCGGCCTCGGCGGCGAGCACCTCGACCGTCGCCAGGAGGGTCGACCCGGCCCCGCCCCAGGCGACGATCTCGCCGTCGGCGAAGCCGACCGCGTCGCCGCGCTTGAACCGTCCCTGGGCGTCGTCGCGGGCCGCCGGGGCGATGCCGCCGGTGGCGACGTCCTCCAGCGCCGCCTCCAGGCGCGCGGCGTTCTCGTCGAGCGCCGCCGCCGGGTCGAGCTCGACCAGTGCCAGGAGGCTCGCCTGCTGGGAGGTCGCGGGCACCACCCGGGCGGGCTTCTCCGAGAGCCCGCAGGCGCGCTCCGCCGCCATGATCACGTTCGCGGAGCTCGGCAGCACCAGCACTTCCTCCGCCGCCGCGCCGTGGATCCCGGCGAGCAGCTCCGAGGTCGAGGGGTTGAGCGTCTCGCCGCCCGGCACGACGTCGGCGCCGAGCCCGGCGAAGAGGCGCTCGAGCCCCTCCCCCGCCGCCACCGCGACCACGCCGGTGCGCGCGGTCGCCAGGCGCGCGTCGCGTTCGGCGACCTGCTGGCGCATGTCGGCGACGTCGACGTTGATCACCTCGCCGAGCCCCTCGAAGAGCTCCATCGCCGCCTCTGGCCGGTCGGTGTGGACGTGGACCTTCAGCGTCGCTTCGTCGCCGACCACGAGGACCGAGTCGCCGAGCGCCTCGAGCCGCGGCAGCACCGCGCGGTCGTCGAGCCCGGAGCCGGAGACGATGAAGTTGGTGCAGTAGCGATAACGGCTGTCCTCGTGGTGGGGCCGGGTCAGCCGCGGCGGCTCGCGGTGGGCGATCTCGGGCGGCGCCGCGCCGTCCCCGCGCAGGCCGGCGACGATCCCGGCCATGATCAGGACGAGGCCGTGGCCGCCCGCGTCGACGACGCCCGACTCGCGCAGCACCTCGAGCTGCTCCGGCGTCCGCGCCACCGCCCGCTCGCCGTCGGCGATCGCCCGCTCCAGGACCTCGGCGAGGATCGCGTCCTGCTGGGCTTCGGAGACGTCGTCCCCGAGCCGCTGCTTGTCGGCCGAGAGGTGGGCGAGCTGGCGGGTCAGCGAGTGGGCCATCTCGCGGAAGACGGTCAGCATCGTCCCCTCGGCGGGCTCGCGGACCGAGTCGTAGGCGGCGTCGGCGGCGGAGGCAAAGGCGGCGGCGACCAAGAGCGGGTCGACCAGCTCACCCGGCCGCGAGGCGAGCTCCTCGGCCGCCCCGCGGACGATCTGGGAGAGGATCACGCCGGAGTTGCCGCGCGCCCCCATCAGCGCCGCCCGCGCCAGGGTCTGCACCAGCACCGCGCGGCCGACCTCGTCGACCGACTCGTCGTCGACCCGGTCGAGCTCCTCCAGCACCGCGCGCAGCGTCATCGCCATGTTGTCCCCGGTGTCGCCGTCGGCGACCGGGAAGACGTTGAGGTCGTTCACCTCCTGCCGACGCGCCTCCAGCGAGGCGAGCGCAGAACTGACGACCCGTCGGAAGCGGGCAATCGATGGATCGGGCATGCGGCGTTAAACCTAGCCACCGGCGACGACGAGCGCCGAAAGCGCACGTTTGGAGAAGACAGCCCACCGGCGGGCCTCGTAGGGTCGACACCGCCGCAATGAGCAGTATTTTCACTCCCTCCACCCACGGGTGGAGGAGCATCCCGACACGATTTCCCCCCAGGGGCCGATGAAAGGTCCCGTCGATCGCCCTAGCCTCGTCCACGAACCTGAGGCGACCCCGAGCACCCGTCACGAAGGAGAACAATGCGTCGCTTTGCCACCTGGACCACCGGCCACCGGAAGACGGTGATCTTCGGCTGGATCATCGCCCTGATCGCAATGGTGATGATCGCCGGAGCGGCAGGCGCCAACTACTCCGAAGAATTCAAACTTCCGGCCTCGGACTCGACCGCGGCCTACGAACTGCTGGAAAACAACTTCCCGCAGCAATCGGGTGGCACCGCGACGATCGTCTGGAGGGCCGAAAACGGCGTCGAATCGCCCGCGGTCCGGAAGAAGATGGAAGGCGTCTTCAAAGAGGTCGAAGAACAGCCTCACGTGACCGAAGTCGCCAGCCCCTACAAGGGCGGCGGTGGCGCCGGCGCGATCTCCGAAGACGGCAAGATCGCCTACGCGACGATCCAGTACGACGTCCAGGGCAACAAGCTGAACAAGGACAACACGCGGAAGATCATCGATACCGCCCAAGCCGCGAGCGGCAACGGGCTCGACGTGCAACTCGGCGGCCAGCCGATCGAAGAAGCCAAAGAAGAAACCGGCGACGCCTCGTTCGGGATCGGCCTGCTGGCGGCGATCATCATCCTGCTGATCGCCTTCGGCTCGGTGGTCGCGATGGGGCTGCCGATCATCACCGCGCTGTTCTCGCTCGGGGTCGGGCTCAGCCTCGTCACCCTGGCGACCTACGTGCTGAAGACGGCCAACTTCGCCCCGGTGCTGGCGGCGATGATCGGACTCGGCGTCGGCATCGACTACGCGCTCTTCATCGTCACCCGGTTCAGGAACAACCTCGACGAGGGCCTGGAGCCCCGCGACGCGGCGATCCGGGCCGTCGACACCGCGGGCCGCGCCGTGCTCTTCGCGGGCACCACGGTGATCATCGCCCTGATGGGGATGTTCCTGCTGAACATCACCTTCCTCTACGGCGTCGCCGTCGCCGCCGCGCTCTCGGTGCTGCTGACGATGATCGGCGCCCTGACCCTGCTGCCGGCGCTGCTCACCTGGGTCGGCCACCGGGTCAACAAGTGGAAGATTCCGGGGCTCGCCGGCGGCCGCAACACGATGCGTGAAGACACCCACTGGTACGCCTGGAGCCGCTGGGTCCAGAAGCGGCCGTGGACGGCGGCGATCGTCTCCGGCGCCTTGCTGCTGCTGCTCTGCGCCCCCGCCCTGTCGCTGCGCCTCGGCGTCAACGACGCGGGCACCAACCCGAAGGGCCAGACGACGCGCGAAGCCTACGACCTGCTCGCCGAAGGCTTCGGCCCCGGCTTCAACGGGCCGCTGACGATGGTCGCGAAGCTGCCCAGCTCGGGCAAGACCGAAGGGATCGAAACCCTCTGCAAGCAGCTCGAAAGCGAAGAAGGGGTCGCCTCGGTCACCGACGTCACCTTCAACCAAAAGAAGTCGGTGGGCCTCTGCCAGGTCTACCCGACCACCTCGCCGCAGAGCGCCGACACGACCTCGCTGCTCAACCACATCCGCAGCGACGTGATCCCGCCGATCGAATCGAAGACGGGAGCGGTCCTCCACGTCGGTGGCATCACCGCGGTCTTCGAGGACTTCGGCGACGCGATCTCGGAAAAGCTGCCGCTCTTCATCGGCGTCGTGATCCTGCTCTCGGCGATCCTGCTGATGGCGGTGTTCCGCTCGGTCCTGGTGCCGCTGAAGGCGATCCTGATGAACCTGCTGTCGATCGGCGCCGCCTTCGGCATCGTCGTCGCCGTGTTCCAGAACGGTTGGGGGGCGAGCGTGATCGGGGTCGACCAGACCGGCCCGATCATCGCCTTCTTCCCGATCTTCCTGTTCTCGATCGTGTTCGGGCTCTCAATGGACTACGAGGTGTTCCTGATGTCCCGCATCCACGAGGAGTGGGAGCACAAAAAGGACGCCTCGGAAGCGGTCACCCGCGGCCTCGCCCTGACCGGGCGGGTGATCACGGCGGCGGCGGCGATCATGATCACCGTCTTCGCCTCGTTCATGCTCACCGAGGAACGGATCACGAAGCTGTTCGGGCTCGGACTCGCCTCGGCGGTCCTGGTCGACGCGCTGATCATCCGCTCGGTCCTGGTCCCGGCGATCATGCAGCTGTTCGGCAAGAAAGCCTGGTGGATGCCGGAGTGGCTAGGCCGGATCCTGCCGAACCTGGCCGTCGACCCGCCCGACACGCCCCACGACGGCGCCAGCAAACCGGCCGTCGCCACCGAGAGCGAGTAGTCCACCGCAAGCCGACCGTCTGCATTTACCCCTTCTCAGAGTGGGTAAATGCAGACGCTACGCCCTCAAGCACGACCTGAGGGGGCGTGGGCCAGCCTCGCAAGGACGCAGGGAAATGAGGTGAGGGGAGCGCACTCCAGTGCGTAACCCGAACCGAATGACCGAGGACGCCGCGAGGCGCCCCCACGCCCTCTCAGGCGGCCTTGACGACCTTGTTGGACTTCAGGCAACGAGTGCAGACGTAGGCGCGGAGCGGGCGACCGTTCTCCTGGATCCGGACCTTCTGCAGGTTCGGCTCGAAGCGGCGCTTCGTCGCGACCATCGAGTGGCTGCGGGACTGACCGAATCCCGGTTTCTTGCCGCAGCTGTGACATACCTTCGCCATTGGACGCGGGATGGTACCGAGTCAGGCGAGCTGGCGCTTCAGCAGCGCCATCCGCGCAACGGTGAGGGCCGCGTTGCGGCCCTGGTCGCGCTTGTCGCCGCCCGAGCGGGCGAGCGCCTGCTCCATGTTGTCGCAGGTGATCACGCCAAAGGCGCAGGGCACGCCGCTTGCCAGCTGGACGTCCTGGATCCCCCGCGCCGACTCGGCGCAGACGAAGTCGAAGTGCTCGGTCTCACCGCGAATCACGACGCCGAGGCAGGCGACCCCGGCGACCCGACCTGCCTCGGCCAGAGCCTTGGCGGCGAAGGGAAGCTCGTAGGCGCCGGGCACCGAGTGGTGCTCGACCTTGTCGGCGCTCACCCCGGCGAGCGCGAAGCCCGCGTCGGCCCCCGCTTCCAGCCGCCGCGCAAGGTCCTCGTAGAAGCGCCCGACGACGACGGCGAAGCGCAGCGGCGCCAGCACCTCGCGCTCGGCCTCCTCGAAGCGCTCGAGGAACGCCCCGCCCTCAGCCATCGGCGTCGGGGCCGGAATGGCCGCCGTCGGTTGCCACGCGCCGGTCCTCGCCGCTGCGCCGCTCGTCGCGTTCCTCCTCTTCGTGGAGCATCTCCTCGTCGAGGTCGAGCCCTTGGTGGTGGAGGATGTGGCCCATCTTGTCGCGCTTCGTCCGCAGGTAGGCCTCATTGTGGACGTTGGGGATCGACTCGATCGGCACCTGCTCGGTGACCGAGAGCCCGTACCCCTCCATGCCGACGATCTTTTTCGGGTTGTTGGTGATGATCCGGATGCTGGTCAGCCCGAGGTCGCCGAGGATCTGAGCGCCGATCCCGTAGTCGCGCAGGTCGGCGGGCAGCCCCAGCTTCAGGTTCGCCTCCACCGTGTCGGCGCCCTCCTCCTGCAGCTTGTAGGCGCGCAGCTTGTTCAGCAGGCCGATCCCGCGACCCTCCTGGGAGAGGTAGAGGAGGACGCCGCGGCCCTCGCGCTCGATCATCGCCAGCGAGGCCTCGAGCTGCTCGCCGCAGTCGCAGCGCATGCTGTGGAAGACGTCGCCGGTGAGGCACTCCGAGTGCACGCGGACGAGCACGTCGGCGACCCCGTCGACCTCGCCTTTGACCATCGCCACGTGGTGTTTGTCGTCGACCAGCGAGCGGTAGCCGACCGCCTGGAAGTCGCCGAAGGCGGTCGGCAGCGCCGTCGCCACCACCCGTTCGACCAGCTTCTCGGTCTTGCGCCGGTAGGCGATCAGGTCGGCGACCGTGATCATCTTCAGCCCGTGCCTGGCGGTGTAGGGGATCAGGTCGGGGACCCGGGCCATCGAGCCGTCCTCGTTCATCACCTCGCAGATCACCCCGGCCGGGAGGAGGCCGGCGAGGCGGGCGAGGTCGACCGATGCCTCGGTGTGGCCGGTGCGCTCCAGCACACCGCCCTCTTTCGCCTGCAGCGGGAACATGTGGCCGGGGACGACGAGGTCGCGCGGCCCCGATTCGGGGTCGATCGCGACCTGGATCGTGTGAGCTCGGTCGTGCGCGGAGATCCCGGTCGAGACCCCGCCCGCCGCCTCGATCGTCACCGTGAAGGCGGTCTGCAGCGGCGCCTCGTTCTTCGCCGCCATCAGGTTCAAGCCGAGCTTGCGGCAGCGCTCCGGGGTCAGCGCCAGGCAGATCAGCCCGCGCGCCTCCTTGGCCATGAAGTTGACCGCCTCCGGGGTCGCGAACTGCGCCGCCATCACCAGGTCGCCCTCGTTCTCGCGGTCGGCGCCGTCGCAGACAACGACCATCTTGCCGCGGCGGATGTCTTCGATCGCCTCCTCGATCGTCGCGAAGGGGCTCTCCCCGATGTCACCACCGGTCTGCTCGTCGGCGACGACACCGAAGGTGGCGTCGTTTGATCTGGGGTCGGTCTCCTGGCTCACGCTTGCTCCTTTCCCGCCAATGGTGACAGCAGCCGCTCGACGTACTTGGCGAGGACGTCGACCTCGACGTTCAGCCGGTCGCCGGGGGCGGCGTCGCCGAGGTTGGTCCGCTCCAGCGTCTCCGGGATCAGCGACACCTCGACCCAGGCGTCGCCGAGGGTGGCGACAGTGAGGCTGACGCCGTTGAGGGCGACCGAGCCCTTGTCGACGATGTAGCGCAAGAGCTCGGCCGGCAGCTCGACCCGGAGGCGGCGGGCGAAGCCGTCCTCGCCGACCTCGAGCACGCTGCCGGAGCCGTCGGCGTGGCCCTGGACGATGTGGCCGCCGAGGCGCTCCTCAGCGCGGGTGGCGAGCTCGAGGTTGACCCGAGCGCCGGGGACCAGGGCGCCGATCACGGTCACCGCCAACGTCTGGTTCATCGCCTCGGTGGCGAAGCCCGCGGCGTCGGCCTCGGTGGCGGTCAGGCAGACGCCGTTGACGGCGACCGAATCGCCGAGGCCGATCTGGGCGGCCAACCGGGTCGCGATCCGCAGGCGCGCCCCCTCGGCGCCGCCCTCGACGCTCTCGACGCTGCCGATGTCCTGCACCAGTCCGGTGAACATCACCACTCCTTGAATCGAGTTCGGATCAACGTGTCCTCGCCCACCGTCCTCGCCTCCGAGGCGACCCCCTGCAGGGCCGTGTCGGGTACGTCGGGGGCCCGCCCGCCGAGCAGCAGCGGGGCGACGAAGACGCGCGCTTCGTCGATCTGGCCGGCGGCGGCGAAGGCGGCGGCGAGGGTCGGCCCGCCCTCCAGCAGGACGCTGGTGAGGCCGCGGCGCCCGAGCTCGGCAAGCGCGGCGGCGACCCGCTCGGCGGGGCTCGCGCCATCCGCGAGGATCGTCTCCGCCCCGGCGCCGAGCAGCGCTTCGAGCCGGCGGCGGTCGGCGGCGGGACCGTGGACGATTGTCAGCGACGCTTCGTCGATCGTCTTGACCAGCTGCGAGGAGAGCGGCAGGCGGGCCTCGGTGTCGAAGACGACGCGGACCGGCTGGCGCGCCTCGCCGCCCATCCGCGCGGTCAGCAGCGGGTCGTCGGCGAGCGCGGTGCCGACCCCGACCGCGATCGCGTCGCATTCGCCGCGCCAGACGTGGACCAGCTCGCGGCTGCGCTCGCCGGAGATCCAGGGCGAGGCGCCCACCGGGGTCGCGGTGCGACCGTCGAGCGAGATCGCCGTCTTCAGGATCACCAGCGGCCGGTCGGTGATGCCGTGCTTGCGGAAGGCCTGGTTGAGGAGGCGGGCGGCGACGGCCTCATCGGTCTCGGTGTCGATGAACTTGATCGCGATGCCGGCGTCGCGCAGCTGCTCGGGGCCGCGGCCGGACGCCTTCGCGCTCGGGTCGCCGGAGGCGATCACGACGCGGCCGATGTCGGCCGCGACGATCGCCTCGACGCAGGGCGGCTGGCGGCCGTGGTGGCAGCAGGGCTCGAGCGTCACGTACATCGTCGCCCCGGCGACGTCCTCGCCGCGCTTCGCCGCGTCGGTCAGCGCCGCCCGCTCCGCGTGCAACCCCCCGAGCGCGGCGTGGAAGCCCTCCCCGATAATCTCCTCCTCGCGGACGACGACCGCACCCACGAGCGGATTCGGGCTCACGCGACCGCGGCCGCCCTCGGCCAGCGCGAGCGCCTTGCGCAGGAATTTAAAGTCGGTTGATGTCATTGACTGACCAGTCAATCAGTCGATTCTAGCGACGCAGTGACCCCCTGCATCCGTACTCTGGGGGCCGCCTTTGAAGTTGATCATCCAGATCCCCTGCCTGAACGAGGAAGAGACGCTGCCGGCGACCGTCGCCGACCTGCCGCGCTCCCTCGACGGCTTCGACAGCGTCGAGCTGCTGATCATCGACGACGGCTCCACCGATCGCACCGTAGAGGTTGCACGCGAATGCGGGGTCGAGCACATCGTCAGGCTGACCAACAACAAGGGCCTCGCGGCGGGGTTCCAGGCGGGCCTCGACGCCTGCCTGAAGCTGGGCGCCGACGTCGTCGTCAACACCGACGCCGACAACCAGTACGCGGGCGCCGACGTGGCGAAGCTGGTCGCGCCGATCCTCGCCGGCGAAGCCGACATGGTCGTCGGCGACCGGCAGGTGGAGCGGATCGAGCACTTCTCCGACATGAAGAAACAGTTACAGCATTGGGGCAGCTGGGTGGTGCGGCGGGTCTCCAACACCGAGGTCACCGACACCACCTCGGGCTTCCGCGCCTACAACCGCGAGGCGGCGCTGCAGCTCCTCGTAGTCGACAACTTCACCTACACGCTGGAGAGCCTCGTGCAGGCGGGCAAGATGCTGGTCGCCGTCGACGAGGTGCCGATCGCGACCAACCCGCAGACGCGCGAGTCGCGGCTGGCCGGGTCGACCGGCGCCTACGTGCGCCGCAACACGCCCGCGATCCTGCGGATCTACGCGCGCTACGAGCCGCTACGGGCGTTCGTCACCGCGGCGATCGTGGTCGGGGTGCTGGCGCTGATCGCCTGGCTGCCGTTCCTGATCGACGCGATCTTCAACGGCAACTCGCGCGGCCACATCCAGTCGCTGATCCTCGGCGCGGTGCTGATGATCGCCGCGGTGCAGCTGTTCGCGCTCGGCGTGATCGGCGACCTGATCGCCGGGCAGCGGGTGATGACGCAGCGAGTCTTCGAGCGGGTGCGGCGGGTCGAGCTGGCGCTCGGCGTGCCGCCCTCCCACTACGAGAAGGGCGCCGCCGAGCCGGTCGCCTCCGAGCGGGAGACGCGCGTGCACGGGACGCCGCCCGAGGAGGCACCGACCGAGGTGGACCGGTGAGCGGCGCGAACGGCGCCTCCGCCAACGGCGCGGGCAAGGCGACCGCTAGCTCGGCCGACTACGGCAAGACGGCGAGCTTCCTCGCGGTCGGCGTCGGGCTCACCGGGGTCATCACCTACGCCTACTTCCTGATCGCCTCGCACACGCTCTCGAAACCCGACTACGGGCAGATCACGGTGCTCTGGTCGGCGGTCTTCATCACCATCTCGACCCTCTACCGGCCGATCGAACAGCTGCTCAGCCGCCACATCTCCGAGCGCGAGGTAAAGGGCGAGTCGGTGACCGAGCCGATGAGGGTCGCCTCGACGATCCAGCTCGGCCTCTCGCTGCTCTTCGCGGTGCTGGCGCTGGCGCTGCGCGGGCCGATCCAGAACGACCTGCTGGAAGGCAACGAAACCCTCTACTGGGTCTTCTTCACCTCGGTCCTCTTCTACGCGGCGAGCTACTTCGCCCGCGGCTTCCTCGCCGGCAAGCAGCGCTTCGGCCTCTTCGTCGCCCTGATCCTGAGCGAATCCTGCTTCCGCACGATCTTCGCCGTGCTGGTCGCGATCAGCGTGCTGAGCGGCCAGGGCGCCGTCGCGATCGGGATCACCGCGGCGCCGGCGCTGAGCCTGCTGGTGGTGCCGTTCGCGTTCGCGCGCAAAGCGCAGCAGGAGAAGGCGACGGCTCCTCCGCCAGCCTCGGACGAGCCCGAGCTACACGAGAAGTTCAGCTTCCGCCACGGCGGCGGCTTCGCCGCGGCGGTCCTCCTGATCATGTTCTCCGAACAGGCCTTCCTCAACGCCGGGCCGCTGATCATCCGCGGCCTGCAGGGCGCCGAAGAGGCGGGCTACATCTTCAACGTGCTGATGCTGGCGCGGGCGCCGCTGCAGCTCTTCCAGTCGGTCTCGACCTCGATCCTCCCCCACCTGACCAGCCTCCACACCTCCGACGATCCCGACAGCGATCGCGAATTCGGTCACACGGTGAAGATGGTGCTGCTGGGGATCGTCGCCTTCACCGCGCTGGTCGCCGCCGTGGTGCTGATCGCCGGGCCGAAATGCATGCAGATCGCCTTCGGCAAGAAGTTCACCTACGACCGCCTCGGCCTCCTGCTGGTCACCTTCGGGATGGGGCTCTACCTCGCCTCGGTGACGCTGAACCAGGCCTGCGTGGCGATGGGCCAGGTGCGGCGCGCGGCGGTCCGCTGGATCACCTGCGCGGCGATCTTCATCGGCTGGAACTTCCTGCCGATCATCAGCGACGAGCAGCGCCGGGTCGAGCTCGGCTTCCTGGTCGCCGCCGGCGTCCTCTTCGGGCTCCTCTGGTGGGTCTACCGCCGGCCCCACCTCGACCATCCCGAGGACGTCCCCGCACCCGGCTCCGGTGAGGAGCTGGAGGCGCGCCTCGCGATCATGGACGAGAACGTCTAGTGTCCTGAGTCGGAAGTTGGGTGCCACATCCGGCGAGTGGATCGTCGTCCGTGGCAAGGACGCAAGATGCAGCCTTTGCCGGTGGCAAAGGCAAATCGAGGACGCCGCCGGGGTGGTGCGGAACTTCCGACTCGGGACACCAGCACCCATCAATAGGGTCCCTGGATGGGCCACCACGACGCCGTCCTGATCTTGATCGCCGGCGTCCTCCTGGCCGCCGGGATCGCGGGGGCGCTGCTCGCCGACCGGGTGCGCGTCCCCGCCCTGCTGCTGTTCCTGGCGCTCGGGATGCTCGCCGGGTCGGAAGCGATCGGCGATATCAACTTCGCCAACTACGACCTGGCGCGGACGCTGGGGACGATCGCCCTGGTCCTGATCCTCTTCGAGGGCGGGCTCACCTCGGGCTGGTCGGAGATCCGGCCGGTGCTCGGCACGGCGGCCTCGCTGGCGACCCTCGGGACGCTGGCAACGGCGCTCCTGGCGGGCGTGGCGGCGAAGTGGATCTTCGGCCTCACCTGGCTCGAAGGGATGATCGTCGGCTCCGCGATCGCGGCGACCGACTCGGCGGCGATCTTCGCCGTGCTGCGCAACTCGACCCTGGAGAAGCGCCTGGCGCGCTCGCTCGAGGGCGAGTCGGGGATGAACGACCCGGTCGCCCTACTGCTGGTGATCGGCTTCATCGAATGGATCCAGCAGCCGGGCTACGGGGCCGCCGACATGGTCGGACTGATCGCGCTGAAGATCGCGGTCGGGGTCGTGATCGGGCTGATCTTGGGACGGGTCGCGGTCTGGGTGCTGGACCGGATCGAACTGCCCTCGGACGGGATCTACCCGGTGGCGACGATCGCCACCGCGGCGCTCGCCTACGGAATCTCCGAGGTCGCTCATGGCTCCGGGCTGCTCGCCGTCTACCTGACCGCGCTGGCGCTCGGCTCGGCCCGCATCCCGGCCAAGCGCAGCGTCGTCTCCTTCCACGAGGGGCTCGGCTGGGTCTCCCAGATCGGCCTCTTCATCCTGCTCGGGCTGCTGGTCTTCCCCGGCGACCTGGGCGGGATCGCGGCCAAGGGGCTGGGGCTCTCGGCGGTGCTGATCTTCCTCGCCCGCCCGCTCGCCACCTTCGCCGCGACCGCCTTCTCACCGCTCAACGTACGGGAGAAGGTGATGCTCGGCTGGGCCGGCTTGCGCGGTGCGACGCCGATCTGGCTGGCGACCTTCCCGGTGGTCGCGGGGGTGCGGAGCGGCGAGGAAGAGTTCGCGATCGTCTTCTTCGTCGTCGTCACCTCGACCCTGGTCCAGGGGGCGAGCTTCGAGCCGCTGGCGCAGCGCCTGGGCCTGACCACCAACGAGCCGGCCCTGCCGCAGCGGCTCTTCGAGTCGGGGCGGATCCGCGAGATGGGCGGCGACGTAGTGGCCTTCCGCCTGCCGGAGGGCGCCGCCGCGGCCGGGCACCGAGTACGCGACCTCGAACTGCCCCGCGACGCCCTGGTCAACGTGATCGTGCGCGACGGCCATGCGATCCCGCCCCGGGGCGCGACCGAGCTGCGCGAGGGCGACGAGCTCCACGTGCTGGTGCGCGGCGAGCTGCGCGACGAGGTCGAGGAGCTGACCGAGCACTGGGTCAAAGGCCCGATCGGCAAACCGGCACCGCCGCCGCTGCCGCGCCGCGCGGCCTCCCAGGTCTTCTCGGTGCGCCCGCTGCGGGCGGGCGAGGATCCGGTGTCGCCGACCGAGATCGACGGCATCGCCGTGGTCGCCGTGCTGCGCAGCCGCAGGGACGACGTCGGTGCGATGGCGGCGATGGCGGACGGGCGCTACGCGGTGACCAACGACGAGGTCGTCGCGATCGGGGGACGAAGGGCGCTGGCGGGCTGGTGCGAGCGGCGGGCGGAACTCGCGGACCTCGATCCCGAGACGAAGGCCTGGCTGCAAGAGGTCACGGGCGCGCTGATCGCGAGGGGCCGACGGCGCTGATCGGGGGTTGGCGCCGGGGGAAGGGACGAGGCCGGTGCCTGCTGGCGCCCGGGAGCCAAGGGACCCGGCCTTTTCGGAGGCGACCCTGGCAGGCTGTGGCCGCCTCCGAAAAGGCCTGGTGGCGAGGAGACGGCAAGAGTCCGGGCGGGCGGCTGGGTACGGGCTGGCGGTGCGTTCGCACTTCTCCACGCTATACGTGGATTACTGCGAACGCATGGGCCGGGAGGGGCACGGGTGGCGGGGTCCGCCACGAAGACGCCGGGGACGTCACCTCCGCATCAGGCCCGAGCACGAGTGTGCACTTGAGCCGCCTATAGGCGGCTCAAGTGCACGACCGTGGCGAGGCCTCGAGCAACCCTCACGACGCGCACGTCTCCCTCACGGACGTGACTTCTCCCTCGCATCGGCCCCGTCCCTTCGTCACGGAACCTCCCGCAGGCTCCCCGGCTAGAGCCCCAAATCGCGCACGCCCGGCTCTCCCCAACCGAGGTGATGAGCCACCTCGTGCCGGACGGTGCGGACGATCTGGGCACGGAGGAGGTCGGGGTCCCAGCCAAAATCTCGCTCGAGCGT
Organism: Actinomycetota bacterium; assembly: GCA_018268575.1. GTDB lineage: Bacteria > Actinomycetota > Thermoleophilia > Solirubrobacterales > 70-9 > VAYN01. The sequence goes on from JAFDWF010000195.1 coordinate 16,905, forward strand.
GTCTTGGTAGATGACGATGTGGTCGCGGTATCCATCTTGGGCCATGGTGTCGCCGATGTAGTGGCCGTAGGCGTGGAACTCGTGACCGAGGTCCGAGATCACGATCGGCACGTCCTTGAGAACCTCGTGGATTTCAGGCGGCAGCTCGTCGATCGCCTCGATCACCAGTTCTTCGAACTCGCTCGGCTGGTGCTGGCCGATCGGCATCCTGGACATCAGCTCGCTGCGCTCGGAGATCCGCTGGAACTCCTCCTCGGGCATCTCGCCCCTGCTCAGCAGCATCGCCAACAGGGCAGACGCGACGATCACGCCCAGCGCCCCGGCGACCACCGCCGCCAAACCGGTGACCCTCCCCCACGAGAAGGGGTCGAGCAGCATGATCAGCAACCCGATCAAGAACGCGACCGAGATCGTTATCCGAGCCGATGGCGCCAACCGCTCGCTCATCCAACGAGGTTAACCCCGAGCCGGCCTGGCGCCGCCCACCGCCTCCCGAGCGGAGCACCCCTCAGGTGGCGTCGGCGGCCTTCGCGATCGCCTGGTAGGCCGCGGCTGGATCATCGGTCCCGAAGACCGCCGAACCGGCGACGAGCAGCGACGCGCCGGCGCCGGCGATCGGGCCCGCGGTCTCGGTGTCGATGCCGCCGTCGACCTCGATCACCGCGGTGCCGACCAGCGGCCGCAGCCGTTCGACCTTGTCCGGCGAGGACGGGATGAACGACTGGCCTCCCCAGCCCGGGTTGACGGTCATGCAGAGGACCAGGTCGGCCAGGTTGCGCAGCTCGGCGACGGCCTCGACCGGCGTCCCCGGGTTGATCGCGATCCCAGCGCAGCAGCCGAGATCGCGGATCGCGGCCAGGGTGCGGTTGGCGTGCGGGGTGGCCTCGGCGTGGAAGGTGATCGAGTCGGCCCCCGCCTTGGCGAACTCCTCGATCTGGCGCTCGGGCGCCTCGATCATCATGTGGACGTCGATCGCGCCGCCTTTCGCGTGGACGAGGTCGGCGACGGCAGCCGCGACCAGCGGCCCGATCGTGATCGGCGGGACGAAGTGCCCGTCCATCACGTCGACGTGGATCACCCGCGCCCCGGCGTCCATCACCTCGTCGATCTGTGCGCCGAGCTTGGCGAAGTCGGCCGAGAGAATCGACGGCGCCACCCGCCGCTCGGCGATCAGCTCGCGGAAACGGTCGCTCATGCGCCGCACCCTACTGAGTCGATCTGGGCCAGCCTGGCAAGGACGCAGGGAGCGTGGCGTGCAACGCACGCGAGCGACCGAGGACGCTGCCAGGCGCCCCCAGATCGACTCACGTTGGTTTGAGCATCGATGCGCCGCAGGTCTGGCACTGCATATCCGCGGTGTGGGTCATGCGGGCGATCGTCTGGTGTTCGCCGCACTCCGGGCACTGGGAGACGAGTTCGAAGCGGCTCAGGCAGTTGACGCAGCGCAGTCGGCCCGGCAACTGGGTCGGGCGCAGCCAGGGCTCGCCGCAGTTGGGACACGGTGCTCGGTCGAGGATGCTGCTGCCGCCATAGGCCTCGGGCATCCGTCTAATCATGCCGGGTCAGTCGGCTGATGAAGAACCCGGTCGTCAGGTCGCGATCGGGGCGCAGTTGCAGCGTCCGCGGCTCGTGCGGCGAAGCCAGTCCTGGAGCCAGATCACCGAGGTCGTCCAGTTGCAGCGGCGGCACCTGCCCCGCCGCCGAGGCTTCGAGCAGCGCCGCGATCCGGTCCTCGTTCTCGCGCCGCGAGATCGTGCAGGTCGAGTAGACCAGCGTGCCGCCCGGCCGCAGCAGCTTCGCCGCCGCCCGCAGCGCCTTCTCCTGCACCGCCGCGACCCGCTCGATCGTCCGCGGCGATTTGCGCCAGCGCGCGTCGGGGCGCGAGGCGAGCGTGCCGAGGTCCGAGCAGGGCGCGTCGAGGAGGATCCGGTCGAAGCCCTCTGGCAACGGCAGCGAGGTCGCGTCCCCCTCGAAGACGGTGACGCCGTGCAGGTCGAGGCGCTTGGCCTGGGCGGCGATCTCTCCGGCGCGGGCCTCGTCGAGCTCGACCGAGATCACCTCGCCCCGGTCCTCCATCCGCGCCGCGATCTGGCCGGTCTTGATGCCGGGGCCGGCGCAGAGGTCGAGCACCGTCTCCCCCGGCCGCGGTTCCAGGACCGCGACCACGGCCGCCGAGCCGCGGCTCTGCGGGGTGAGCGCGCCCGCGGCGACGAGGCGCGGCACCGAGTCGCCGACCCGGCCCGCGAAGGCCATCATCTCGGCGGCGTCGAGCGGCCAGCCGCCGGCCGCGGGCGAGAAGTCGACCCCCTCACCGCGCAGGCGCGCCACCAGGTCGGCGCGCGCCTCGGCATCGGCGGCGCGCATCGCCACCTCGGCGGGCTCGTTGCAGGCGGCGAGCAGCGAGCGCGCCGCCTCGGCGCCGAGCTCCTCCCACCACATCCGCGCCAGCCAGAGCGGCGCCGAGTGGGCGACCGCCGCGGCCTCGGGGGTCGAATCGCCGCCGAGCAGCGATGCGGTCAGCTCCTCGCGCTCGCGGGCGGCGCGGCGGAGGATCGCGTTGACGAAGCCGGAGGCGTGGGCGGCCTTGGCGATCTTGACCAGCTCCACCGCCTGGTCGACGGCGGCGTGGTCGGGCGTCCCGTCGGCAAAGAGCAGCTCGTAGAGGCCGAGGCGGAGGGCGGCGGCGACGGGAGGGTCGAGCAGCCGGATCGCGCGGCCGGAGAGCCGTTCGATCGCCGCGTCGGAGGTGCCGCGCCGCTGCACCGACCCGTAGGCGAGCCGCTGTGCCTGCGCCCGGTCCCGACCGGCCAGCCCGAGCCGCTCCGCCCCGGCCCGGAAGGCGACCTCGGTGTGCCCGCCGCGCTCGAACGTCTCCCGCAGGACCTCGAACGCAAGCGCGCGGGGCGCCGCTACCGGCACGTCGCCCTCACCCGAGCTTCGGCGCCGGATGGCCGCGCAGGTAGGCCTCGGCCGCCATCGGCTTGCCGCCGGCGGGCTGGACGACGTCAAGGCGCAACGTCCCTTGGCCGCAGCCGAGCAGGAGCACCCCCCACTCCGCTTTCGTCGTCCCTGCGACCACCGCCGCATCGACGGTCCGGGCCGCCCGCACCCCCAATCGCTCGCCACCCTCGAGCTCGAGGTAGGCGCCGATGTGCGGGGTCAGGGCGCGGACCTTCGCCGCGAGGTGCTCGGCGCTCTCGGCCGGATCCAGCCGCCGATCCTGCGCCCCGATCTTCTCCGCGTAGGTCGCCGCGGCGTCGTCCTGCTCGGCGAACGCCAGCGTCCCGTCGGCGAGCAGGTCGAGCGCTTCGGCCAACAGCTCGCCGCCGAGCTCGGCCAGCCGCGGCGCCAGCGTCCCGTACTCCTCGTTGTCCCCGAGCGGCAACTCGGCCCGCAGCGCCACCGGGCCCGAGTCGAGTCCCGCGGTCAGCCGCATCACGCAGACGCCGGTCTGCGGGTCCCGGGCCATGATCGCCCGCTCGATCGGCGCCGCGCCGCGCCAGCGCGGCAAGAGCGAGGGGTGGACGTTCAGGATCTCGGCGAGGCTCAGCAGCGGCTCGCGGATCAGCTGGCCGAAGGCGCAGACGAGGATCGCCTCCGGCTCGGCGGCGCGGATCCGCCCCAGCGCCGCCTCGTCGTTGACGTTCTCCGCCTGCAGCAGGTCCATCCCCGCCTCCCTCGCCAATTCGGCCACTGGCGGCGGCGAGACCTTGCGGCCGCGCCCCTGCCGGCTGTCCGGCGGGGTGACGACGAGGACGGGCGCGTGAGGGGAGTCGGCGAGCCGGCGGAGGACGGTTGCGGCGAAGTCCGAGGTGCCGAGGTAGACGGTCCTCACGCGTCGGTGCGCGGCTCGCGGAGCTCCTCGCCGGGATCGTCCTCGTCTTCACCGGGCGGGTGGTAGCTCTCCCCCGCGCGCAGCGCCCGCAGTGCCGCCTTGCGCTGGGCGCGTTCGGTGCGGTCGAGGATCAAGACCCCGTCGAGGTGGTCGATCTCGTGCTGGAGCACGCGCGCCTCGAGGCCCGCGGCCTCGATCACGACCGGCTCGCCGTCGACGTCGCGGCCGCTGGCGCGGATGAAGAGCGGGCGCTCGACGTCCATGGTCACGCGGGGAAGGCTGAGGCAGCCCTCCTCGGCGATCGCCTCTTCCTCGGAGGACCACTCGATCTTCGGGTTGATCAGCGCCGCGGGCTCGTTGTCGGGGCCGGCCTGGAAGACGAGGAGCCGGCGCAGCACGCCGAGCTGGGTGGCGGCGAGGCCGACCCCCATGCCGTCCTGCATGATCTGGATCATCCGCTCGACCTCGGTGCGCAGCTCGGGGCCGAACTCGTCGACCGGGGAGGCGCGGCTCTTCAGCACCGGGTCGCCGAACTTGACCACGTGGGCCAGCGCCGCCTCACGGCGCTCGAGGAGCCTCTGGTGGAGCTCCTCCTCGTCTTCTCCGGCGTCGACCGCCTGCTCGTCGCTCACCTGGCGATTGTAAGCCCCCCTTACACAGGGTCGACGTCGACGCCGATCGAGACGTCCTTCAGGGCACGGTCGGCGGCGCGGCGCTCCACCGTTACCCGCGCCGCGGCCACGGTCCCCGCCCGGTCCTGCGCCTTGACCAGGATCCGCCGCCGGTGCCGTCCCCGCACCCGGAACATCGGCGCCGGCCCGAGCAGCTCCGATTCGCCCGGCAGGCGGGAGTGCAGTTCGCTCGCCACGGCGCGCGCCGCCGCATCGACCTTCTCCTCGGCCTCCGAGGAGAGGTTGACCCGCAGCAGGTGCGAGTAGGGCGGGTAGCGGAGGATGCGGCGCCGCTCCAGCTCGCCCGCCAGGAACCCGGCCGAGTCGTGGGCGGCGGCGTGCTCGATCGAGGAGGCGCCCGGGGCCAGCGTCTGCACCATCACCTCGCCCCCAGCCTCGCCGCGTCCCGAGCGCCCTGCCAGCTGGGCGACCATGGCGAAGGTCCGCTCCTCGGCGCGGAAGTCGGGGAAGCGCAGGGTCGCGTCGGCGTCGAGGATCGCGCTCAGCGTCACCTCGGGGAAGTCGTGGCCCTTGGCGACCATCTGGGTGCCGACCAGGACGGCGCTCGCCGCCTCGCCGAATTCGGCCAGGATCCGGGCGTGGGCGCCGCGCCGGGCGGTGGTGTCGGAGTCGAGGCGGAAGACCGGCATCGGCGCGAGGCGCTCGCGCAGCAGCGCCTCGATCCGCTCGGTCCCGGCGCCCGCCCGCGCCAGCGTGGTCGAGGCGCAGGCCGGGCAGGCGCGCGGCGCCCGTTCTTGGTGGGCGCAGTGATGGCAGACGAGGCGGCCCGACTCGCGGTGGACGATCAGCGAGACGTCGCAGTTGGGGCAGCTCCAGTGGTGGCCGCAGGAGCGGCAGGTGAGCCAGGGCGCGAAGCCGCGCCGGTTGATCATCACGATCGCCTTGCGGCCCGCCGCGCGCACCTCCTCCAGCGCCGTCCAGGTATCGGCGTGGAGCGGGCCCGAGCGCGGGTCGACCTCGCGCATGTCGACGACGTCGACCGGCGGCATGCGCAGGCCGTCGACGCGTCGGGGCAGCTCCAGGCGGGGGAGCTCGAGCCAGGTCTCGGGGCGCGGCGTCGCGGTCCCGGCGACGAGGACGGCGCCCCGCTCGCGCGCCCGGTAGCTGGCGACGGCGCGGGCGTCGTAGGTCGGGTCGCCCTCCTGCTTGTAGCTCGGGTCGTGCTCCTCGTCGATCACGACCAGGCCGAGGTCGCGCACCGGGGCGAAGATCGCCGAGCGCGGGCCGACGCAGACGCTCGCCTCGCCGCTGCGGAGGCGCTGCCACTCGTCGAAGCGCTCGCCCTCGGAGAGGGCGCTGTGGAGGACGGCGAAGCGGTCACCGAGGCGGGCGCGGAAGCGGGCGACGGCCTGCGGGGCAAGGCCGATCTCGGGGACCAGGACTATGGCCCCGCGGCCACGGGCGAGCGCCGCCTCCACCGCCGCCAGGTAGACCTCGGTCTTGCCCGAGCCGGTGACGCCGTGGAGGAGCTGCTCGCGGGGCGCGCCGACCTCGCCGTCGAGCGCCGCGACGAGCGCGTCGACGGCGGCCCGCTGCTCGGGCAGCAGGTTCGGGGGCGTGGCCGCGGCGGCGAGGCCGGGCGCGGCGGGGGCACGGCGCACGCTCGAATCGCGGGTGGCGAGGAGGCCGCGCTCGGCCAGGCGGCGGATGACCGCACCCGTTGCCCCCACCGTCGCGGCCAGCTGCGGCGCCGACATCTCGCCGCCCTCGACGAGCGCCTCGAGCACCGCTCGCTGCTTCACCCCGAGCCGCCCGCCGCCTTCCAGCGCCGCCTCGCCCGCGGGGAGGATCTCCGCCCGCAGCTCAGTCTTCGCCCGCACCGTGCGGCCGGAGCGGCCACTGCCGGTGCCCGGCGGCAGCACCAGCGAGAGGCCTCGGGAGGGCGTCGAGCAGTACTCCCGCGCCACCCAGAGGCCGAGCTCGACCAGCTCCGCCGGCGCGCCCGCCTCGAGCGCCTCGATCGGCTCCGCCAGCCGCTCCGGCGCCAGGTCGGAGGAGTCGGCCAGCTCGACCACGACGCCGAGCAATCGCCGCGGCCCGAACGGCACCCGCACCAGGCTGCCGACCTCGAGCCCCGCCATCGCCTCCGGCCGCCGGTAGTCGAACGGGCCCCGCAGCGCGCGGGCGGTGGTCAGCGGCTCGACCTTGAGGATCGCCATCGAGTCGAGGTTATGGAAACCGGGGGACGCGGCGCTTATGCTGCCCGCGTGAACATGAACCTCACGGAGGGCGAGACGATCATCTTCCAGGGGCACCCTTCCTGGCGCGCGATCCTCGGCTTCTACCTCAAAGGCCTGGTCATCGCGATCATCCTCGGGATCATCGCCAAGCTGGTCTCGAGTACCGCGTCGGTCTTCGTCGTCGTCCTCGTGGTGCTGGCCCTGACCCTGCTGATCGGCTTCATCAAGCGCTGGGCGACTACCTACTCGATCACCACGCGGCGGCTCAACATCAAGCGCGGGATCATCTCGCGGGAGATCCAGGAGACGCGGCTGGAGCGGGTCCAGAACGTCAACTACAGCCAGTCGGTCTACCAGCGGCTGATGCAGATCGGCGACGTCGACTTCGACACCGCGGCGAGCGGGGACTACGACTTCATCTTCTACGGCGTCGCCGACCCCCACGGCGTGGTCGAACGGGTCGACCGGGCGACCGGCGCGAACACGGCCGGGAGTCACGGCCTCGGCGAGCCGCAGTCGCCGGGGGTTTAGACCAACCCGCGAACGCGGTGGAGGACGGCGCTCACTTCGTCCGGGGCATGGGCAATCTGCCAGTGCGTGAAGCGGAGGACGCGGAAACCGGCGGCGGTATGGGTCTGATCGCGTCTCGCCGCCCGGGCCTGTTGGGCAGGCGTTCGGTGGTAGCGCAGGCCGTCGGTCTCGACGATCAGCCCGTCGTCGGGGAAGAAGAAGTCGACTTCGTAGTCGAGGACCCAGTGCTTGGTCAGCGGGAGCGGGAGCCCGGCGGCGAGCGCCAGGGGCCGGAAGAGGATCTCCAGGTCGGAGTCGGAGAGGCGGAAGGTGTGGCGGTCGAGGAGAGTGGCGAGCGTTTTTACGCCGGGCTCTCCCTTGTGTCCGGTGAGCGCCCGTCTCAGCGTTTCCGGGTCGATGAGGTCGAGCTTGTCCGCCTCGTTTACCGCCCGCTCCAGGCGGAGCGGGCGGAGTTCCGTTGCCAGGTCGATCAGCGTCTGCACCGGATCCGTCACCGGGATCCCGCACCATCGGGTGAGGGGCTGGCTGGCGAGGGAGGCGCGGGCATGGACCTTCACCCCACGGCGCTCGAGCCTGCTCCGCCTCTTGATGCTGATGTCGATGTATCCCCGCTCCTCCTTCCCGATCCCCCACAGCTCCGCGGCGCTGCGATGACTCAGCGCCGCCCCGTCCCCGCAGGCGAGCACCGCCGCCATCCAGCGCCCGTGCGGCGTCAACTCACGCCGTCCCACGGCATAGACGCCACCGGCGACGGTGTGCAGCCTGCCGTTGTGTAGCCGCTGTTCAACCTCGCGCCGGGTATAGCCGAGCGCCAGCAGCTGGCTCCGCGACAGAACCCCGTGCTGCGCCCGGACCAGACGCCAGGCCGCCGCGTCACGCGCTGAGTGACTTTTCCACGCCATACGGTGGAAAAGTCACTCAGGACTCGATTCTCACCCCCGCCGGGACCCTCCCCGGCCGGACTTACCCGCTAACTCCGGGTCCCGCCGCTACGCCGCCGCGGCCTCGGCGCCCGCGGCGGCCTTGAGGGCCTCGGCGCGGTCGGTGCGCTCCCAGGTGAACTCCGGCTCTTCGCGGCCGAAGTGGCCGTAGGCCGCGGTCTTCTGGAAGATCGGGCGGTGCAGGTCGAGGTACTGGCGGAAGGCGCCGGGGCGCATGTCGAACTCGGCTTCGACCAGCTGGGAGATGCGCTGGTCGGAGAGCTTGCCGGTGCCGAAGGTCTCGACCATCAGGGAGACTGGGTGGGCGACGCCGATCGCGTAGGCGACCTGCACCTCGCAGCGCTCCGCCAGCCCGGCCGCGACCACGTTCTTGGCCACGTAGCGGGCCGCGTAGGCGGCCGAGCGGTCGACCTTCGACGGGTCCTTGCCGGAGAAGGCGCCGCCGCCGTGGCGGGCCATGCCACCGTAGGTGTCGACGATGATCTTGCGGCCGGTGAGGCCGGCGTCGCCGACCGGGCCGCCGATCACGAACTTGCCGGTCGGGTTGACGAGGAAGTCGGCGCGCAGCTCGCCTTCGTCGTACATCCCCGGCACCTCGGCGCCCAGCACCGGCAACACCACGTGCTCCCAGAGGTCGGGCTTGATCGTCCCCTCCAAGTCGACCCCCTCCGAGTGCTGGGTCGAGATCAGCAGCTTCTCCACCGACACCGGGCGGCCGTCGGCGTAGCGGACCGTGACCTGGGTCTTGCCGTCGGGCCCCAGGTAGGGCAGCGTCTCGTCCTTGCGGACCGCCGCCAGCCGCTCGGCGAAGCGGTGCGCGAGGTGGATCGGCATCGGCATCAGCACCTCGGTCTCGTTGGAGGCGTAGCCGAACATCATCCCCTGGTCGCCGGCCCCGGCGACGTCGAGCTCGTCGTCGTCGGCCGGGTCGACGCGCGTCTCGTAGGCGTGGTCGACGCCCTGCGCGATGTCCGGGCTCTGTTTGTCGAGCGAGACCAGCACCGAGATGTGGTCGCAGTCGTAGCCGTAGTTCGCGTCGTAACCGATCCCGCGCACGGTTTCCCGCACCAGATCCGGGATGTCGAGGTGGACCGTGGTCGAGACCTCGCCGGAGACCACCGCCATCCCGGTGTTGACCAGGGTCTCGCAGGCGACGCGGCCATACGGATCCTCGGCGAGGATCGCGTCGAGGACGCCGTCGGAGATCTGATCCGCCACCTTGTCGGGATGACCCTCGGTGACGGACTCGGACGTGAAGAGGTGCTCGCCCTCGGCGAGTGGCTTGGAAGTGGGCATCGGCGAAGGGTAGTCGAACGGCGGGAGTCCTAGTTCGCGCGCCCCCGCCCGCCGCTGTGAGGTACGAAATCGATCACCAGGGGGACGCCCTCGAGGCCGTAGGCCTCGCGCATGCGGTTCTCCAGGTGGTAGGCCCAGTCGCGGCTGATCAGCTTGCGGTCGTTGACCTGGATCGCGATCCGCGGCGGGCTCTCCCCCACCTGCGCGGCGTAGTAGAGCCGCAGCCGACGGCCGCGTTTGGCGGGCGGCGGGGTCTTGGCGACAACTTCGGCGACGAACTTGTTCAGCTTCGGGGTCGGGATGCGCGAGGCGGCGCGGTCGGCGAGCTCAAGCGCCTTCGGCAGCAGCGTGCCGACGTTGCGGCCGCGGGTGGCGCTGACGGTGATCACGGCCGGGCGCAGGCGCAGCTTGCGCGAGACGCGGATGCGGGCATCGTCGATGTCGGTCTCGCCGATGTCCCACTTGTTGAGCACGAGCAGCGTCGCGCAGCCCGCGACCATCGCCATCTCGGCGACGCGCAGGTCCTCGGCGGTCACCCCCTCGGCGGCGTCGCAGACGACGATCGCCACGTCGGCGCGCTCCACCGCCCGTTCGGAGCGCAGCTGGGCGTAGTAGTCGACGGTCCCGGCGACCTTGGCGCGGCGGCGCAGGCCGGCCGTATCGACGAGGATCACGCGGCGGCCTTCGACCTCGAGCTCGGTGTCGATCGCGTCGCGGGTCGTCCCCGCCAGGTCGGAGACGATCACCCGGTCGGAGCCGAGGAAGGCGTTCACCAGCGAGGACTTGCCGACGTTGGGGCGACCGATGACCGCGACGCGGATCGCGTCGTCGGGCTCGTCGACGTCGGGGCGCTCGCCGAGCGCGCCGGTGATCGCGTCGAGCAGGTCCCCGGTGCCGAGCCCGTGCGTGGCCGAGACCGCGAGCGGGTCGCCGAGCCCGAGCGCGTGGAACTCGGCGGTCGAGCTGTAGTCGTTCGGCCGGTCGGCTTTGTTGACGACAGCGAGCACCGGGACCGCGGAGCCGCGCAGGGTGCGGGCGAGCTCCGCGTCCCCGGCGCGAAGGCCGGCCCGGGCGTCGACCACCAACAGGATCGCGTCGGCTTCGGCCATCGCCAGGCGCGCCTGCGCCTGCACGTCGCGGGCGAGCTCCGCCTCGTCCTCGAGGTCGATCCCGCCGGTGTCGACGAGCTCGAATCGCACCCCGTTCCACTCGGTGGCAAGCCGCTTGCGGTCGCGGGTGACGCCCGGCTCGGGCGAGGTGACCGCCTCGGTGCCGCCGACCAGGCGATTGACCAGAGTGCTCTTGCCGACGTTGGGGAAGCCGACGACGGCGACCGTGGCGCTCATTGGTGCTCCGAGGGGGGACGTTGCGAGGGAGAAGGCTCGGGGGACCCTTCGCTCACGAACTGCGGGGAGGTTCGCTCAGGGTCCCCCGAGTCTCCCTTCGAGCGGGGGGCAAGGCGTCGTTCGTGGGCGAGCCCGACCACGCGCGCGACGACCTCCTCCAAGCTGAGCCCCGTCGTATCGAGCTCCACTGCATCGTCCGCCGGGCGCAGGGCGCCGTGCTCGCGCTCGCTGTCGCGGGCATCGCGCTGGAGCTGGGCGGCGAGGACGGCGGCGATGTCCTCGCCGGTCTCGGCGGCGCGGCGGCGGGCGCGCTCCTCGTCGGAGGCGGTGAGGAAGACCTTCAGCGGCGCGTCGGGGCTGACCACGGTGCCGATATCGCGGCCCTCGGCGACGTAGTCGGCCGCTTCGATCAGCGCCCGCTGGCGGGCCACCATCGCCTCGCGCACGACCGGGTGGACGGAGACGCGCGAGGCGTCGGCGCTCACCTCGGGGCGACGGATCGCGTCGGTGACGTCGCGGCCCCCGAGCAGCACGCGCCGCCCGTCGAAGTCGATCTCGAGGCCTGCGGCCAGCGGCCCGAGAGCAACGCCGTCGTCGGCGTCGACCCCGACCTCCCGCGCGGCCAGCGCGACGCTCCGGTACATCGCCCCCGAGTCGAGGTAGGTGAAGCCGAGCGCGGCGGCGACAGCGCGGGCCACGGTTGACTTGCCGGCCCCGGCCGGGCCGTCGATCGCGATCACCATGGCGGCAGCTTATGGACCGGCGGACCGGGTCAGTGGACCGGGTCGTGGAGCGGCGGGCGGTGCTGCAGCGAGTGGAGGTCGGCCTCGAAGGCCGGGTAGCTGACCGCGGCGGCGCCCATGTCGATCACCTCGACGCCCTCGCGCGAGGCGGCTCCGGCGACGGCGCCGAGCATCGCGATGCGGTGGTCGCCGTGCGAGTCGATCGTGCCGCCGCGCAGGCCGCCGCTGCCCTCGATCACCATCCCGTCGGCGGTCGGCTCGACCCTCCCGCCGAGCGCGTCGAGGGCATCGCAGACAGTCGCGATCCGGTCGGACTCCTTGCGGCGCAGCTCGGTCGCGTCGCGGATCGTCGTCGTCCCCTCGGCGAAGCAGGCGGCGAGGGCGACCAGCGGCAACTCGTCGATCGCCAGCGGCACGTCGGCGCCGCCGACCTCGCAGCCCTGCAGCCCCGAATGGCCGACGCGAATGTCGGCGATCGGCTCGCCGCCCTCCTCGCCGCGCGATTCCACGGCGATCTCCTCGGTGCCCATCCGGCGCAGGATGTCGAGTAGGCCGGTGCGGGTCGGATTGGTCCCGACGTCGTGGAGGAGGAGGTCGCTGCCGGGGACGATCGTCGCGGCGACGATGAAGAAGGCGGCAGAGGAGAAATCGGCGGGGACGACGATCCGGCCCGGCTCGAGGCGCTCGGCGCGCTTGACGATCACCGTGGTCCCGTCTCGAGCGATCTCCGCCCCGGCGGCGACCAACATCCGCTCGGTGTGGTCGCGGGTCGGCAGCGGCTCGACCACGCGGGTCTCGCCCTCGGCGAGGAGGCCGGCGAAGAGCACGCACGACTTCACCTGGGCGCTCGCGACCGGCAGCTCGTAGGTGGTGCCATGGAGCGGCGCGCCCTCGACCTCGAGCGGGGGCAGGCGCTCCTCGCGGGCGCCGAGGCGGGCGCCCATCTGGCGCAGCGGCTCGGCGATCCGGTCGACCGGGCGCCTGCGGATCGAGTCGTCGCCGTCGAGGATCCACTTGCCCTCCGGCTGCCCGGCGAGCCAGCCCGGCAAGAGCCGCAGCAGCGTCCCCGCGTTGCCGACGTCGATCTCCGCCGAACGCGCCCCGCGCAGGCCCACCCCGGCGATCCGCAGCCGCGACGCACCGAGGCCGTCGTCGCGTTCGATCGCCTGCGTGGGCAGCTCGTGGACCAGCCGCGCCCCGATCGCCTGCACCGCGGCCAGGGTCGAGCGCGTGTCGGCGGCGTCGAGGTAGCCGATCACGTCGGTCTCTCCCTCGCCCATCGCGGCGATCATCGCCGCCCGGTGGGAGATCGACTTGTCGGCGGGCGGGCGCAGCGCGCCGCGCAGCTCCCCCAGCGGATCGAAGTGAGTTCGGTCGCTCATCGGCGCAAGCTACCCACCCGCGCCGACGACGGTCACGTTGTGGCCCAGCTCGCGGACCAGAGCGGCGCCCCGCTCGGCTTGCTCGGGCCCGGCGACCCAGATCGAGACCGCGCCGGAGGTCATGTCGGCGGCCGGGTAGAGGGCCATGTCCTCGATGTTCACGCCGGCCTCGCCGAGCGCCAGCGCCAGCCGTGCCATCGTCCCCGGTTCGTTGGCGACGATGATCCGGAGCTCCTGCAGCGGGCCGCCGGGGCGGTCGCTTGCCAGCAGGCGACGACGGTCCTCGCCCGCGGCCGCGTGCCAGGCGGCGATCGCCGCGGTATCGCCGGAGCGGATCAGCGCCGCGGCCTCGCTGAGGCGGCGCGCGACGGCGTCGACCGCGTCGGCGGTCGCCTCGCGGTTGGAGGCGAAGATGTCGGCCCAGATCGCCGGATTGGAGCCTGCAACGCGGGTCGCGTCGCGGAAGCTCGGGCCGACCTCGGGGACGCGCTCGCCGCTCGCCAGGTCGGCTGCCGCCTCGGCGACGAGGGCATTGGCGACCGCGTGCGGCATCCCGCTCACCGTCGCCATCAGGCGGTCGTGCTCGCCCGCCTCGATCGCCTCGGGACGGGCGCCGAGCCCGGCGACGGTGCGCTGCAGGCGGTCGTAGAGGACCCCCTCGGAATCCTCTGTCGGGGTCAGGTACCAGCGGGCCCCGTCGAAGAGGTCGGCGCGCGCGTTGGCGACGCCGGCGGTCTCGGCGCCGGCCAGCGGGTGGCCGCCGACGAAGCGCCCGTCGGCACCGAGCTGGGCGACGATGTCGCGCTTGGTCGAGCCGACGTCGGTGACGGCGGCCTCGGGGCCACAGCATTCGAGCGCGGCGGCGGCGAGCTCCGGCAGCCGTCCCACGGGCGCGGCGCAGAAGACCACCTCGGCGCCCTCGCAAGCCGCGGCGACCGAGTCGGCCGCGGTGTCGGCGGCGCCGGTGGCGAGCGCCGCCTCGCGGGTCCCCGGGTCAGGGTCGTAGCCGGCCACCACCGCGCCGAGGCGCTCGCGCGCCGCCAGGCCGATCGAGCCGCCGATCAGCCCGACGCCGAGGACAGCGACCCGCGGCGCCCCAGAACCGCTCATCTAGTCCGAACGTCGCCTGTCACGGGATCACCTCAGGCGCGCCGGGCCTGGACCGCGGAGGCGAGCCGGTCGAGCGCCTGGACGGTGTCCTCCCAGTCGAGGCAGGGGTCGGTGATCGACTGGCCGTAGACGAGCGGCTCGCCCGGGCGCAGGTCCTGCCGCCCCTCGACCAGGAAGGACTCGAGCATGATCCCGGTGATCGCCTTGTTGCCGTCGGCGACCTGGTCGGCGATTTCGCCCGCGGCGAAGAACTGCTTTTCCGGGTCCTTGCCGCTGTTGTCGTGGGAGGCGTCGATGACGAGGCGCTCGGGCAGCCCGGCAACGCCGAGCGTGACCAGCGCGTCCTCGACCTCCGGCGGGTGGAAGTTCGGCATCCCATGGCCGCCGCGCAGGATGATGTGGCAGTCGGGGTTGCCGGTCGTGTGGAGGATCGCGGGCGCGCCGGTGTCGTCGATGCCGGCGAAGGCGTGCTGGGCGGCGGCGGCGCGGACCGCGTCGACCGCGACCTGGACGTTGCCGTCGGTGCGGTTCTTGAAGCCGATCGGCATCGAGAGGCCGGAGCCGAGCTGGCGGTGGGTCTGGCTCTCCGAGGTGCGGGCGCCGATCGCGCCCCAGGCAACCGCGTCGGCGATGTACTGGGGGGTGATCGGGTCGAGGAACTCGCAGCCGACCGGCAGGCCGAGCTCGACCACCTCGAGCAGCAGCTTGCGGGCGATCCGCAGGCCGGCGTTGACGTCGGCGGAGCCGTCGAGGTGCGGGTCGTTGATCAGGCCCTTCCAGCCGGTGGTCGTCCGCGGCTTCTCGAAGTAGACGCGCATGACGACGAGCAGGTCCTCGCGCAGCTCGCGCGCGGTGGCGGCGAGGCGGTTGGCGTAGTCGAGCGCCGCCTTGGGGTCGTGCACGCTGCACGGGCCGACCACGACCATCAGGCGCGGGTCGCGCCCGTGGAGGACGTCGACGACTTCCTGGCGGCCACGGATGACCGCCTTGGTGCGCGCCTCGCCGAGCGGCAGCTCTTCGAGGATCCTGCCCGGTGGGCTCAGCTCGACCACTCTGGCGATCCGCTGTTCACGGACGCCATCACGCTTGGCGCCCTGCATGCCGATGATCATCTTTCCTTCGCCTTTCTCCAAAACGGTGCAATCGTAACTTCCCTTTGACCAAACGCGGACTTGGGTGCATGCGTCGCAACGCACGCGCAGGGGCGGCGCCCGGCCGAAGACTGTCTCGGGGCGGCCGCTGGCCGCCGGGCCGGACGCCTAGATAAATCGCCAGTAATACGCGGTGAAGCTGCCACGGCCGAGGGTCGCGCCGAGGGCGCGTCCGGGTTCAGAGACGGTGGTGGCAGTGCTTCTCACGACCGGGACTTTGTACCACGGCGACGGGCGGAGGTCCACCGCCGTCCCCCACCCGGCCCACCCTGTCCCCCACCCGGGGAAGGGGCGGGGGCCGCAAATCTCTCCCCCACTCAGCCCAACGAAGCCGCAAGCGCCGCGAGAAAGCGGCCGTCCTCGTCCTCGGTGCCGTAGCTGACCCGGATGTGGCCCGGGTCGCCGAGCGGGGTGCCGGCGCGGACGGCGATGTCCGCGGCGGCGAGGCCGGCGATCACCGCCGCTTCGTCGTGGTCACCGAGGTCGATCCAGGAGAAGTTCGCCTGCGACTCCGAGGCCCAGAGCCCCAGCTCGCGCACCCCCTCCTGCACGCGGATCCGCTCGGCGACGGTCGCCTCGACCCGCGCCAGCACGTCGTCCTGGTGCAGGATCGCCTCCGCCCCCGCCGCCTGGGCGAGCGCGTTGACGCTGAACGGCTGGCGCACCGCATCGACCGCGGCGCGGAAGTTGGCGGCGCCGATCGCGTAGCCGACCCGCAGTCCCGCCAGCCCGTAGCACTTGCTGAAGGTCCGCAGGACGACCAGGTTCGGGAAGTCGCGCAGCAGGTCGAGCGAGGAGTCGGGATCGTCGTTGGTCTGGAACTCGACGTAGGCCTCGTCGAGGATCACCGTCACCCGCGAGGGCACCTGCTCGAGGAACGTCGCGATCGTCGCCGCCGGGTGGTGCGTCGCGGTCGGGTTGTTCGGATTGCAGACGATCAGCAGCTGCGTCGCCGCGGTCACCTCGGCTGCCATCGCCTCGAGGTTGAGCGCATCGCCCTCGCCGAGCGGCACGCGGATCTCCCGCGCCCCGGTCAGCGCCGGCAGGTACGGGTACATCGAGAAGCTCGGCCAGGCGTAGAGGATCTCGTCGCCCGGCTCGCAAAGCGCCGACGCGGCGGCGAGCAGCAGATCGCATGAGCCGTTCCCGACCGCGACGTTCCCCGGCTGCGAGTCGTAGCGATCGGCGAGCCGGTGCCGCAGCAGCGTCGCGTCGGGGTCCGGGTAGCGGTTCATCGACGCGGCGGCACGAGCGATCGCCTCCACGACCTGTGGGTGCGGCGGCTGCGGCGACTCGTTGGAGGCGAGCTGGGCGATCGGCCCGGCGGCGATCGCCTCCGGCGCCTGCCCGGTCGGCACGCCGGCCTGGTAACCCGGCATCCGCGAGAGCTTCTCGGCGTAGGTGACCGTCATCGGCCCATTGTGCCGCCCCGCGCTACTGCGCGGCGTTCAAGTCGGCGCGCAGCTTCTGCGTCTCGCCGATGTAGACGTGCTCGGGGACGGTCCCCTCGGGGGCGTAGTAGTGGAGCATCACCCGGATCACCCGCTCCATCGAACCGGGCACGGGGATCTCACAGCAGCAGAGCAGCGGCACCGTGTCGAGCCCAAGCTGGCGCGCCGCCACCGCCGGGAACTCCGCATTCAGGTCCGCTGTGGTGGTGAAGATGCAGCTGACCATCGCTTCGGGCCCGAGCGAGTTGCGCTCGATCAGCGCCCGCATCAACTCCTCGGTCGCCGCCAGGATCGCCTCCCGCTCATTCGCCTCCGCCTGCACCGCACCGCGCAGCGCGAACAGCCGCCGCTGAGGTCCCTTGTAGCTGCCGACATCCATGAGCGGCGCATCATCCCAAAGCCGGATCACGCGCGGCTTACGCCGCCAGGAGGGGGCGAGTTCCATTGCGGTGCGACTTATCCGGCTATGGGACGGATTTCTCGCACCGCAATGATCGCGGCCGCCACCGCGGACCTCGCAGAGCGCCAGCACGGTGTGGTGACCCGCGCGCAACTGCAACGGTTGGGCCTATCGGACAACTTGGTCGACGGCTGGACTGGCGCCGGTCGCATCCACCGCGTGTTCCATGGCGTCTACGCGGTCGGTCGCCCGGGACTCGACGAGCGAGGGCGAATCCACGCGGCGGTGCTCGCCTGCCGCCCCGGCGCTGTTGCTTCCCATCGGAGCGCCGCCTATCTGCTCCGCATCGGGGAGCGCTCCCCTCGCGTCATCGACGTGATCCCTCCAAATCACGGAGGGCGTGCGATCCAAGGCGTCAAGGCGCACCTGGTGCCGCATCCGGCGCCCTCCGAATGGAGCTACGCGCATGGGATCCCCTGCACCAGCCCGGCGCGGACGATCGTCGATCTGGCTGGGGTCTATGGAGAGGGGGAGCTAGGGGGCGCGGTCGAGCGAGCGGCGACGGAGCGGATGCTCGATCTCGCGGCCATTGACGCGATCCTCGAGAACGGGCCGCGACGGCGTGGGGTGCGTTGCCTGCGCCGGATCCTCGCGGCGTGGCGGCCGGTGGCGGAAACCGCCAAGCACGCGAACTTCCGCAGCCTCTTCGAGGCGAAGCTCCTGCCTTTGATCGCCGCCGCGGGATTGCCGCTGCCCAGCGTCAACGCACCCGTAAGAACCGCGGAGCGCACCCTCGAGGTCGACTTCCTCTGGGAGCACGAGCGCTTCGTCGTCGAGGCCACAGCCGTCGCCATCACGGGATCGAGGTCGCCTTCGACCGCGACCACCGGCGCACCCGCGAACTGATAGCCGCCGACTACCGCGTCCTCCGCGTCACCTGGCGCGAAGCGGAAAAGGAAGCGCCGGCCGTCTTTGCGGCCATTCGCCAAGAAATCACGCACCGCGGTCCCATAACCGGCGCGGCGAAGCGCGGCCCCACTTTGCCCACCTAAATGCCAGTGAGGTGGGCAAAGTGGGGCCGCTCTCATGCCTGCGCCGGGATCAGGAGGCGCCGTCGCCCCCCGCCGCCCGCAACCGCTCCACCTCCGCCTCACTCAACCTCCGCGCCTCGCCCTCCTTCAACCCCCCCAGCACCAGCGGCCCGAACCCGATCCGCTGCAGCGCCACCACCCGGTTGCCGACTGCCTCGACCATCCGGCGCACCTGGCGGTTGCGGCCTTCACGGAGGACGATCTCGATCTCCCGCTCGCCTACTGGGCGCACCTGCGCCGGGGCCGTCGGTCCGTCCTCCAGCTCGACCCCCTCGCGCAGCCGCGCCAGCTCGCGCTTCGCCGGCCGGCGCGCCAGCTGCGCCCGGTAGGTCTTCGCCACTTCGTAGCGGGGATGGGTCAGGCGGTTCGCCAGCACCCCGTCGTTGGTCAGCAGCAGGAGGCCGGTCGAGTCGGCGTCGAGGCGTCCCACCGGGTAGAGGCGCGCCCCCGAGTCGACCAGCTCCACCACCGCCCGCCGCGCGCCCGGCTCGCGTGCCGTCGACACCACCCCGGCCGGCTTGTTGACGGCCCAGACCTCGCGCGCCTCGGCGCCGACCGGCGCCCCGTTCACCCGCACGTCGTCGCCGTCGCCGACATCGCGGGCCGGGTCGGTCACCACCTCGCCGGCGACCGTCACCAGCCCCTTGGCGATGATCTCCTCGGCTTTGCGGCGCGAGGCGACGCCGCCGTGGGCGAGGTATTTGGCGAGGCGCATCGGGCGCCGCTACTCGGCGCGCTGTTCGCCGGCCTTCAGCAGCCGCTCGCGCAGCTCGCGTTCGTCCTCCGGGGTCGGGTCGAAGCGCGAGGGGTCGGGCAGGTCCTCGATGCCGCCAAGGCCGAAGAGGCGTTCGAAGAGCTCCGAGGTCTTGAAGATCGCGGCGCCGAACTGGGAGCGTCCCGACTCCTCGATCAGGCCGCGGTCGGCCAGCGTCTGCACCGCCGACTCGGAGCTGACGCCGCGGATGCGGGCGATCTCCGGGCGGGAGACCGGCTGCAGGTAGGCGACGATGGCGAGGGTCTCGGCCTGGGCCGGGGTCAGCGGCGGGGTGCGCGGTTTGGCCAGCAGGCGGCGGGCCGCCATCTCACTCGCGGGGTCGCTGGCGAGGGCGAAGCCGCCGCCGACCACCCGCAGGGTGAGCCCGCGCTTGCCCTCGGCGAAGTCTTCGGAGAGGAGCTCGATCGCCTCGGCGACCTGGCCCTCGGTCGCCTCGGTCGCCGCAGCGAGGTCGCCGATGCTGACCGGATCCGGAGAGAGGAAGAGCAGCGCTTCGACCGTGCGCGAGAGGTCGTTCACGCCGCCGCCACCCCGTTGCCGCGCTTCACCCGGATCGGACCGAAGGTCTCGGTCTGCTCCCAGGTCACCTCGCCTTTGCGGTAGAGCTCGAGCAGGGCGAAGACGGTGACCGCCTGGGTCAGCCGGTCCTCCCCGCCGAACTCCTCGTCGAAGTCGAAGCTCGACTTGGCGGTGAGCGCGTCGCGGAGGACGCGGAGGCGTCGCTGCAGGGAGACGGTCGGGCGGATGTGGGAGACGTCGACTTCCTCCGGCTCGCGCAAAAGGTCGCCGATCGCCGCACCGAGGCGGGCCGGGTCGTAGACGGCGACCGCCGCGTCGACGGCGACGCGGCGCAGGTGGGCGGGGAGCGGCGCCGAGCGGTAGAGGTAGCCGCGCTGGGACTCGAAGCGGTCGGCGAGGACGGCGGAGGCGTCGCGGTAGCGGCGGTACTCGAGCATCCGCGCAAGGAGCTCCTCGACCGCCTCCTCGGGCTTCAGCGGCTCGAGGCCCTCCTCCTCGCGCGGCAGCATGAGGCGCGACTTCAGCTCCAGCAGGGAAGCGATCAGGACGAGGAATTCGGTGGCGACCTCGAGGTCGAGCTCACCCCGCCGTTCGAGGTGGTCGACGTAGGAGACGACGACCTCGCCGAGCTGCAGCTCGAGCAGGCTGACCTCCTCGCGCAAGACGATGGCGAGGAGGAGGTCGAAGGGCCCGGCGAAGACGTCGAGGTCGAGGTCCAGATCGGCGACTGGCATCGAATCAGCCTAGAGAGGCCCCTAGACGTCGCAATCGCGTTTACGCGCTATTTGCGAGGGGCGCCTGGGTTGATCTGGGGCGTGCTCCGGCGGATTGGGAAGGGATCGGGGCCTGTCGGCGGGACACCAAAGGGACCCGGCCTTCTCGGAGGCGGGTCGCCTCCGAGAAGGCCGGGACGGGGGAGAGCGTCGATCAGCAGCCGAACCCCATCCGCGCCCGCACCTCGGCGATCGTCAGCGCGGCGATCGCGCGTGCCTTCTCCGCCCCGGCCGCGAGCGTCGCCTCCAGCGCCGCCTCGTCCGGGCGCAGCTCCTCGTAGCGCTCGCGCACCGGCCCGAGCAGCTCGACCACCCCGTCGGCCACAGCCCGCTTGAAGTCGCCGTAACCGACCCCGTCGAAGTCGGCTTCGACCTCCGCCCGCCCGGTCCCCCGCGCCACCGCGAGGATGTCGATCAGGTTCGTCACGCCCGGCTTGTCCGCCGCGGCCCGCACCTCGTGCCCGGAATCGGTCACCGCCGAGCCGACCTTCTTGCGGATCGCCTTCTCGTCGTCGAGCACCAGCACCGTCCCCTGCTCGGTCCCGCCGGTCGTCGACATCTTCGTCTCCGGCTCCTGCAGGTCCATGATCCGCGCGCCGACCTCGGGCACGACCAGCTCCGGCACCACCAGCGTCTCGCCGAAGCGCGCGTTGAAGCGCCGCGCGATCTCCCGCATCAGCTCGACGTGCTGGCGCTGGTCGTCGCCGACCGGCACCTCGGTCGCCCGGTAGGCGAGCACGTCGGCCGCCATCAGCACCGGGTAATAGAAAAGCGCCGCCGAGGCCAGCTCGCGCGCTTTGCCGACCTTTTCCTTGAACTGGGTCATGCGGTCGAGGTCACCGTGGGAGGTCACCGCCGAAAGCAGCCAGGTCAGCTCGGTGTGCTCGCGCACGTCGGACTGGCGGAAGAAGATGCAGCGCTCCGGGTCGAGCCCGGCGGCGAGCAGGATCGCCGCCGTGTCGAGCACCCGCTCGCGCAGGTCGGCGGGGTCGTAGGGGACCGAGATCGAGTGCAGGTCGACGACGCAATAGAGCGCCGGATCGCCGCGATCCTGGCCCTCGACGTACTGGCGGATCGCGCCGATGAAGTTGCCGAGGTGCTTGCGGCCGGTCGGCTGGATGCCGGAGAAGATGATCGGGCGCGGGTCAGCCATACGAGGCCAACCCTAATTTCTCGCTCGTATCGTCGCGCCGAGGGGTGCTCCGCAAGTTCCCTGCCGCCCCAAATTGGTTACTTGCGCCCACGCGCACGGCTGGAACAATCTCCGCATGGCAAGAGCGATCTGGTCCGGCTCGATCAGCTTCGGGCTGTTGAACGTCCCGGTGCGCATGTACAGCGCCGTCGCCCGGCGCAACATCGCCCTGCGCGAGATCCGCGCCTCCGACTCCTCGCGGATCAAACACCGTCGCGTCGCCGAGGGCACCGACGAAGAGGTCCCCTACGAGGAGATCATCAAAGCCTACGAGCTGACCCCGGGCCAGTACGTGCCGCTGACGAAGGAGGAGATGGGCGCGCTGGCGCCGGAGAAGACGCGGGCGATCGAGGTCCAGGACTTCGTCGACCTCGACGAGATCGACCCGATCTACTTCGACAGCCCCTACTACCTCGGCCCCGCCGACGGCGCCGAGAAAGCCTACGGGCTGCTGGCGAAGGCGATGCAGGCCTCGGGCAAGGTGGCGATCGCCCACTTCGTCCTGCGCAACAAAGAGAACCTGGCGGCGATCCGCAGCGACGGCAACGTGCTCACCCTGACCACGATGCGCTTCGCCGACGAGGTCGTGCCGGTCGCCGAGCTCGACATCCTCCCCGAGAAAGTGCAGCAGCCGGCCAAGAAGGAGCAGGAGATGGCCGAGCAGCTGATCGAGTCGCTCTCCACCGACTTCGAACCAAGCGCCTACCGCGACGAGTACCGCGAGCAGCTGCTGGCGCTGATCGAACGCAAGGCGGAAGGGAAGGAGATCACCGCCGCCGAGGCGGAGACGCCGAAGGCGACCAAGGCCCCCGACCTGATGGCGGCGCTGGAAGAATCGATCGCCGCAGCCCAGGGCAAGGGCGGCGCGAAAGCCAAGGCGAAATCGAAAACGTCGCGCCAGAAGACCGCCGCCAAAGCGAAAAAAGCCGCCAAGAAATCGCCCGAGAGCGCCAAAAAAGGCGCGCGGGCGAAATCGAAAACGAAATAGGCCACCCGTGGCGTCGGGCCGCCAAGTCGAGATCGAAGGGCGTGAGCTGAAGCTCACCAACGTCGACAAGGTGCTCTACCCGCAGAGCGGCTTCACCAAGGGCGAGATGATCGACTACTACGCCTCGGTGGCGCCGGCGATGATCCCCCACCTGAGCGGTCGCGCGGTCACCCTGCGGCGCTTCCCGGAAGGGGTCGAGGACCTCGATGCGGCGTTCTTCGAGAAGCGCTGTCCCAAGCACCGGCCGAAATGGGTGAAGACGGCGAACGTCGAAGCCGGCCCGCGGGCCGGGAAGATCGAGTTCTGCGTCTGCGACTCGCTGCCGACGCTGGTCTGGATGGCGCAGCTGGCGACCGTCGAGTTCCATCCCTCACTGTCGGTGGCGCGGGCGCCGAAACGGCCGACCGTGCTCGCCTTCGACCTCGACCCCGGCCCGCCCGCCGACATCGTCGACTGCTGCCGGGTGGCGCTGCGGCTGCGCGACATGTTCGGCCACTTCGGCGTGCAGTCGTTTCCCAAGACCTCGGGCTCGAAGGGGATGCAGGTCTACATCCCGCTGAACTCCAAGAAGGTGAACTACGAGATCACCAAACCGTTCGCCAAAGCGATCGCCCAGCTGCTCGAGAAGCAGACCCCCGACGAGGTCATCTCGACGATGAAGAAGGTCGACCGCGAGGGCAAGATCTTCGTCGACTGGTCGCAGAACCACCAGCGCAAAACGACCGTGGCCGTCTACAGCCTGCGGGCGCGCGAACGCCAGACGGCGTCCACCCCGGTGACCTGGGACGAGGTCGCCGAGACCGCCGACTCCGGCGACAAGGACAAGCTGGTCTTCGAGGCCGGCACGGTGATCGAGCGGGTCGAGCAGCACGGCGACCTGTTCGCGCCGGTGCTCGAGCTCGAGCAGGAGCTGCCGGACCTCCTCTAGGCCCTTAGGGATCGAAGCGGCCGTGGGCCGCGGGGGGCGCGCTGCCGCCGGGGCCGCGCCACATCTGCGTGCCGCTGAGGCTGGCGATCAGCTCGACCTCGTGCGTCGGGCGGAAGCCGAGGCGTTCGTAGCGGGGGACGTTGCCGGGGTTCGAGGACTCGAGGAAGGCGGCCGCGGGCGGGTCGCCGGCGTCGATCTCCTCCAGGCAGGCGGCGACCAGTCCCATCCCGTGCCCCTGGCCGGCGTGGTCGGGATGGGTCGCGAGCAGGCTGAGGTAGTAGTGCGGCGGCTCGCGCGGGTGGTTGCGCTCGAAGGCGTCGAGCATCTCCATCACCCGCGCGCCCGACTCCGGCCCACACGCCTCGGCGACGACGCCCGGCAACCGCTCCTCGTCGGCAGGCGACATTTCCGGCGCGCCGGGCGGGATCCAGAGCGCGACCGCCTCGACCTCGCCGGTGACCCGCAACCAGCCGAGGTCGAGCGCCGCTGCGGCGAAGAAGCCGAAGACCGTCGCCAACGCCGCCAGCTTGCGCTCCCGCCCGGCGGCCTCGAAGGCCCAGCCCCAGAGCGGATCGTGCTCGAAGGCGAGCGCCAGCGCCGCGCCGATCCTCGGCAGGTCCTCCTCGGTCGCCAGGCGCGCGCTCATACGCGCAGCTTCTCAGGCGAGCGTCTGCCGGACGACGGGTTTGCGGGTGGCGCGCACCTCGTCCAGCCTCCGCACCGGGGTCGAGTAGGGAGCGTTCCTGGCGATCTCGGGGTCGGTCTCGGCCTCGGCGAGGATCTCCTCGATCGCGTCGGCGAAGGCGTCGAGGCTCTCCTTCGTCTCGGTCTCGGTCGGCTCGACCATCAGCGCCTCGTCGACCAGGAGCGGGAAGTAGACGGTCGGCGGGTGGAAGCCGAAGTCGAGCAGCCGCTTCGCCAGGTCGAGCGTCGCCAGGCCGAGCTCGTTCTTCAGCGGCCGCCCGGAGAGGACGAACTCGTGCATGCAGTGGCGGTCGAAGGCGACCGGCAGCCGCTCCCCGGCGCACCCCTCGGCGAGCCGCGCCTTCAGGTAGTTGGCGTTCAGCACCGCCGTCTCGGAGGCCTCCGCCAAGCCGTCGGCGCCGAGGCTGAGGATGTAGGCGTAGGAGCGCACGAAGACGCCGAAGTTGCCCTGAAACCCGCGCAGCCGGCCGATCGACTTCGGCCGCTCGAAGTCGAGGTCGAAGCTCGCCCCGTGCCCGCCCGAGCCCTCGCGCCGCACCACCTGCGGCCGCGGCAGGAACGGCTCGATCCGCTCGGACACCGCGATCGGCCCCGCCCCCGGCCCGCCGCCGCCGTGCGGCTGGCTGAAGGACTTGTGCAGGTTCAGGTGGACGATGTCGAAGCCCATGTCGCCGGGCCGCGTCTGGCCCATGATCGCGTTCAGGTTCGCGCCGTCGTAGTAGAGCGTCCCGCCCGCCGCGTGGATCAGCGCCGCGATCTCCTCGATGTTCTCGTCGAAGAGCCCGAGCGTGTTCGGGTTGGTCAGCATCAGGCAGGCGATCTGGTCAGGGTCGGCGGCGATCTTCGCCCGCAGGTCGTCCATCTCCACCCCGCCGCGCTCGTTGGTGGCGACCTTGACCACTTCGTAGCCCGCCATCGTCACCGAGGCCGGGTTGGTCCCGTGCGAGGTGTCCGGAGCCAGCACCTTGGTCCGCACCTCGCCGCGGTCGGCGTGGAAGGCGCGGGTCAGCAGCAGGCCGGCAAGCTCGCCGTGGGACCCGGCCGACGGCTGCAGGCTGACGCTAGGCAGGCCGCAGATCTCCGCCAGGCTCGCCTGTAGGAGGTACATCAGCTCGAGCGCGCCTTGGGCGCGGCGCGGGTCCTGCGCCGGGTGCAGGCGGGCGTGCCCGGGCAGCGCCGCCACCCGCTCGTTCAGGCGCGGGTTGTGCTTCATCGTGCAGGAGCCGAGCGGGTAGAAGCCCGAGTCGAGATCGAAGTTGCGGCGGGAGAGGCGGTTGTAGTGGCGGACGATCTCCGGCTCGGCGACCTCAGGGAGGTTCGGCGGCTCGTCGCGCAGGAGGTTCGCCGGGATCAGCTCGGAGATCGGCGTCTCCGGCACCCCCGCGGCGGCGATCACCGCCGCGCGCCGACCGCTCTTCGACTTCTCGTAGATCGTCGTCGCCCGTTCGCGCTGCATCGGTGCCCCGGCGAGCGGGCTCACGCGACCGCCCCCTCTGTGGCGCCCCGTGGAGCCCTACTGTCGCTATGCGACAGTTTCTCTCCACGCTCCCCCGCGATCGCCGCTTCGAGAGCCTCAGCAAGCGCATCGATCTGCTCACGCGTGCGCCGCTCGGTGATCGCGACGAGGAGACCGTCCTCGAACTCCTCGTACTCGCGGCCGAGGGGGTAGCCCGCCGCGATCC
This sequence comes from Actinomycetota bacterium, assembly GCA_018268575.1. Taxonomy (GTDB): domain Bacteria; phylum Actinomycetota; class Thermoleophilia; order Solirubrobacterales; family 70-9; genus VAYN01. The sequence goes on from JAFDWF010000195.1 coordinate 42,616, forward strand.
CGCGCTCCGCCACCCGGTCGAGCACCCGCTCCACGGGCGCGTCCAGGCGCACGGCGAACTCGCGGACCACCGGCGCGTCGTGGAGCAGCTCGACCCCCTCGACCGCCGCGAGCCGCTCGCGCGCGTAGGCGGTGCGTCGCACCAGCAGCTCGCCCAGCTCGCGGAAGCCCTCGCGGCCGAGCCAGGCCAGGTGGACCATCGCGCCGAGCGCGTTCAGCGCCTGCGCGGTGCAGATGTTGTTGGTCGCCTTCTCGCGGCGGATGTGCTGCTCGCGCGTCTGCAACGCCAGGACGAAGCCGCGCCGCCCGTCGACGTCCTCGGTCTCCCCCGCGATCCGTCCCGGCATCCGCCGGATCTGCGCCTCGGTTGCGCAGAAGAAGCCGAACGAGGGGCCGCCGAAGTCGAGCCGATTGCCCAGCGGCTGGCCCTCGCCAAGGGCGATGTCGGCGCCGCACTCGCCCGGCGGCTTCAAGATCCCCAGCGTCATCGGATCGCAGGCGACGACCAGCAGCGCGCCGTGCTCCTGCGCCGCCGCGCCGAGCGCCTCGACGTCCTCGACCGCGCCGAGGAAGTTGGGGCTCTGCAGGATCACCGCCGCGGTCTCCTCGTCGACGGCCGCCGCCAGCGCCGCCGCGTCGGTGACGCCGCCCGCGAGCCCGACCTCGACCACCTCGGCGCCGTAGCCGACCGAGTAGGTGCGCAGGGTCTCGCGGCTGTGCGGGTGGACGCCGCGCGAGACGACGAACTTGGCGCGCTTCGTCGCCCCCATCGCCAGGTAACCGGCCGAGGCGACCGAGCTCGGCCCCTCGTAGAGCCCCGCGTTCGAGACCGGCAGGCCGGTCAGCTCTGACATCGCGGTCTGGAACTCGAACATCACCTGCAGCCCGCCCTGCGAGATCTCCGGCTGGTAGGGCGTGTACGGCGTCAGGAACTCAGAGCGCGAGGTGATCGCGTCGACGATCGCCGGCACGTAGTGGTCGTACATCCCGGCGCCGAGGAAGCAGACCTGCTTCTCGGCATCGGCGTTGCGCTCCGCCAGCGCTGTCAGCCGCTCGTAGACCTCCGCCTCGCTCATCCCCGCGGGCAGGTCGAGCGGCCGACCGAGGCGCAGCGGGCCGGGAATCTGGTCGAACAGCTCCTCGACCGAATCGACGCCGATCGCGGCCAGCATCTCGGCGCGATCGTCGGGGGTTGCGGAGGTGTAGCGGCTCACCCGCTACAGGCTAGGGAAGGTAGTCGGCGGGCTCGACCCGCTGGGGAGATCCCAAATTGCGGCCATATTGCGGGGCGGACTACCGATCCAGCAGCTTCTGGTACTCGGCGGCGCTGAGGAGCGTCTCGGCCTCCTCCGGGTGAGACAGCGTCACCTTGACCAGCCAGCCCGCCCCGTAGGGGTCCTCGTTGATCTGCTCGGGGCTGTCGGAGAGGGCGTCGTTGACCTCGGTCACCTCGCCCGACATCGGCGCGATCACGTCGCTCACCGCCTTCACCGACTCGACCTCCGCGTAGGGCTGGTCTTTGGTCAGCGCCGTGCCCCCCTCGGGCGGCTCGAAGAAGACGACCTCGCCAAGCGTGTCCTGGGCATACCAGGTGATCCCGAAGGTGGCCGAGTCGCCCTCGACCCGGACCCAGTCGTGCTGGTCGTGGTAGCGCAGATCGTCTGGGTAGTTGGCCTCAGCCAAGGGTCAGCTCCTCATCTTGTTGATGATGATCCTGTTGATTATCTGGGGTAGAGAGGCTTGGAAGCTATCCGGGCGGGCCGATGCTTGCCACGCACGTCGATCTCGACCTCGGTTCCCGGCTCGGCGAGCCCGGCGGCGACGTAGGCCATCCCAGCGCCGATCCCAAGCGAGGGCGCAAAGGTGCCGCTGGTCACGGTGCCGACGTGCTCGCCCTGCGCCCCCAGCACCGGGTTGCCGTCGCGGGGGATCCCGGCGCCCTCGATCGTGAACGGGACGAGCCGCTCGGCGGTGTCCTCGGCGCGCGCGGCGGCGATCGCCGAGGAGCCGATGAAGCCCGTCGCCTCCTTGCAGCACCAGCCGAGGTCGGCTTCGATCGGGTTGCGCTCCGGGGTCAGCTCGTTGCCGTGCAGCGGGTAACAGACCTCCAGCCGCAAGGTGTCGCGGGCGCCGAGGCCGCAGGGGACGACGCCGGCGTCACGGAGCTCCTCGAAGATCGGGATCGCGACCTCCGGGTCGATCAGCATCTCGACCCCGTCCTCGCCGGTGTAGCCGGTGCCGCAGATCAGCGCCGGGCGGCGGCCGACGTTGCGGGCGACGACGCGGAAGCGGTCGGGGAGGTCGATGCCGAGCGCGCGGGAGAGCACGGCGCGGGCGTGCGGGCCCTGCACGGCGAGCATCGCGTAGCGGTCGGCGACGTCGCGCACGGCAACGTCGTGGTCGCGCGACCAGCGGCCGAGCCAGGCGAGATCGGCCTCGTGGTTCGCCGCGTTGGTGACGATCAGGAAGCGGTCGGTGCCGAGGCGGTAGCAGAACGCATCATCAACAACCCCTCCAGACTCGTTGCAAATGCAGGAGTACTGCGCCCCGCCCACCGCGATCTTCGAGACGTCGTTGGAGAGCAGCAGTTGCAGGAAGGCGAGCGCACCCGGACCCTCCACCTCGACCTCGCCCATGTGCGAGACGTCGAACATCCCCGCATGGGTCCGCACCGCGGTGTGCTCCTCGCGGATCCCCTCGTAGAGCACCGGCATCTCCCAGCCCGCGAAGGGCACCAGTTTGGCGCCCAACTCCGCGTGCTGCTCGAAGAGCGGGGTGCGCCTGAGTTGCTCTTCAAGAGGAGTCGCCATCGACCGCCAGCGTATTCACTGAGCGCGCCCGCAGGGGCTCCTCTCGGGGAGTTCCTCACCAGGAACTCCCGCGAACGCAGCCTGGAGAGGGACTCCCCGAGAGGAGCCCCCTCGCAACGCCGACCTACTCTTTGAGGAACCCGGGCACGTCGATGTCGTCATCCGACACCCGCAGTTTGCGGATGTCGGTGTCCTCGGCCGAGACCCGCGGCCGCGACTCGTACCGGCGCCGCACGCGCTGCGGCGAGCGGGCCAAGAGCTCGAACCCTTCGAAGCCGGTGGCGATCACGGTGACCCGGATCTCGTCGTGCATCGACTGGTCGACGACCGAGCCGAAGATGATGTTGGCGTTGTCGTCGGCTTCCGCCTGGACCAGCTGCGCCGCCTCGTTGACCTCGAACAGGCCGAGGTCCTCGGGGCCGGTGATGTTCAGCAGCATCCCGGTGGCGCCTTTGATCGACTCCTCGATCAGCGGCGAGGTGATCGCCGCTTTCGCCGCTTCGAGGGCCCGTTTCTCGCCCGAGGCCGAGCCGACCCCCATCAGCGCCGAGCCGGCGTCGCGCATGATCGTGCGCACGTCGGCGAAGTCGAGGTTGATCAGGCCGGGGATCGTGATCAGGTCGGTGATGCCCTGGA
>JAFDWF010000196.1 GCA_018268575.1 Actinomycetota bacterium
AGGCGCATGCCTTCACGGGGAGGTTCGAGGCCAGCGTCTTCGTGACGGTGGAGGAAGCGTGGAACCCGTGACGTCTCCTCACGTCACCCGCGCACTTCCCGGCGTCTTCGTGACGGATCCCGCGGCACCCCCCTCCGCTGTTCCTTATGGCCCCGTGGGGGCCATAAGGAACAGCGGACCGTAGGACCCTCTGCCGCTCTCCCATGCCCCGGCCTTCTCGGAGGCGGCCACAGCCTGCCCGGGTCGCCTCCGAAAAGGCCGCGTCCCTTACCCGGGCGCCAGCCGGCAGCGCCCCCATCCCCCAAGCGCCCCGCCGGAGCGCCATCGTGGAACTGCTCATCTAGGCTCCAGCGATGGCCGATAGACCCGTACCCGCGGTGCTCTCGATCGCTGGCTCGGACTCCGGCGGCGGCGCCGGCATTCAGGCCGACCTGAAGGCCTTCGCCCGCTGCGGCGTCCACGGGATGACGGCGATCACGGCGCTGACGGCGCAAAGCACGGTCGGGGTCGAGGCGGCCGAATCGATTCCGCCGGAGATGATCATCGCCCAGGTTCGTGCGGTAGCCGAGGACATCGGCGTCGACGCGGTGAAGATCGGGATGCTCGGCAGCGCGGCGACCGTCGCTGCGGTGGTCGAGGCGCTCGGCTACGTCGGCGAAGCGCCCGTAGTGCTCGACCCGGTGATGGTCGCCGAGTCCGGCGCCCGCCTCCTCGACGAGGATGCTGTCGAGGCGCTGGTCGACGACCTGTTGCCGCTGGTCTCGGTCGCGACGCCGAACATCCCTGAGGCTCAGGTGCTCTCCGGGCTCGGCGAGGACGCCTCGCAGGAGGAGCTCGCCCGCGCCGTGCAGGCGCTCGGGGTACGTGCGGTGGTCGTCACCGGCGGTCACTCGACCGCCCTGGTCGACCTCTTCTTCGACGGCGACGAACCGATCGAGATTCCCGGTGAGCGCCACTCCGGCGAGGCCGCTCACGGCTCCGGCTGCACGCACTCCTCGGCGATCGCGGCTTTCCTCGCCCGGGGGGCCGAGCCGCTGCAGGCCGCCGCCGCCGCGCGCCAGCTCGCCTCGCTCGCAGTCGGCGCTGGGCTCGAGGGGTTGGGGAAGGGGCACGGTCCCGTGGACGTCTTCGATCTGGCGGCCCGCGCTCGCGCCGACGCCGAGGCCGCCGCTGCGGCGAGCGAGTAGTCGCGCCACCCCGCAGCTTGACTGGCGCCGCCGCGTCCCCTCAGTAGGTTTCATCCATGAGTCCCGACGGCAGCACCACCGCGACCGGCCTCCCGCGCCCCCGCTCGGCGACCGTCTTCGACGGCCCCGACCGCGCCCACGCACGCGCCTACATGAAGGGGATCGGCTTCGACGACGATGCGCTCTCGCGGCCGACGATCGGGATCGCCAACACCTGGACCGAGGCGATGCCCTGCAACTTCCACCTGCGCGGGCTCGCCGAGCACATCAAGGAGGGCGTCCGCGCGGCGGGCGGCACGCCGATGGAGTTCAACACGGTCGCCGTCTCCGACGGGGTGACGATGGGCACCCAGGGGATGAAGGCCTCGCTGATCAGCCGCGAGGTGATCGCCGACTCGATCGAGCTGATGGCGCGCGGCTACCAGTTCGACGCGATCGTCGCCCTCTGCGCCTGCGACAAGACGATCCCCGGCTGCGCGATGGCGCTGGCCCGCCTCGACGTGCCCTCGGTGCTGCTCTACGGCGGCTCGATCGCGCCCGGCCACTGGCACGGCCGCGACGTCACGATCCTCGACATCTTCGAGGCGATCGGCGCCCACAACGCGGGCGAGATGACCGACGAGGAACTGAACGAGCTGGAGGGCGTCGCCAGCCCCGGCGCCGGCGCCTGCGGCGGCCAGTTCACCGCCAACACGATGGCCTGCGCCTTCGAGGCGCTGGGCATCAGCGCGGGCGGCTCGGCGATGGTCCCGGCCGAAGGCGACGACAAGCCGACCGTCGCCGAGAAGGTCGGCGAGCTGGTGATCGGCGTCCTCGCCGAGGACATCAGGCCGACCAAGGTGATCACCAGGGAGTCGCTCGAAAACGCGATCGCCTGTGTGTGCGCGTCCGGTGGCTCGACCAACGCAGTCCTACATCTGATCGCGCTCGCCCACGAGCTCGGCATCGAGCTGGGGATCGACGACTTCGAGCGGATCTCCCGCGCGACGCCGCTCTACGCGAGCCTCAAACCGGGCGGCCGCTTCGTCGCCACCGACCTCTACGCGGCGGGCGGCGTGCCGTTGATCCTGAAGCGGCTCGACGACGCCGGCCTCCTGCACCGCGACCAGCTGACGGTCACCGGCCAGACGATCGGCGAGGTCGCCGAAGGTGCCACCGAGGCGCCGGGCCAGGAAGTCGTGCTGCCTCTCGACGCGCCGCTGAAGCCGGAAGGCGGCCTGGCGATCCTGCGCGGCAACCTCGCCCCGGAGGGGGCGGTGGTGAAGGTAGCGGGCACCGAGCGCCGCAGCCAGACTGGCCCCGCCCGCGTCTTCGAGTCCGAAGAGGAATGCTTCCGAGCGGTCAAGGACCAGCGGATCGACCCCGGCGACATCGTCGTGATCCGGGGCGAGGGGCCGGTCGGCGGCCCTGGTATGCGCGAGATGCTCCAGGTCACCGCGGCGATCGTCGGCGAGGGCCTCGGCGAGTCGGTGGCGATGGTCACCGACGGCCGCTTCTCCGGCGCCACCCGCGGCCTGATGATCGGCCACGTCGCCCCCGAGGCGGCGAAAGGCGGCCCGATCGCGGCGATCCAGGAGGGCGACCGGATCACCGTCGACATCGACGCCCGCAGCCTCTCCGTCGATCTCCCCGACGACGTGATCACCCGGCGCATCGCCGCCTACGAACCGCCCGCCCCGCCGCCCGAGCTCCGCCGCGGCGTGATGGCGAAGTACGCGGCGACGGTGAGCAGCGCCGCCCACGGCGCGGTCACCAGCTGATCGCCACCCCAATCTCGGGCGATCCGGCCAAGCAGTTCAAGGACGCAGGGAGCAAGCCGAGGGGAGCGCACTCCAGTGCGTGACCCGAAGGCGCGCGACCGAGGACGCCGAAATGCGCCGTGCCGGATCGCCCGAGATCAGGCGTAGCCCATCCGTTCTAGCACCGGTATCTCCCGAATCTGGGGCGGCTGCAGGTGGTCCCAGAGGATGCCTCGGGGGCGGTCGTACTGGCGCTCGACCTCGATCACCGCGCGGGGGGTGGAGATCACGTCGCAGGGGAGGTCGTGGGCGGTGACCATCAGGTGCTGGCGCAGGATCTGGATCGGGTGGACGGTGGTCGCGACGGTGATGTGGGCGTCGATCTTGCCCGCCTCGACCAGGATCCCGTACTCGAGGTCGTGGTAGCCGCCGCCTTTGCCGATCCGGGCGCCGCTCAGGTTGACGGCTACCGAGCCGCAGAGGACGAAGTCGATCTCGGGCAGGTCGTCGAGGGCGACGACGCGGCCGTGCTTGAGCGCGCCCTTGATCGTCGCCGCCTCCCCGACCGCTTTCTTGGAGAGCTTTTTCGGGTCGAGGACGCGGAAGGGGTGGGGGTCGCGCAGTCGGGGCACCGCCATGATCACCGTCTTGCCTTCTTCGAGGGCCATCCGCCGCGCGTGCGTCTGCGGTGAATCCGGATTCGCCTTGACGACCATCGCCCGTTTCCAGAGCCGGTGGCCGGCCAGCTTCTCGGCCGCCAGTTTGGCGCCGGCGAAGTTGGGGATGCGGCCCTCGGCGCCGGGGAAGCGGGAGACACCTTGGTCGTCCATCGCCTTCCACACCTCGGCGCGGACCTCGTCCTTCGAGCGCATGGGTCGAAACATATCCCTCAGGTAACCCGGCAGGAGCGGCCGCGTCGCGGCGCCTCCTAAACTTGAGGGGTCCGTCCAACGACCAAGGCTGTGGGGACAGCAATGGGCCGCAAATCGAAGATCGCCGCGCTCGCAGTGCTGCTGCTCCTCGCCGCCGTGGCGGCGGGGGCCTACCTGTACGACCGCTCGCAGCAGGGGAAGATCGCCGACGGGGTGACCATCGACGGCATCGACGTCGGCGGGATGGACGCCGAGGAAGCCGAAGCGAAGGTCCGGCGCAAGTTGCTGCGCCCGCTCGATCGGCCGCTCCGGGTCACCTACGAGGACCGCACCTGGTCCCTCCTCGCAGAGAAGTTGAAGGTGCGCGCCGACGTCCACGGCGCGGTCGAGGAAGCCGTCGCCGACAGCCGCGAGGGCGACCTGCCGACGCGGCTCGGTCGCTACCTCGGTGGCGACGAACTGGCGCTGGAGATCTCCGCCCGCCTCGACTACTCACGCGGCGCGATCAACGAGTTCGTCCGCCAGATCGCGGGCGAGATCGACCACCAGCCGCGCAGCGCCTCGGTCGAGCCGGGCGCCGACGAGCTCGAAGTCGTCGCCTCGCGACCCGGCCGCAAGCTGCGCGACGTCCGCCTCACGCGCCAGCTGCACGAAGCGGTGGTCGGCGCCGGTCCGCGCACGGTCGCGCTCCAGGTCCACAAGACGAAGCCCGAAGTGACCACCGCCGAGGTCGCCTCGCGCTACCCCTCCTACCTGACCCTCGACCGCGGCACCTTCACCCTGCGCCTCTGGAAGGACCTGGAGCTGGCCGAGACCTACACCGTCGCGGTCGGGCAGGAAGGCCTCGAGACTCCCGAAGGCCTCTACGAAATCCAGGCGAAGGAAGAAAACCCGATCTGGTACGTGCCGGAATCGGACTGGGCCGGGGACCTGGCCGGGCAGACGATCCCGCCCGGACCGTCGAACCCGATCAAGGCGCGCTGGATGGCGATCTACGAAGGCGCCGGGATCCACGGCACCGAAGAGACCTCCTCGCTCGGCAGCGCCGTCTCGCACGGCTGCGTGCGGATGGCGATCCCCGACGTGGAAGCCTTGTATGACCAGGTCGAAGTAGGCACCCCGATCTTCATCGGCTGACCAGAGGCGCGGAGACCGGCGCATTCCGGCGTCCTCGGTCGCTCGCGTGCGGAGCACGCCACGCGCCCTGCGTCCTTGGACTGCTTGGTCTCCGCGCCTCTGGTTGCCGTCGATACTGGGTAAAGGGGTCACGGTGGAAACGCAGAATGAGAGTTCCGTGAATTGGGACGCTGCATTGGCCGGCTACGACCGGGACCTGCGCACCCGTGGCCTGGCCGAGCGGACGCGGCGCGCCTACGGCGTCGACCTGGCCGCCTTCGTCGGCTGGGCGAGCGCGCTCCACCTGTCCCCGAGCGACCTCCGCCATCGCGACGTGCGCCGCTACGCCGCGGCGCTCTCCGCCGAAGGCAAGGCCTCCACGACCGTCGCCCGCAACCTCGCCGCGATCCGCGGCCTCTATGACTTCCTCGTCCGCACCGAGCAGGTCGGCGGCAACCCGGCCGAGCTGGTCTCCAGCCCGAAGCATCCGCAGAAGCTGCCGAACGTGCTGAGCGGCGAGCAGATGCGCTCGCTGCTCGAGGGGATCCCGGCGCGGACGCCGCTCGAGCTGCGCGACCGGGCGATGTTCGAGCTCGCCTACTCGTGCGGCCTGCGCTGCGAGGAGATCGTCAACCTCGAGGTCGACTCCTTCGACTGGGAAGAGGATCAGCTGCGGGTGCTCGGCAAGGGCTCGAAGGAGCGCCTGCTGCCCGTCGGCGAGCCCGCCCGGCGGGCGCTGGAACGGTACTTGCAGCGAGGCAGGCGGCCACTCGCCGACGATCCGCGCGAGCGCGCCCTCTTCCTCTCCAAGTCCGGCAGGCGGCTCTCCAACTCGGATGTGACGCGCCGGCTGCGGATCTGGGTGGCCAACGTCTCGACCATCGGCGGCGTCTCGCCTCACTCACTTAGGCATTCTTTTGCGACCCATCTGCTCGAGGGTGGCGCAGATCTGCGTACGATTCAGGAGTTGCTAGGCCATTCTTCGATCTCGACGACGCAGGTCTACACCCGGGTCGACGCCGCCCGCCTGCGCGACACCTACGCCGACAGCCATCCGCGCGCATGAGCCGCCGTCCCGCCCACGAACGTAGAATCCCCTGACCATGGCGATGGAGACCGGGGTGAAGGAAGTCGAGCTGCGTGAGCTCTGGCGTCGCTACAAAGAGCAGGGCGACGCCACCGCGCGCGAGCGCCTCGTGGTCGCCTACTCGCCGATGGTCAAGTTCGTCGCCGGCCGGCTCGGCGCCGGGCTGCCCTCGCACGTCGAGGACGCCGACCTGATCAGCTACGGGCTGGTCGGGCTGATCGGCGCGATCGAGCGCTTCGAGCCGGAGCGGGGGATCAAATTCGAGACCTTCGCGATGACCCGGATTCGCGGGTCGATCATCGACGAACTGCGCTCGCTCGACTGGGTGCCGCGCTCGGTCCGCTCGCGCGCCCGCGAAATCGAAACCGCGCAGGCCAAGCTGGAGCACCAGCTCCAGCGCGCGCCGAGCGAGCAGGAGCTCGCCGACAAGCTCGGGATGACCGAATCGGAGCTGCAGAACGCCCTGCTGGAGATCGCCAACTCCTCGGTCTACGCGCTCGACGAGCTCTGGACCGTGTCGGATTCCTCCGGCGACCAGGTCAGCCTGCTCGACACGATCGCCGACGAGGGCGCCGCCGACCCGCAGGAGGCGCTCGCCTCGAACGAGGTCAAGGACCGGCTCACCGAGGCGATCGGGTCGCTGCCCGAGCGCGAGCAGCTGGTCGTCGCCCTCTACTACTACGAGAACCTGACGCTGCGCGAGATCGGCGAGGTGCTCGGGGTGACGGAGTCGCGCGTCTCGCAGCTGCACACCAAGGCAGTGATGCGGCTGAAGTCGCACCTGCAGCAGGCCTGACCTCGGTTCGCGGCGCGTCGCGCTCCGACCTCGGCAGGCGGCCCTTTGCCCGCGCAATCGCGCATCCATTCGGCGCCGATGCGATCCCGCATTTTGCGGAAGGAGCATGCCCGCTGCTAACTTGAGCCGGGTGAGCTCTCAGGATGCCTGCGCGGTGTGTGGACGGACCTTCCTCGTCGGTGAGCAGGTCCATCCCTTCGTCTCCGCGGAGGGGCGCCACGAGGTCTGCGAGCTGTGTGCGGGGAGGACGGCCGAGCTCGGCTGGCTGCCCGCCGACCAGGAGGGGGCGGAGGAGCGGTTGCGCGCCGAGGCCCGACGCAAGCCGGGATTCCTGGCGCGACTCTTCGCGCGACCCGCGCGGGAGCCTGATGAGCACTTCGATGGGGATGAGGCGGTCGACGAAGCGGACGAGGAGATGCCGCCACCCGCACCTGACGCGACCCCGCCCGCCACTCACGAACTGGAGACCGAGCGCTACGACGTCGAGGCTCGGTGGGCCGAGGAGGTCGAGTCGCCGCCGCCCCCCGTCGCCTTCTCGCCGCGCGCCCGCCTGAAGGACCTCTTCGCGCCCGGCACCGCGCCGCGCGGACGCGGCGCCGAGCTGCCCGAGCCGGAGGCCGCGGGGGCCGCCGGCCCGGACGCCGACCAGGCGCCGGCGCCGCTGCCCGATCCCGCCGGCCGCGGCATGCGCCCGCGCCGGTTGCAGCCCGACCTCTCGCCGGCGACCCGCTTCGAGCGGGCGGTCGCCCGCTTCAACAGCAGCGAGGCCGGCCGCACCGTCTCCGGCCTGACCCGCACCCTCGGTGCGCCGTCGGTCTCGGTCGGCGACCTCGCCGGAGCCGCCGACGAGGTCCGCGTCACCGTCGCCTGGGAGCTCACCTGGTACCAGTGGGGGGTGGACCTCGGCGACGAGCTGCGCCCCGTCTTCGAGCTGGCCAAGGGCTACGAGATCGATGAGATCGACGCCCCCGCACGCCAGTGGAACGCCTCCGCGCACGAGGGTCGCGTGGTGATGGTCGCGCCGGGTCGGCGCGAGGCGGCCGACGGCAAGCCGGTCCACCGCTGAATCGATGCCGAAGCTGACGGTGAACGTCGACGGTGGCGCGCGCGGCAACCCCGGGCCGGCGGCGATCGGCGTCGTCGTCCGCAACGACGACGGCGCGGTGGTCGAGGCGGTGGGGGAGGCGATCGGCGCCACCACCAACAACGTCGCCGAGTACCGGGCGTTGCTGCGCGGGCTCGAGCTGGCCTCCGCCCACGGTGCCGACGAAGTCGAGCTGATCGGTGACTCGGAGCTGGTCGTGCGCCAGATCGAAGGTCGCTACAAGGTGAAAAACGCGGGGATGAGAGAGCTTCACGCGCAGGCCAAGGCGATGCTCGCCGGCTTCGACGGCTGGTCGATCCGCCACGTCAAGCGCGCCCAGAACGCCGACGCCGACGCGCTCGTCAACCAGGCCCTCGACAATGCCTGAGCCCGGCGCTCCCGAGTCTGAGGCAGGCGGGAGCGTCGCCCGCCCGATCGACCCGGGCGTCGACATCGGCCACGTCCACCTCAAGGTCGCCGACATCGAGCGCTCCCTCGAGTTCTACTGCGGCGTGCTCGGCTTCGAGCTGATGCAGCGTTTCGGCACCGAAGCTGCCTTCATCTCGGCGGGCGGCTACCACCACCACATCGGCCTCAACACCTGGCAGTCGCGCGGTGGCTCGCCGCCCCCGCCCGGCACCACCGGCCTCTTCCACCTCGCGATCCGCTATCCGACCCGGGCCTCGCTCGCCGACGCGCTGCGCCGCCTGGTCGCGGCGGGGGTGCCGCTCGAAGGCGCCTCCGATCACGGCGTCAGCGAGGCGCTCTACCTCGCCGACCCGGACGGCAACGGGGTCGAGCTCTACTGGGACCGACCGCGTGAGGACTGGCCTGCGCCCGCAGGTCCGGGCGAGAAGGTCGGCATGTACACCCGGCCGCTCGACCTCGAGGGGCTGCTCCGCGAGGCGGTCGATCCGGAGGGGGGCGCGGAGGCCGGGGCGGAGGCATCGAGGTGAGCACGGTCGCGATCGCAGGCGGTCACGGCAAGATCGCGATGCTGCTGGGCGCGCTCTTGGTCGACCGTGGCGACGCCGTCCGCGGCCTGATCCGCAACCCCGACCAGGAGGCCGACCTGCGCGAGCGCCGGATCGAGCCCCTGCTCTGCGATCTCGAGGGGGATGACGACGTGGCCGCGGCGGTGCGCGGTGCCGACGCGGTGGTCTTCGCCGCCGGCGCCGGGCCCGGTTCGGGCGAGGCGCGCAAGTCGACGATGGACCTCGGCGGCGCGGTGAAGCTGATCGAGGCGGCGAGGTCCGAGGGCATCTCCCGCTACCTGATGGTGAGTGCGATGGGCGCCGCCGCTCCGCCCGCCGCGGGCACGGAGCCTGAGGGAGCTGATTCCGCCGCAGGCGATGATGTCTTCGGCGCCTACCTGCGCGCCAAGGCGAGCGCCGACGAGGCCCTGCGCACCTCCGGCCTCGACTTCACGATCGTCCGTCCCGGCGGCCTCACCGACGACCGCGGCACCGGCCTCGTCAGCATCGCAGAGCGCCTCGACCGCGGCCAGGTCCCGCGCGCCGACGTCGCCGCCGTCCTCCTCGCCTGTCTCGAAAAGGCGAGCACGATCGGCCAGAGCTTCGACCTGACAAGCGGCGACACCCCGATCGCTGCAGCGCTTCCGCGTTGACGGTTCCGCGTTGGTGGTCACCGCCGTGATGACCACGCGCCGACCCTCCCAGAATTCAACAGCAGAATCTAAATCGCCGAGGCCGATCGGGCGCCGCTCTCGACCGGGTTCCCGGCGTCGCGCCACGCCCCGACGCCCTTGCCGACGTGGATCACGTCGTCGAAGCCTTCGCGCTGCAGGATCGAGGCGGCGAGGCCCGATCGCTTGCCGCCGCGGCAGATCGTCGCGATCTGGCGGTCGCGCGGCAGCTCCTCCACCCGCGCGGCGATGTCGCCGTAGGGGATGTGGAGACTGTCGGGGATGTGCTCGGCGGCGTACTCGGAGGCGTTGCGGACGTCCAGCACCAAGGGCGCCTCCGGCTCGGCGAGCCGCTGCGCCAGCTCCACCGGGTCGATCAGCTCGATCCGCTCGACCGGCCGCCCCTCGGTCCGCCAGGCGGTCATCCCGCCTTCGAGGAAGCCGCGCACCCGCAGCCCGACCGCGGCGAGCAGCTCGGCCGCCTCGCACTCGTCGACGTCGTTGGCGGCGACGACGATGATCTCGGCCCCGGGCGGCGCCACCCGCGAGACCTTGGTGGCGAAGCCGGTGTCGTAGGCGGAGGTGCTGAGCGCGCCGGAGATGTGGGACTCGTCGAACTCCTCGTTGGTGCGCCCGTCGATCACCACGGCGCCGGCGGCGACCGCCTCCTCGACCTCGTGCGGGGTGAGCGGCAGCGGCGTCCCGAAGCCCTCGATCAGCGGCCCCTGGTTGAGCGCGACGATCTGCTCCACGTTCGGCGGCCGGTCGGGCAGGGAGGAGGTGGCGTGCTCGACGAACTCGGCCTCCGCGGCGATCGCCAGCGCCGGGTTGTGGGCGCGCTCGAAGCCGATCGTCGAGGAGCTCTTCAGGTCGATCCCGGAGCCGCCGCAGAGCGAGCCGCCGAGGTGGCCGGGCCAGACCTCCACCTCGTCGTCGAGGGTGAGCAATCGCTCGTGCAGGGAGTGGAACATCTGCGAGGCGCCCGCGCGCGGCTCGATCGCGAGGTCGGGACGGGCGACGTCGCCGATGAACAGCGAGTCGCCGCCAAGCAGCGCCCAGGGGGCGCCACCGCGGCTCGCGTCGCTGAGCAGGAAGCAGGTGTGCTCGGGGCGGTGGCCCGGAGTGTGGATCGCCTCCACCGTCAGGTCGCCGAGCGTCAGCGTCCAGCCGTCGGCGAACGGCTCGTGCGGGTACTCGGCGGCGGCCAGCTCGTGGACGTGGATGGTCGCCCCGGTCTGTCCCGCCAGGCGGCCGTGCCCGGAGACATGGTCGGCGTGGTTGTGAGTCTCGAGGATATGGCCGATCCGCACCCCGTGCAGGCGGGCGAGGCGGCGATACGGCTCGACCTCCCACTGCGGGTCGACCACCACCGCGACGCCGCTTTCGCGGTCGGCGACGAGGTAGGAGGCGCAACCGAGGTCCTCGTGGATGAGCTGGCGAAAGAGCATGGTCAGGTACGTCCGATCCGTTCCAGGCTAGCGTGCCGAGAGCCGCCCGGGGCCACCATCGTAAAGAGCCCTTTCAGAATGCCCCGCGCACGTCTGGCGGCGCCGGACACACTTCGCGGGGCGTCGTCCTCGGTCGGCCAAATGGCGCTGCCATTAGGCCTCCCTGCGTCCTACCCCCGCTCGGTCCGGCACTCGCCGGTCGCACACGTCGCATTCTGAAAGGGCTCTTAGTCTGATCACGAACTTTCTCAGCCCGTTAACTCCTCGCCCCTGACCGCCCGCAAAGATCCTCCCGAGTCGGCTCGGCGTGCCTCCAACCGCCGTCCGGCGAATCCCGCACCGGTGTGGCAAGGCGCCGGTGCCGCTGGACGACGACCCCGAATCTGCCGCTTCGGGGTCGTCGCGTGTCCGCGGCCGGTCGGCCGGGCGCCCTCCGCGAGCGCCAGAACGTGAATAGCGCTGCCCAATCCCCGACGAAGCCACCCCAGGGGTCCGAGCGCGGTATCTTTCCCTGTCCACGCGGCTGTAGCTCAGCTGGCTAGAGCGTCTGCTTGCCATGCGGCCTCCTTCGGGGGGCCGTTTTGCTAGGCGTAGAGCCAAAATGAGCCCCCGTCAAAAGTCGTATATGCACGCACAGTTTCGGCTCTGCCAGGCATGCTTCGGCTGGGTTTGGGCAGGCTCTGCCAAAACTCGGATCGGCAGGAAGGCCGAACGTCGGACAGGGTGTGAATCCCGCAGGGGAGCGGGTCGTGTCCCTGCCCGACACCGTGACCGTATGCGGCTGACGCACCGTATGCAACGGCGTCTACGCCTCATTGGTGTCTCCCGGTCGCTAGGAAGCCTTCGATCCTCCGGACGGCCCTATCATCGCCGCGCTCAACGGCTTGGAAATTCCCGGCGAGCCAGCGGTGCTCGGCCAGGGTGAGTTTGCTTTTCCGCTTGTTCTGTTCATGGAGGAGCCATATCCAGCGCACCGCCATGGGATCGAATATTGGGCTCCGATCCCTGGCGGCGAGGAAAGTGAGGTCGAGGGCATCGCCAAGTTCAAGGATCAGTTGGTAACGGTTGGCGAGGCTCAACGCCGCTTCGAAATCCCCCTTTTGCATGGCGAGCCGATAGCGCCTCCATTCACGTCCGGGTCCGCTACCCATCGGAAGGGGGCTATCGAGGTGGGTTGCAGTTCTCGCACGGCCGAGCGCCGACGACGATGCTGCTCCAAGGCTCTGCGGTCTGTTCGTGAACATCCACCATCCCATCTCGGCAGATGAGACAGCGCTCGGTGACGCCAGGGACAGGCGCTTCGTGGTCAGGGATGCGCTGGCCAATATTCGATGTGAAAAGGGTGTGCTCCATTCCGTTTGCCCATCGGCCGCGGTAGATGCCGTCTCCGCGATCCTCGAAGACTCGCACCGGGCGTCCGACAAGACCCGGCGGTTGTCCAGTCCAGCGATACCAGCTCCCGATTTCAGGCACGAACACATGTTCGCATTCGTGTCAAATTCTTGCGGCCATTCCCCGGGGCGCCCAGTAGAAGGGGCAGGGGCAGACCATCTGGTCGTTACACATCGATCGGCTAGGTCAAGCGAAGCTCGGTCCCGACCAAGATCAGGCTCGGGTTGCCCGTTCCGATTCGCCCGACATTCAGCTTCCAAAGACGCGCGACCTCGGCGCTGATTTCCGAGTTCGATGCGCCCGCCGGCAAGAAGCCTGCCGCGATCGACCAGAGGCAGTCGCCGGCCCCCACCGTGTACCGCTGGCGGCCCCTCAGGTCGCCGCCGCGATCGGCCGAGGTGGTCGGCGCCGCCGCGAGCGGTTCTGGCGCCGCGGTGGGGGCTGAGATCGGGGCGGTCGGTTCAACCGTCGGCGCCACGGTTTCGGGGACCGGATGCGTGCCCTCGGACCGGTTCGGACCTGGCGATTTCTCGTCCGCCGGCGCGACGATGGCTTCATTCTGGACCGGCGCGGACGATGACGGTTCCGGGGACGGTTCATAGCTCGGAGTCGAGGGCGCCGGGGCCGGTTCATAGCTGGGGCTCGGTTCCGTCGGCGTCACCGCTTCGGCAGGTGCGGGTGCAGCCGCCGCGGCAGGGGCAGCGACCTCAGGAGCCGCCGTCGGTTCGGTCGGAACGACCGGGGGCGCCGGTTCAGGTTCGACCGTGCTCGGCGTTACCGCTTCTTCGACTTCGGCTTCGCCTGATGCCGGAGCTATTTCTTCGAGCACCGTTTCCGATCCGGCCGGTTCGACCGTTTCCAGGCCGGCCGGGAAACCGGGCGGCGCCGAGCCTTCGCCTTCGCTTTCTACTTCGGCGTAGGCGAAGGCGGGCTCGACACTCGCGATGAGAAGGATCGCCGCGAGGACGACCGCGACCATGCGGAGACCAGGGCGCCTCCCGTTGATGTGACCTGGAGCATTCGACTTCGGCATGCGCGGTTCTCCTTCTCAGTTCAGTGGGTCGGCGACGCAGCGATAGGACTTCGCGCCGGCATAGGTGTCGGGGGTCAGACCGACGTTCCCGGTTTCGGTCGTGATGTAGAGGGCTTCGACCAGGCCCGGATTCGCCGTCGATGGATAGACCTGGCTGGTCAGCTCACCGCCGGTCGCGAGGGTGATCGCTTCGTTGATCAGTGCCATCGCCAGCTCGTTGTAGGTGGGGAGGCGCCTCCCGAGGCCCTTCTGGGCGTCGGTGTTGGCACATTCGAGCATCGCGCTGTGGAGCGAGAGCGGCGGGCGGGCCTGGGTTTCGACGCAAGTGTCCGCGGCCGGGATCGTCCCTTCCGGGCAGGCGACCAAGAGCCTTTCCGCGGTGACCCCATCGAGGCGGTCTGCCTCCTTGGCGCGCGGAACGACGCCGAGCGTCTTCTCCTTCACCGCTTTCCCGGTGACCGAGTTGCTGCGGTAGTTGCGCGCGGTCAGCGTATGCGCTTTGATCTGGCGGCCCGAGATCTTGGTCGCCGCATATGAGACGCCGCCCAATGCGATGAAGAGCGCCAGCGTCGCGGTTACGTTGGCGTAGGTGAGGCGGGATCGGAATCGGTCTCGCATGGTCTCCTCCTTGGATCGGTCTAGGCGGTCGTGCATGGTCTACCTCTAACCGTCACCGCGACGACGTGGCTGTGGCCCGGCTCCAGAGGGAATCCGGCCTCGCCGGGAAGCCTTGCCCGGAAGCGGTATTCCTCGGTGCCGCAGGTTCGGTTGAATGGATATTCGATGCTCCACGCGCCCTTGTCGTCGCTGCGGATCGTGCGGAAGGTCGACCATTCATGGCTGAGGCGGACCTGAAGCTCGACCAGCTTCCCCATCTCGGGTAGCGGCCGGCCCTCGACCTCGCCGCTGAAGGTGACCGACTGTCCGTTGAGGACGTGGGCGTGATCGACCTTCAGGGTGCTGGCGCCGTGGACCAAGAGTTCCGCGCTCCCTTCCGATGGCAGGGTGGTCGCGGTGCCGCCGTAGACGAAGCGCAACCGGCGGGAGGATTCCGCCGGGGCTTCGTAGGTGAAGCCGCCGTCGGAGCCGGTCGTCACCGTCGCGACCTGGACTTCGGCCTCTTCGGGCACCTGTTGGAAGACCGCGATCGTCGCCCCCTCGACCGGGCCTCCGGCCCTGTCGAGGAGATGCCCGGCGAACTCGACCTTTCCGCCGACCTCGACCGTCTCCGTCGGCACCTGTTCGGTCGTGACGTGATGGACCACCCGCCGCTGGCCGTGGCGATGGATCACCTTCCGCTCGACCTTCCGGGCGACGACGCCGGCGCCGAGGCTGGTCGGGACCCGCAGCGGCAACGTCACCCTCATCGGCGACCCATCGAGGCGGCTTTCGCTCGCCGCCTCGTTGCCTGCCTTGTCGGTCGTGGTGGCGCGGAGTTGGTATTCGCCGGCCAGCAGGCTCGCATCTTCGATCCGGGCGACGAGTTCTTCCCCTTCCAGGGTGGTCTGTAGCGGCTGCCATACACCCGAGCCGACTCGGCTGAGCTCGACTTCCCCACCGGCGATGCCCGAGATCTTGTCGGCGACGTGGACGCCGACTCGGTCGGGGTCCTGGGCGGAGGTGGGCTCGAATGCGAGTTCGGGAGGTTCAGGGTCGAAGCGCAGGCGCACCGGGACCGAGGCGTTTTCGGGCTGGCTGTTGCCAGCCGCGTCCTGGCGCCACATCTGCGCTTCCCATTCGCCCGGGCCGGGGACGGTCAAGACGCCGAGCGCCGCGATCGAGGGACCGTCGGCCGTACCCGTCTGGCATTCCTGCGTCCCCGCGCGACAGACACGCCAATGGGCGGCGACGATCGGCGCCCGGTCGGTTTCGGGCGGGTTCTGCCAGAGGAGGGAGAAGGAGTCGCGGTTCCGCCAGGTTTCGCCGCCTTCGACCAAGACCGGGACAGCACCGGGTGGCGTGTGGTCGATCCGCACGTCGATCGGAGACGATTCGGATTGGTTCCCCGCCGCGTCGGTCGCGGTGAGGTGGAGCTGCTGGGTTCCTTCAGGGAGCTGCTGGGTCTCAATTGCGATCTGGCCTGGCCCGTTCGGACACGGGATGCGCTGGGTGTAGTCGCATTGCCGCGAGTCCTGTTCTCGGGCTTCCCCTGCGATCCAGGCCTGCACGTCCTTGACCCCGGTGTTGTCGGAGGCTTCGTAGCTGACGGACTGGTTCCCCGACACCCATTCGCCTGCGGCCAGCGGTCCGCCCCCGGACACCGATACCGACGGCGCGGTTTCGTCGACGACCGTCGCTTCGGCGGTGAAGGTCTGGAGGTAGTTCTGACCCTTGGCCGAGCAATAGTCGGCCTGCGGCGCGCCCATGCAGACGACCCGCTGGACGATCTTGGTCGCCCCGCCGAGTTCGTAGCTGGTTGGCCGGGGCCAGCTCTGCCCCTCAGCGGCCTTCGGCTTCGGGCAGCCTTGGTTGGCTTTCACATTCCTGATCGAGTCGGCGGTGCCGTCCGGCAGGACCGCGTAGAGCTGGAGTGCGTAGCGGCAGTCCCGGCGATGGGCATAGCCCGACCAATTCAGGCTGGAGAACGTCGTGGCGGGTGGAGCTTCGAGCACGAACGCCGACTGCGACCCCTGCGCGACGTGTCCTTCTCCGGGGACGTTCGCGGTGACCAGTCCTCGTAGGCCCGGGCCGAGCGGATTGCAGGCCCGGCGCCACTTCATCCCCCGCGTCGCGAAGTCGGCGAAGGCGCCGGAGGAGTATTCCCCGTTCGCCTGGCAGGTGGCGATCGTGAATTGGCCGGCCCGGGCGGAGGTGGTTGCCGGGGACAGTGCGGCGAGCGAGAGCGCCGTGATGACGAGCGGCACCAAGAGCGTTTGGCGGCGGGATTTCCAGGATGGCTTCACTTCATGGACCTCCGAATTGCGGTGCTTCATTGGCGGGTACGGGCGTTGGCTTTGATGCTTCCGACGTGCTCGGTTCCGACCCTGACGAGGACGAGGATTCGGACGAGGACGATTCCGAGGCCTGCGTTTCGGTCGCCGGGTAATCGGGCGACGCCGGTTCGAAGCTCTGTTCCGGCGGCGGCGTGACTTCTTCGAGTGCCGGTTCGGCCGTGTGTCGCGATTCGATTTCCGAGGCCGAGGACCGCTGCTGTTCTCTATCTTCGGCTGGCGAGCCTTCCGCCACGGGCGCTTCTTCGGCGGGTTCATAAGTCGGGGCTGCGGTCGTTTCGGTCGGCGTCCCGGCCGGTTCGGCATGTGGTTCCGGTTCCTTTGCGGGCTGCGGTTCGTCATCTGCTCCTTCCTCCGAGCCCGCGATCAGGCCGGTGGCCGCCGAGAGCGGGTCTACGCCGTGCTGGACGCAGTAGGTCGCTGCACCCGTGCCGACCGCCAGACAACCCGCGACGACGGCGGCGACGGCGCCCGGCTTGATCCCGGCGAACGGGGTCGGGTCCGTCGTCCGTACGAAGCTCGTCGCCGCGGTCTGCTTCGCCTGAGTGCCTCCTTCGAGGATGTGCCTCTTCGCAGAGGAGATCGCTTCCCCCGTCCTGCCGAGGGTTCGGCCGACCACGCCGGGGCTCGCGACTTCCGCGGCCGCGGGGCCGAGCACGACCCCCGCCCGCTGACGCCAGTCTTCGAGTTCGTCGGCGAACGCCGAGCAGCGCCGGCAGCCGTCGAGATGAGCGCGGGCGCGGAGCGACTCCCCGGTCTCGGCGAGGCCGCAGACGAGCCGCAGGACAAGCGACTCGCCCTCGTTGCACCCGCCGCCCACCCTCTTGGCCAGGACCGTCCGGGCCTCGCGCATGATCCCCTCGAGCGTCCGCTTTACGGCCCGCTCTTTGATTGCCAGTTCCTCGGCGATCTCCGCCCGCTTATACCCCGCCACCCACAATGCGAAGACCTCACGCCGCCGACCGGTCAGGCCGGATGTGACCTCCTGGGCGAGGACGGCCAGGTCGGATTCGTCTTCGAGGGTGATCAGCTCCTCGATCGGGCCGGGCTCGTCGGCGACGGCCGCGTCGATGACCGGGGCGCTCGGGTCCGAGGCGACTATCCGATCCCGGCGGCCCAGCTCATCGAGGAGCAGTCGATGCGCAGTGGTGTGGAGCCAGGCATAGACAGCCAGCGGGTCGGTGATGCCCTCGGCTTTGTCCAGAAACCGACGACAGGCGGTCTGAACGGCGTCCTCGATCTCCTCGTCGGGGAGACCGGCGAAGCGCCGAGCGAGTTGCGCGCGCAAAGCGTTCCCTCGATCGCGCCCGCGGCCGTATGGGTCAAGGAGGTGAGAGTCGGGTCGTCGGACGACGCCGGATGATCCTGGAGGTGCGACAAGGGCCATCTGTCCCATAGACGGCCGAGGGACAAATTTGGCCCCCCTTGCGATCAATGCCGACGCCTCACCGCGACACCTCCGACTCAAACGGCGGAGGTCTTCATACCCGGACAAGGCCTCCTAGATGCTCAATTAATTCCCGAATGCTGAAGATTGCAAACCATACGATTTTTCAAATAGGTCGGGGCAATGAGATACGAACAGGAAGCTGCGGAATAGGCTCCGCAAATGCCGCCCAACCCCAAGAGCAAGGCGCTGGACGCCGCCCGACGCGCTCAAGCCGATTTCGAGAAGACCCAGGAGCAGCTTGAGCGCCATGTGCATACGCGGCGCGAGAGCTTCGAGCGCGCCAAAGCCGCAGGGGCCACCCTGCGCGAGATCGGCGAGGTCGTCGGCCTCCATCACACCCGAGTAGGGCAGATAGTTCGCGGCGAATGAAGCGCGATATTCCAGATTTGGAGAGGACCCTCTCCAAATCTGTTAGTCTTTTGCCCAAATAGATAGCGGCGACCCGTCGCGGTGCAACGCGAACGGGCCGCCTGACCACAAGGAAAGGCTGGCTTCCCTTATGGCTGGAACGAACCCTAGGGTCGGCGCGCGCGTCGTGTCGATCGACCTACCCCCCTGCCAGGTGGCGATCCTTCGCGACGACCTCTGCGGCGGCCTCGCCGGCCTGCTGGAGGATCTGGAGAAACCGGAGAGACTGCCCGACTCGGAGGCTGCCGTTAGCGAGGTCGCCATCTTCAGGCGACTGCTGACGGCGCTCGACGAGGGCCGGATCGCCCTCCCCGACGAGGAGGCGAGGCTGCGGATCGGACGGCTCGCGGAGGGCTTCGACCAGGCCAGCGACTACGGGCCGATCTCCGCCACCCACGACGCCCACCGCGCCCTGCTCACGATCCTCGGCGGGTGGCCGCGATGACGGGCGCGGGAGCGATCCACGCCCCGGCATGTTCGACGGCCTCGCTCCACTTGGCATCTCGATCGCCTGAGAACAGGGGGACGGCCCGATGAGCGAGTTCTCCGAGGCCTTCGGGGAGCGGCTGCTGGTGGCGCGGTTCAACCACCACCACATCTCCCAGGAGGCGCTGGCCGAACGCGCCGGCATCCACCGCACGCAGATCAGCCTGCTCGAGATGGGGCAGCGCCAGCCGTTGCTGGAGACCTTCGTGAGGCTCGCCGGGGCCTGCGGG
>JAFDWF010000197.1 GCA_018268575.1 Actinomycetota bacterium
CGCCACGCACCCGTCCCTCCCCCGCGCCGGCCCGTCCCTGCGCCGGCTCCCCCCGCAAGACCTCCCGTCCCGGGCGTCTCGGAGGCGGCCACAGCCTGCCCGGGTCGCCTCCGAGACGCCCGGGACGCCGGAGCTCCGATTCATCAGGCCCGAACCACCTCCGTCCCGAACCCTCGCCCAGGGGCCAGCTCAACCGGCCACGCCACCCGCCCCCGCGGAGCTACCCGTCGAGCCGGGTAGCCCGGCCAACTCCCCGGCCCGTTCTACCAAGCCGAAGGTCGCGGGTTCTCGAAGTCGGCCGGATCGCCTTCACCTTGTTGCGGCGGGCCGAGAGGGGGCTCGGGAGCTGTCGTAGTCGCCCGCCTGGGAGGACGGATGACCGCCTGGATCGTTTGTACAAACAATTTTTCTGTGAAGAAAAAGGTGAAACTCACAAAAAAGATGTGCTATTTTGCCGACCTCGCACATGGAACTGCGCGACAGACATCACCAGATCCTCCAGGTCCTCAACCAGCAGGGCGAGGTCTCGGTCGTCGAGTTGAGCCGGATCACCGACGTCTCGGAGATGACGGTGCGGCGCGATCTGGACGAGCTGGAGGGCGAGGGCTTGCTGAAAAGGGTGCACGGCGGCGCCGTGCGCGAGGTGTCGCGCAGCTACGAGCCCGCCTACGCGCTGCGCGCCGGCCGGGCGGTCGAGGCCAAGGAGGCGATCGGTAGGCGCGCCGCCGAAACCGTCTCCGAGGGGGACGCGCTGGTGATCGACGTCGGGACCACCGCCCTCGCCTTCGCGCGGATGCTTCCCGACATCCCGCTCACCGTCGTCACGCCCGACGTGCGCGTCGCCGGCGCGCTCTCGACCAAGCGCTCGATCCGGCTGATCCTGACCGGCGGGGTGATGCGGCCGGTCGAGCAGTCGCTGGTCGGGCCGCTCGCCGAACACGCCTTCGAGGACCTGCGCTGCGACACCGCCTTCATCACCTGCGGCGGCTTCGAGGTGGAGGCCGGCCTGACCGAGTACAACCTCGACGACGCCAACCTGAAGCGGGCGATGCTCGGCAGCTGCCCGCGCTGCGTGGTCCTCGCCGACTCCTCGAAGGTCGACGTCGTCGCCTTCGCCCGGGTCTGTCCGACGGCGCGGGTCGACACGCTGGTCACCGACGAGCGGGACGAGGCCGTGCTGCGCCCGTTCCGCGACCAGGGGGTCGAGGTGAAGTCCGCATGACCGACCGCCGGCGTGAGATCGTCGAGGCGGTCGAGAAGGCCGAGTCGCGGATCGTCGCGCTGCTCGCCGACCTCGTCCGCATCCCCAGCGTCAACCCGGTCTGGCCCGATTCGCGGCCGCGCGGCGAGCAGGAACTGCAGGAGTACCTCGCCGGGCGCCTCGCCCGCAGCGGCTTCGAGACCGATCTCTTCGAGCCCGACGTCGAGCGGCTGGAGAAGTACCGCGGTCGCCCCGGCCACCAGGACGGGCGCAGCTTCGAGGATCGCCCCGACCTCTGTGCGACCCTGCGCGGCCGCGGCGACGCGCCGTCGCTGATGCTGGCCAGCCACATCGACGTGGTCGGCGTCTCCGAGGACGAGGAGTGGAGCGTCGACGCGTTCGGCGGCGAGGTCAAGGACGGCTACGTCTGGGGTCGCGGCTCGGCCGACATGAAGGGCGGCGCCGCCTGCCAGCTGGCGGCGGTGGAGATCCTGCTCGACCTCGGCCTGAAGCCGGGCGGCGACGTCGTCTGGGCCAGCGTCGTCGACGAGGAGACCGGCGGGATGGGAACCCTGGCGGTGGTCGACCGCGGCTACACCGCCGACGCCGCCTTCATGCCCGAGCCGACCTCGCGCCGCGTGGTGCCGATGTGCCGGGGGATCCTCTGGGGCGAGATCGTCGTCCCCGGTCGCTCCAGCCACATCGAGATCCCGCAGGCCGACTGGCGCGCGGGCGGCGCCGTCGACGCGATCGCCAAGGGCAGGCTGGTGCTCGAGGCGTTCGACCGGCTGAACGCCGAATGGGCGCGCCGCCCGGAGAAGAACCACCGGCTGCTGCCGGTGCCCAACCAGGTCTTCGTCTCGATGTTCCAGGCGGGCCAGCACCCGAGCTCCTGGGCCGAGCAGGCGAAGATCACCTTCGACGCCCAGTACACCGCCAACGAGGCCGACCCGAGCGGCGTCGGCGGCCTGGTCAAGGAGGAGATCGAGCGCTGCCTGGCGGGCGTGGCCGCCTCGGACCCGTGGCTGTCGGAGCACCCCCCGCAGCTCACCTGGACGGTCGACGCCAACCCCGGCGAGGTGCCCGCCGACGATCCCCTGCTGCTGATCCTGCAGGACGCCTGCCGCGGCCTCGACCTCGACCCCGAGCTCGACGGCACCGGCTTCCACACCGACAGCTCGATCCTTATCGACGCCGGCATCCCGACCGTCGTCTTCGGCCCGGGTGAGCCCAACGACGCCCACCAGGTCGACGAGCGCTGCTCGATCCGCGACCTGGTCGACGTGACCAAGGCGATCGCCCTCTCGATCGCCGACTGGGGGCAGTGGCGGTGAGCGCGGCAGGTCTGGCCGTCGAGCGACCGGTCGGACACACTCGCCTCGGCTCGCTCGCCTCCCACCTGCTCCTCATCGCCACCACCCTGGTGGTCCTGCTGCCGCTGCTCTGGGTGCTGCGGACCGCGTTCGTCGATCGCTACGACGCCTACCTGATCCCGCCCAAGCTGGACGCCCCGCTGACGCTCGAAAACTTCCACCAGATCTTCGTCGTCGACGAATTCACCCCCTACATCATCAACTCGCTGATCGTCGCCATCTCGGTGACCGCCCTGGCGCTCTTGCTCGGCGCGCCCGCCGCCTACGCGATCGCCCGCTATCGCACCGGTGGGTCGCCGCTGCGGATCGGCCTGCTGATCGGCCAGATGTTCCCGCCGATCGTCCTCGTCATCCCGATCTTCCTGATCGCCCGTGACCTCGGCATGGACGACACGCTGACCACGCTGATCATCGCCTACCTCGCCTCCAACGTTGCCTTCGTGATCTGGAGCCTGGTCGGGTACTTCAGCTCGATCCCCAAGGACGCCGAAGAGGCGGCGCTGATCGACGGTTGCAACCGCCTGCAGGCGATCCGCCGCGTCCTCTTACCGCAGGCGCTGCCGGGCATCTTCGCTGCCGCGGTCATCTCCTTCATCCTCTCCTGGAACGAGTTCCTCTTCGCCCTGATCCTGACCGGCAACGTCTCGCGGACCTTCCCGGTCGCGATCGCGAGCCTCGTGTCGAGCCGTGGCGTGCAGATCGGGCCCACCTGCGCGGCCGTCACGGCGATCGTCCTGCCGACCGCACTCTTCGCCTTGTTGATCAAACGATTCCTTGTCCGCGGTATCGCCCTCGGTGGTGTCAAGGGCTAACGACGAAAGCGAGTGAGCAATGAGTGACACCCCTACGCAACACCTCATCGAGCGCTACGAAAAAGGCAAGATCTCCCGCCGGTCGTTCATCTCGCGGGGCGTCGCCCTCGGGCTCTCGATCCCGACCCTGTCGATCCTGCTCGAGGCCTGCGGCGCCGGCTCGTCGGGCAGCTCCAGCGAACTGCACCTGCTGATGGAGGACGTCGACGAGACGACCTACGTCGAAAACGTACTGCCGGCGTTCGAAAAGCAGACCGGGGTCAAGGTCTCGATCGAGCGGATCGTCTACGAAGCCATGCACGACAAGCTGGTCCCGCAGCTGAGCGCGGGCAAGGGACAGAGCGCCTACGACCTGATCCAGGTCGACGTGCCGTGGACCAAAGAATTCGCCGACGCCGGTTGGATGGTCGACCTGAGCTCGAACCTGAGCGCCTCGAAGGAGGTGGCGCTGAAGGAATTCGTGCCCACCGTCGTCGCCTCGAACGGCTACGTCGACGGCAAGCCCTACATGGTGCCCTTCTACCACTACGCCTACGGGCTCAGCTTCCGCAAAGACGTCCTGGCCGACGCGAAGATCGCCGACGCCTTCGAAAAGAAGTACCACGACTCGTTCGCCTTGCCGACCACGCTGAGCGACTTCCAGCGCTACTCGCAGTTCATCAGCGACCTGGAAGGGAGGAGCACCCTGGCCGGCACCGTGATGCTCGCCAAGCGGGGTGAAAACGGGCTCGAATGGATGAACTACCTGTACGCGAACGGCGGTGACTTCATCCGCGGCGGCAAGTCACTGGTGACCGAACCACAGGCCGTGGAATCGTTGGAAATCTACAAGGAACTGTTGAACAACGCCTCCCAGCCCGGGGCCAACAACGCCGCCTTCGACGAAGGCATGACGACGATGGAAGCGGGCAAAGGCGCGACCTGGATGATCTACCTGTGGATGACGACGGCGCTCAACGCGAGCAAGTCGCCGATCGCGGGGAAGATGGAACTGGCGCGGATTCCCGGTACCGCCGGTGTGATGGCCGCCTGGGGGTGGGCGATCCCGACCGCCTCGAGCAAGCAGGAAGCGGCCTGGGAACTGATGCAGTACCTGGCCTCCGAACCGGTGTCGCTGGAACGGGCGCTGATGGGCTCCGAGCCGGCCCGGACGGCGGTCTACGAAAGCCCGAAGGTGCTGGCGAAGTACCCCGAATTCAAGCTCCACCACGAAATCGCGCTGCACTCGAAGATCTACCCCGAGCAGCTTCGGAACAGCGCCGCGACCGAATACCTGGGGCTGCAGGTGTACGAAGCGACCTCCGGCCAGAAGTCCGCCGAAAGCGCCCTCCAGGCCTTCGCCGAAAAGTACCTGACCTGAGCGGAGCCGAGGCCCGACGATGTCCACCTATCTGGCCCGACTGGGTTTCCGCCCCGCGCGACGCGCGGGGCGGGAGCCGAGCCGCTGGCTGTTCGTCTCCCCGTCGCTGCTGGCGATCACGGCCGTCCTCGGGCTGCCGATCCTCTACGCCTTCCACCTCTCGCTGCAGAAGTACGTGCTCGACGAACCCGGGGTGCGGGGCTTCAACGGCATCCACAACTACACCGCCTTCCTCCACGACAGCCTCTTCTGGACCAGCGTCGAGAACACCCTGCTGATCTCGATCGGCGCCGTCTTCGTGCAGTTCGTGCTCGGGTTCGCGATCGCCCTCTGCCTCGCCCGGCGCGGCCTCCGCGGGCGGAACTTCTACCTCTCGGTGCTGCTGATCCCGATGCTGATGCCCTACGTCGCCGGCGGCCTGATCTGGCTGATGCTGCTGAACCCCGACCAGGGGATCTTCAACTACGTACTGGGCCAGGTCGGCATACCGAACACCGCCTGGCTCGCCTCACCGACCTTGGCGCGGATCACGATCATCCTCGTCGACAGCTGGCACAACACGGCCTGGACCGTGTTCATCCTCTTCTCCGGGCTCTTGGCGCTGCCCCAGGAGAGCCTCGACGCGGCTGCCGTCGACGGTGCCGGCCGACTGCGCACCTTCTTCCACGTCACCTTGCCGCTGATGAAACCGGTGATCCTCGTCGCCCTGATCATCAGGTTGATCTCCTCCTTGATGACCTTCGACCTGATCTACGTGATGACCAGTGGCGGCCCCGGCACCTCGACCGAGACGCTCAGCTTCTACATCTACCGACTCGCCTTCCGCTCGCTCAACCTGGGTGAGGCGGCAGCGGCGTCGTTTGCCTTCCTGGCCGTCATCGTCGGGCTGGTGGTCCTGCTGATGCGCCTGCTTCCCGACCCGACCGCCGCCTGAGGAGATCAATGTCCACCCTGACCCTTGAAGATGTCGCCAAGCGTTACCCCAACGGAGTCGATGCGGTCGCCGGGATCGACATCGAGGTCGCCGATGGCGAGTGCCTGGTCCTGGTCGGACCGTCCGGCTGTGGCAAGTCGACGCTGCTGCGGATGATCGCCGGCCTCGAGACCCTGACCGCGGGGACGATCCGGGTCGGCGCCGAGGATGTGACGACGGCGCCGCCGAAGGATCGCGACGTCGCGATGGTGTTCCAGTCCTACGCCCTCTACCCGCACATGACTGTGGCCGAGAACCTCGGCTTCGGCCTCAAGATGGCGAAGGTGCCGAAGGCCGAGGCGGCGACGCGGGTGGCTGACGTCGCCCGCACCCTCGGCCTCGCCGAGCTGCTCGAGCGCAAGCCCGCGGCCCTCTCCGGCGGGCAGCGCCAGCGAGTCGCGATGGGCCGGGCGATCGTGCGCGAGCCGAAGCTCTTCCTGATGGACGAGCCGCTCTCAAACCTCGACGCCAAACTGCGCGGGGCGATGCGCTCGGAGCTCGTCCGCCTGCACGAGCGCCTCGGGGTCACCACCGTGTACGTCACCCACGACCAGACCGAGGCGATGACCCTCGGCGACCGCGTCGCCGTCCTCCTCGACGGCAAGCTGCAGCAGCTGGACACGCCGACCCGCCTCTTCGAGCGGCCCGCCAACGTCTTCGTCGCGGGCTTCATCGGCTCGCCGCCGATGAACCTGGTCCGTGCCGAGATCGCGGCGGGCGAGATCAGCTTCGGCTCCCACCGACTGCCGGTCCCCGCCGGGCGGACGCCGGCGGAGGGGCCGGTGATCCTCGGGATCCGGCCCACCGACATCGCCCTCGACCCGGCCGGGATGGCGGCGCCGGCGCCGCTCGGGGTCACCATCGACCTGGTCGAGCGGCTGGGCGCCGAGCTGCAGCTCGAGTTCCCCGTCGACGCGCCGCGCTACAGCCCCGAGGCGGTCGCCGAGGACGACGGCGAAGCGCAGCTGCTCTCCGACGACAGCCGCGCCCGCTTCGTCGCCCTGGTCCGCGCCGGGGCCGCGATCGCGATCGGCGAGTCGACCCAGGTCCAGGTCGACCTCTCCCGCATCCACCTCTTCGACCCGGCGACGGGAGAGGCGCGGCGCGCGTGAGCGGCGGGCTCCCCTTCGCGGGCATCGCGACCTTCCTCGGCTGGCCCGCGAGCCCCGGCACCGTGCCGCCGGCCGAGGCCGACGGCCGGGTGCTGGTCGCGATCGGCGCTCCCTACGACGAAGGGACTCCCTACCGCCCCGGCTCGCGGTTCGGCCCGGCCTCGCTGCGCCAGGCCTCGATGCGGCTGCGCTTCGCCTCCGCCGACGGCCTGCATTTCTTCGACCTCGAGCGGCGCCGCGAGGTGGTCCTGGCCGACCTCGCCTGGGACGTCGGCGACGTCGAGATCCGGCCCGCCGACCAGGCCGCCTCCTTCGCCGCGATCGAGGCCGCCGTCGGCGCCGCCCGCGCGGCCGGCGCGATCCCCGTCCTGCTCGGCGGCGACAACAGCGTCACCCTGCCCTCGCTGCGCGGGCTCGGCGCGCCAGGCGCCGTCGTCGTCCAGTTCGACGCCCACCTCGACTACGGCGAGTCCTACTTCGGCTCGCCCGACGGCAACTCGACGCCGCTGCGGCGCTCCCGCCGCGAGGGGCTCTGCTCCCAGGTCCTCCAGCTCGGCATCCGCGGCTACGACAACGCCGCCGCCTCCCTGGCCGACAGCGAGGCCGACGGCAACGTCGTCGTCACCGCCGCGGGCTGTCGGCGCGGCGAGGCCCTGCGGGCGATCGAGGCCCTGCCGCCGGGGACGCCCGCCTACGTCAGCGTCGACATCGACGTCGTCGACCCGGCGGTGGCGCCGGGCACCGGTTACCCCGAGCCCGGTGGCCTCGACTACCCGCTGCTGCGCTCGCTGCTGCTCGCGGTCGGCGCGCGCTGCGACCTGCTCGGCTGCGAGCTGGTCGAGGTCTCGCCGCCGCACGACGCCAACGAGGTGACGGCGCTGCTCGGGACCCAACTGTTGCTCGATCTGCTCGGCGCGGCGACGCCGCCCGGGCCCAAGGAGGAGGTCCGATGACCGATCTGATCGTGGGCCGCCCGGCCCTCCTGATCATCGACATGCAATACGACTTCGTCGAACCCGGCCGCGGCTGCTACGCGCCCGGCGCCGAGCAGGTAGTCGGCAGGCTCGGCGCCCTCGCCGACGCCTGCCGGGCGGCGGCGATCCCGGTCATCCACACGCGTGAGCTGCACCGGCCGGGCGGCATCGACGCCGGCCGGGAGATCGACGAGGGCCCGGGCCTGCTGAGCGCGGCGGCGGGCGAGCCCGCGGTGCCGTGGCACACGATCCGCGGGACCAAGGGCGCCGAGATCGTCGCCGAGCTCGGCCCGGCGGAGAGCGACTACGTCGTCGACAAGGCGCGCTTCAGCTGCTTCCTGGGGACCGAGCTCGAGTTCCTGCTCAACGGCCTGGACGTCTCGACCCTGATCATGGCCGGCGTCTGCAGCGACGTCTGCGTGCTGTGGACGACGGGCGACGCGTTCCAGCGCGACTACCACGTCCGCGTGGTCGAAGACTGCACCGCGGGGTCGGCGGAGGACCGCCACGATGCCGCGCTGCTGCTGCTGCGCTCGTTCACCCACGACGGCACGGCGATCGACGCCGCCCGCATCGAAGCGGCCCTGGCCGCGACGCAGGCGAGTCCGCCGCAGGGCGCCCCGGCAGGGGACCGCGGGCCGTCCCCGAGGATTTCGCACACGTTCGATCGGAGGAAGCCGTGAATTCCAGATTCCGCACCATCTTTGACGTCGACAAGCCGCTGATCGCGATGGTCCACCTGCCGCCGTTGCCGGGGACGCCGCTCTACGACGCCGCTCGCGGGGTGCCGGGGATGGTCGAGGACGTCGCTCGCGACCTCGCCGTCCTGGTCGAGGCGGGCTTCGACGGCTTCCTCTTCTGCAACGAGGGCGATCGGCCCTACGAGCTCGAAGCGGGCCTCGAGGCGGCGGCGACGATGGCCCGGGTGGTGACCGAGTGCGTCCCCGCCGAGCGCCCCTTCGGCGTCGACTTCCTCTGGGACGCCAACTGCGCGCTCGCCGTCGGCGTCGCCACCGGCGCCGCCTTCGTGCGCGAGGTGGTGACCGGCGTCTGGGAGTCCGACATGGGCCTCTGGCAGACCGACCCGGGCAAGCTGCTGCGCGAGCGCCGCCGGCTCGACGCCGACGGGCTCGCCGTGCTGATGAACGTCACCCCCGAGTTCGCCTCGCCGATCGGCCGCCGCGACCCGGCCGAAGCGGCCCGCTCCGCGGTCGTCTCCAGCCTCGCCGACGCGATCCTCGTCTCCGGTCCGATGGCGGGCGCCGAACCGGGACGGGCCCTGCTCGACGAGATCCGCGAGGCGGTCCCGGCGGAGGTCCCGGTGCTGCTCAACACCGGCGCCCGGGCGGAGACGATCGCCGACTACCTGCGCGTCGCCGACGGCTGCATCGTCGGCTCCGACCTGAAGGTCGACGGCTACACCTGGAACCCGGTGGATCCGGAGCGCGCCAAGCGCTTCATCGACGCGGCCCGGGACGGCGTGACGAGCTGAGGGGTGTTCCTCGGCCTCGACATCGGCTCCTCCGCGGTCAAGGCGATCCTGCTCGACCTCGAGCGCGGCGTGGTGGCCGCGGCGAGCGCCCCGGTGGCGCTGCACTCGCCCGCCGCCGGCTGGGCCGAGGCCGATACCGGCGAGTGGTGGGACGCAGTGAGCGCCCTGGTGGCGCAACTGCTTGACGCGGCCGAGGCCGACGCGGGCGCGATCGAAGGCGTCGCCGTCGCGGGCATGGTCCCGGCCTTGGTGGCGCTCGACGCGGCGGGCCGGCCGCTGCGGCGGGCGATCCTCCAGAACGACGCCCGCGCCACCGCCGAGGTCGCCCGGCTGCGCGCCGAGCTGGCCGGCGCCGACCTGCTCGCCCGCACCGGCTCGGTGCTGAGCCAGCAGTCGATCGCGCCGACCCTCTGCTGGCTGCGCGAGCACGAGCCGGCGACGATGGCGGCGGCGAGCAGCCTCGCCGGCTCCTACGAATGGATCGCCCGCCGGCTTGGCGCCGAGCCGCATCTGGAGCGCAACTGGGCGATCGAGAGCGGCCTCTTCGAGCTCGACGGCACCCCCGCCGCCGACGTGATCGCCGCGGCCGAGATCGACCCCGGCCTGCTGGCGCCGGTGCGCGAGGCGGGCGAGGCGGTCGGCGCCGTCGGCGAGGCGGCGGCGGGCGCGACCGGGCTGCGCGCCGGCACCCCGATCTTCGTCGGCCTCGCCGACCACGTCAGCTCCGCCTACGGCGCGGGCATGCTCGATCCGGGCGAGGTCCTGGTCAAGCTCGGCGGCGCCGGTGACATCCTCCTCACCGCGGCCGAGCCGCTGGTCGACGAGCGCCTCTACCTCGACAAGCACCCGGTCGGCTCGCTCTGGCTGCCGAACGGCTGCATGGCGACCAGCGGCAGCCTCGTCCGCTGGTTGCAGCGCCTCTCCGGCGGCACCCCGCTGGAGCGCCTCGACCGCGAGGCCGAGGCGGTCGCGCCCGGCGCCGAGGGCGTCGTCTGCCTGCCCTACTTCCTCGGCGAGAAGTCGCCGCTCCACGATCCCGACCAGCGCGGCGCCTTCGTCGGCCTGGGCCTCTCGCACGGCCTGCCGCACCTCTATCGCGCCGCGCTCGAGGCGGTCGCCTTCGGCTTCCGCCATCACTTCGAGGTCTTCGCCGACCTCGGCGTCGCGACCGAGACGGTGCGGGTGACCAACGGCGGCAGCCGCTCGACCCTCTGGAAGTCGATCATCGCCGACGTGCTCGGCCGGCCGCTCGTCCCGATCGTCGACCATCCCGGCGCCTCGCTCGGCGCCGCGATGGCCGCCGCGGTCGGCAGCGGCGCCGCCGGCTGGACGGCGATCGCGGACCTGGTCGGCACCGGGGACCCGATCGAGCCGCGGCCCGAGAACCGCGACCGCTACGACTCCCACTACGAGATCTACCGGGGCCTCGAGCCGGCGCTGCGACCGTTCGCGCACCGGCTCGCGGGCGCCGCGGACAGAACGGAGGCAGTTTGATGACGGTGGAACGGAAGGTGGCGGTGGTGACCGGGGCCGGGTCGGGGATCGGCGCGGCGATCGCCCGCGAGCTCTCCGCGCGCGGCCTGGCGGTGCTGGTCACCGACCTCGACCCGGCTGCCGCCGAGCGGGTCGCCGACGAATGCGGCGGCGCGCACTGGCTGGCGGTCGACGTCACCGACCGCGCCTCGATCGAGGCGGCCGCGAGCAGTGCGGTCGCCGACCTCGGCGGCCTCGACGTCTGGGTCTCCAACGCCGGCGTCTCCCACATGACCCCGTTCGTCGAAGTGACCGAGGAGGAGCTCGACCGGAGCCTCGGCGTCAACCTCAAGGGCGTCTTCCGCTGCGGCCAGGTCGCGGCGCGGACGATGCGCGAGCGCGGCGGCGGCGTGATCGTCAACCTGGCCTCGATGGCCGGCAAGCAAGGCCGCGTGCCCTACCTCTCCGACTACGTCGCCTCGAAGTTCGGCGTCGTCGGCCTGACCCAGGCGATGGCCCTGGAGCTGGCCCCGCACGGGATCAGGGTGAACAGCGTCTGCCCGGGCTACGTGGCGACGCCGATGCAAGATCGCGAGCTGGCCTGGGAGGCGGCGCTCCGAGGATCCGATCCAGAGTCGGTGAAGCGCGCCTGGATCGACGACACGCCGCTGGGCAGGCTCGAGCAACCCGAGGACGTGGCCCGGGTGGTCGCCTTCCTCGCCGGCGACGACGCCGCCTTCGTCACCGGCGAGGCGATCGCCGTCAACGGCGGCGCGTTCATGGACTAGATGGGTAGTTCCACGAGGGCGCTCGGGGAACGACCGCGGCGGCGGACGCTTAAGGGACGCGGCCGTCGCCGGCTGGCGCCCGGACGCCAAAGGGACCCGGCCTTCTCGGAGGCGACCCTGGCAGGCTGTGGCCGCCTCCGAGAAGGCCGAGATTTGAGGAGACGGCAGAGGGTCCGGGCGGGGCCCGGGGACGTGAGGAAGAC
>JAFDWF010000198.1 GCA_018268575.1 Actinomycetota bacterium
GCGGTCGCCGATGATCAGCTCTCGCTGGCCGCGGCCGATCGGGATCATCCCGTCGATCGCCATCAGGCCGGTCTGCACCGGTTCCTCGACCGGCTGGCGCTCGACCACACCGGGCGCTTTGAACTCGGCCGGGCGGGTCTCGGTGGTGGCGACCTCGCCGCGGTTGTCGAGCGGACGGCCGAGCGGGTCGACCATGCGGCCGAGCAGCTGCTCGCCGACCGGGATCTCCAGCAGGTGGCCGGTGCGCTTGACCGTGTCGCCCTCGACGATCTTGTCCCACTCGCCGAACAGCACCGCGCCGACGTTGTCGGACTCGAGGTTCAGCGCCAGCCCGGTCACCCCGTGGGGCAGCTCGAGCATCTCCAGCGCCATGCAGTTGTCGAGCCCGTGCACGCGGGCGATGCCGTCGGCGACCGAGAGGACGGTGCCGACCTCGGTCAGGTCGGCGGAATCGGTCTCCAGCCCCTCGATCCGCTCACGCAGGATGCTCGCGATCTCGTCTGGCTTGATCTCCATAGCCATGCTCTTACTTCCTCCTTACGCCGCGCTCGCGACGCTTTTTCGCAGTTTCTCCAGGCGAGTGCGGATGCTCGCGTCCAGGACCATGTTGCCGACCCGCAGCACGATGCCGCCGAGGATCTCGTCGTCGACCTCGCTCGAGAGGTCGACCTTCTCGCCGGTCTGCCGTTCGACCTCCTCACCGATCTTGCCGACCACGCCCGGGTCGAGCTCGATCGCACTGGTGACGGTGACGTCGAGACGGCGGTGGGCCTTTTTCCAGAGCTCGTCGAATTCCCGCCGGATGCGGAAGACTTCCGGCATCCGGCCTTTCTCGACCAGCAACTCGAGGAAGTTGAGGAACTCCGGCTCGGCGCCCGTCACGGCGCGCCTCAGGCCCTCGACCTTGTCGTTCGAGCTGAGGTAGGGGCTGAAGAGGAAAACCTGCAGCTCGCGGTCGCCGTCGACGGCATCGGCGAACTGCCCCAGCTGCTCCTGCAGCGGGTCGAGCTTGCCTTTGTCCTCTCCCGCCTCGAAGAGGGCCTCGGCGTAGACACGGGCGGCGTCGGCCATCCAGTCCCTCTCCTAGTTCTCCGAGCCCGAGAGGGCGGAGAAGTCGACCTCGCCGAGGGCCTCCTCGACGAGCCGTTTCTGGTCGGCCTCGGTGAGCGTCTTGCGGGTGACTTTCTCGGTTGCCAGGACGGTGAGGTCGGCGACCTCCCGGCGGATCGACTCGAGCGAGCGCCGCGTCTCGGCTTCGATGTCGCGCTGCGCCTGGGCGACCAGCTCGTCGCGTTTCTCCCGGCCGGCGACGGTCGCCTCCGACTCGGCGGTCTCGGCGGCTTTGCGGGCCCGCGCCATGATCTCGTCCGCCTGCTCGCGCGCCTCGGCGAGGCGGCCGCGGTACTCCTCGAGCAGTTCGTCCGATTCCTTGCGCTGTCGTTCGGCGGCGTCGATCGACTCCGAGATCGTCTTCGCGCGTTTGTCCAGGGCCTCCTGGATCCGCGGGAAGGCGACCTTGTTCAACACCCACATCGTGAACAGGAAGACGATCAGCGTCCAGATCATCAGCCCGACGCTGGGCGAGACCAGGAAGCTGCCTTCGCTCGCGGCAACCGGCACCGCGGCTATTTGGCCGACGAGCGCCATCGCTACGAGAGGAAGAAGGCGATCAGGCCGAAGATGAACGTGTAGAAGGCCACGGCCTCGGTGAGCGCGAAGCCGAGCCAGCGAATCGATTCGAGCTCCGATTTCATCTCGGGCTGACGGGCGACCGACTCGATCTCCTTGCCGAAGATGAAGCCGATGCCGATACCGGCGCCGATCGAGCCGAGCCCGGCACCGACACCGAGGGCGATCGCTTTACCGGCGCCTTTGACATCTTCGCCGGTGATGGCTTCGGCGGCGGCCGTGACGACTGGCAGATCCATGGAAGAACTAACTCCTTTTCTAGTTGTCAGTGCTCGGCGGAGGTGGCTCCGCCGATGTAGATGGCGCTGAGGGTCGAGAAGATGAATGCCTGCAGGGTGGCGACCAGCCCGACCTCGAAGATGAAGAAGGCAAAGGCCAGCGGGAAGGTCAGCGCGCCGAGTGCCGCGATCCCGAGCAGGACCGCCAGCCCGCCGCCCATGAACAGCAGCAGCAGGTGGCCGGCGAGGATGTTGGCGAAAAGACGGACGGAGAGGCTGACGAGGCGGACGAAGTGGGAGACGACCTCGATCACGAAGATCGCGCCGCGGCCGATCGGGCTCATGTCCTCTAGTCCGGGCGGCAGCCAGCTCTTCAGGTAGGGGCCGAGGCCCTTGGCGCGGACCCCTTCGACGTGGTAGCTGACCCAGACGACCAGGGTGAGGACGATCGGGATCGAGATGTTCGCGGTCGCCGCGTAGATCGCGAAGGCGGGGATTTCGAGCCCGAAGACGTTGAAGTGCTCGGCGGTGTTGGTCGGCAGCGGCAGGTAGCCGATCAGGTTGGCGAAGAGGATGAAGAAGAAGAGGGCGCCGATGAAGGGGAACCAGCGGGTCGCCACCTGCTGGTTGGCCATGTTGCCGCGGGTGATGTTGTTCTTCGCCAGGTCGTAGGCCAGCTCGACCGCGGTCTGGGTGCGGTTCGGCCGCTGCTGCATCTTCTTCGAGATCCAGACCATCGTCGCGATCGTCAGCCCGGCGGTCAGGGCGAGGTAGAAGACGGCGCGGTTGATCGAGAGGTCGAGCGGCCCGATCTGGATCGAGACCCAGGGATGAAGTTTGAACTCGTTCTGCGGCTTGAAGTCTTCGTTCTTGCCTTCGCTGCCGAAGATGAGGAGCAGGAGGACGACGATCGCCAGCCAGATGCCGCCGACGATCAAGGCTTTGGTTTTGGTCTTCATCGTCTTCATCGCGGCTGGACGCTCTGCCCTTCGGGTTCGAGCAGGTAGGCGAGGCCGGAGGAGCCCATCGAGATCGTGAAGAGCGCCGCCAGCAGGATCGCCGCGGAGAGGCCGGCGGTGCGCTCGACGATGCCGGCGAGCAGCACCACCGTCGCCATCAGCCAGACGCGGCCGAGGGTCGTCGCAGCGATGATCCCCATCGCGCGCTGGCGGTTGCCCGCTTTCAGCGCTTCGCCGGAGCGGCGCTGGGCCAGCCACTGGATCGCGCGTTGGGCGAGCCAGGCGGCGGCTGCCGCGGCGTAGCCCAGAAGCGAGAAGCCGGCCAGGACAAAGACGACCGCGGCTGCGGCCAGCACCAGTAGGTCGACATGCTTAGGAGGAGACATAGAAACGCCCGACTCTGCGGGAGGAGCGCGGGCGCGACTATAAACTAAATGGCCGGCAAATGGCTTTCTGATGCGGGTTAGTGCCCCTTGCCACTACCTGCCTTCGGTTTGGGCGGGGGCGGATCCGAATCGAGTTCAAGTGCTTCGAACTCGCCCGTTTCGGGGTTGATCTTGCCCCGCCGCAGCTTCAGGATCTCGAGCACGTAGACGAGGTAGACGCTGTAGGCGAGCGCGGCGGCGATCAGGACCAGGATCACCGCGGTCCAGAGGGCGTTGAAGTGACCGTGGTTGTCGCTGTAGGGGACGAAGCGCAGGGCGAGGGCCAGCATCGACATGACGATCGTCCAGGCGTAGAGGTAGGCGACCGTGCGCCGCTGGCTGAAGCCCTTGTTCGCCATCCGGTGGTGGAAGTGCCAGTTGTCGGCCTGGTAGATCGGCTGGCGGTGTTTGAGCCGTTTGGCGACGACGAAACCAGTGTCGAGGATCGGCACCGCGAGCACGATCAAGGGGAAGGCGAGGGCGATCACCGCGTTGGTCTTCAGCGCTCCCTGCACCGAGATCGTGGCGAGCAGGAAGCCGAGCAGGTTGGAGCCGGTGTCCCCCATGAAGCTCGAGGCGGGCGGGAAGCCGTGGCGGAGGAAGCCGAACGCGGCGCCCGCGGTCAGCGCCGCCAGGAGGCCCGCCGAGTTGCGTTCGAGCGAGAGCGCGATCGTCGCCATCGTGATCGCGGCGATCACGCAGACCCCGGCGGCGAGCCCGTCGACGCCGTCGAGGAAGTTGATCACGTTGACCACGGCGACAATCCCGAGCACGGTCAGCGGATAGCCCCAGCCGTGCAGTTCGGAGGGGCCGAGGAAGGGCAGGGTGAGGTTCTCGACCCGCACCCCGGCCAGCACCGGGATCAGCGCCGCGCCGATCTGGCCGACCAGCTTCGGCAGCGCGGGCAGGTCGTAGATGTCGTCGAGGACGCCGACCGCGGCGATCGCCACGGCGCCGATCAGGATCCAGCGGCTCTCGTCGTCGCCCGGCAGCCAGATCCAGCCCGCGACCTCGACCCCCACCAGGATCGCCAGGCCGGAGAGGCGCGGCATCGGCTTGTCGTGAAGGCTGCGCTCCTTCGGGTAATCGATCGCGCCCACCCGGAAGGCGAGCCGCTCGGCGTAGGGGACCAGCAGCCAGGCGATCGCCGCGGCGGCGATGAAGGCAAGTACGGCGTCGGTGGTCGCGGCCATGTGGGAAAAGTCCCGCCTCTTGTCGAGAGGAGCGAGTGCGCCCGGTGGCCCCGGACCGGCTCAGGTTACGGGGTAGGAGCCCCTGTGAGAGTGCCACGCACACGTCTGGCGGCGGCGGACACTTCGCATGGCGGCGTCCTCGGTCGGCCAAATGGCGCTGCCATCAGGCCTCCCTGCGTCCTGGCCCCGCTCGGTCCGGCGCTCGCCATCCGCGCACGTGGCACTCTCACAGGGGCTCTAAGCGACGGCGCCGAGCACGGCGTCGGCGAGGAAGGCGGGGTCGCGTGGGTTGCGCACGCCGATCGGCTCGGTCCGCTTGGCCAACGGCAGCGCCGCTGGATCCTCCAGGATGCGCAGCCGGCCTTCCTGGATCAGCACCTCGTCGACGCCGCCCATGCGGCCGCTGAAGGTGGTGTAGACGGGCGTGCCGAGGGCCACCGCCTCGCGGTTCATCGTCCCCCCCGCGCTGATCACCAGGTCGGCGCAGGCGATCAGGCTCTGGGCGTCGATCGCGCGGTCCGGGATCAGCAGGTTGGCGGCGCCGAGGGCGCGGGCCGCCTCGCCTTGCTCGGGGGTGCGGGGGATGATCACCGCCTGCGCCTGGCCGTCGGCCGCGGCGAGGAACTTCACCGTGGCGCCGTAGACGTCGTTGGGCGCGTGGTACTCGGAGGTCTCCGGCGGCGGGCGGAGGACGACGATCACCTTGGTCCGATCGAGTCCGAGGCTCTCGACGATCCCCTCGTCGGGGACGAAGTCGGCGAGGTAGTACTCCTCCTTCAAACCCGGATAGCGGACCAGCTTCTTCGGCTTCGCGCCGATCTTGCGCAGCCGGTCGACCGGGATCGCCTCCGGGGCGAGCACGCGACGGGCGGCGCGGAAGGCGATCTGGCGCTGCAGCCTGGCGAACTCGTAGTCCTGCATCTGCACCGCGGGGATGCGCAGCAGCCAACTGACCACGGCGAGGTCGACCGAGCCATGGGCGAGCGCCAGTTCTGGCCGGCGGTCCCAGACCACCTTGGTCAGCGCCCGCGAGCGCGACTCGAGCGCCCGCACCTTGCCCAGGCGGGAGGCGCCACCGTGCTCGCCGACCACCGTGTAGTGCAGGCCGAGCCGGTCGAGGATGCCGACCGTCTGGCCGTACTCGCGGGCGGTGATGAAGACCTCGTCGCCGCGCTCCTCGAGCCGCTCGATGATCGGCCGCAGGACGAGAGGATGAGCCGCCGCAGTGCAATCCACCCAAACCTTCATGACTGCGGCTCCCGCAAACCGGCGCATCTCGGCGTCCTCGGTCGGCCGTCTTGCTCACGTGCGTCTGCACGCTCGCTGCGCCGCCCTCCCTGCGTCCACCGACCTGCTTGGTTTTCGGACCCTTCAGGCAGCGGTTAACGGAGAAAGTTGCGGATACAAGGGGTGGCGGTCCATCAGGGCGCCGGTGCGCTCGTTCAGGGACGTCTTCTGGGCCTCGAAGTCGGGGCCGAGGGCGGCGGCGATCACGGCGGCGATCTCCTCCATCTCGTCCTCCTTCATCCCCCGCGTGGTCAGCGCCGGGGTGCCGATCCGCAGGCCGGACGGGTTCATCGGCGGCCGCTCGTCGAAGGGGATCGCGTTGCGGTTGACGGTGATGCCGACCGCGTCGAGGCGGTCCTCGGCGGTCTGGCCGTCGAGCCCGGTCGGGGTCAGGTCGACCAGCACCAGGTGGACGTCGGTGCCGCCGGTGAGGACCGGGATCCCGTTCGCTTCGAGGCCGATGCCGAGGGCGCGGGCGTTGGCGACCGTCTGCCGCTGGCGCTCGGCGAAGGGCGCCGAGGCGGCGATCTTCATCGCCACCGCCTTGGCGGCGATCGTGTGCATCAGCGGGCCGCCCTGCTGGCCGGGGAAGATCGCTTTGTCGATCGCTTTCGCGTGCTCCGCTTTGCTGAAGATCATGCCGCTGCGCGGCCCCGCCAGCGTCTTGTGGACGGTGGTGGTGACGACGTCGGCGTAGGGCACCGGGCTGGGGTGCTCATTGGCGGCGACGAGTCCCGCGAAGTGGGCCATGTCGACCATCAGCAGGGCGCCGACCGAGTCGGCGATCTCGCGGAAGGCGACGAAGTCGAGCTGGCGAGGGTAGGCGGACCAGCCGGCGACGATCATCTTCGGCTTGTGCTCGGCGGCAAGCTTGGCGACCTCGTCCATGTCGACCAGGTAGTCCTCGCGCCGCACGTGGTAGGGCACCGGGTTGTAAAGCCTGCCCGAGACGTTGATCTTCATCCCGTGGCTGAGGTGGCCGCCGTGGTCGAGGGCGAGGCCGAGGATCGTGTCGCCCGGCTCCAAGAGGCCGAAGTAGACGGCGTTGTTGGCCTGGGCGCCGGCGTGCGGCTGGGCGTTCACGTGCTCGGCGCCGAAGAGCGCCTTGGCCCGATCGATCGCCAGCTGCTCGGCGACGTCGACCTCCTCGCAGCCGCCGTAGTAGCGGCGGCCGGGGTATCCCTCGGCGTACTTGTTGGTCAGCACCGAGCCCACCGCGTCGAGCACCGCCTGGGGGACGAAGTTCTCCGAGGCGATCATCTCCAGGGTGCGCTGCTGGCGGCGCAGCTCGCGCTCGAGGACGGTCGCGATCTCGGGATCGACCTCGCTCAGGGGGGCGGTCTGAAAGTTCTCGGGGAGGTCGGCCATCGCTGGTGCCGACGATAGCAACGGGCCGGGATAGTCTGCGCGCGTGAAGGCGGCGCTTTCCGTCCTGGCATCGACCCTGGCCCTGACCTCGGGCGGATGGCATCCACCACCGCAGAATCCCTGCCAAGGGCCGAGCGCACGGCACCTCCTCTGCCCCGACCTGCGGATCGGGAAGCCGAGCGAAATGTACGTCTCCGACTACGGCGGCAAGGCACTCCTGCACGCGACCTCCGACGTCGAGAGCCGCGGCCGCGGGCCGATCGAGCTGCACGGGCAGCGCGACGGGCCGAAGAAGATGAAGGTGACGCAGTGGATCTACAAGGTCGGCGGCGGCCACATCACCGTCCGCACGGACGCCAGCCTCCACTTCACTGACGTCGGCGAGTACTTCGGCGGCTCCTACTGGAAGGTCCACCAGCTGGCCCGCTTCACCCTGCGCAAGGTCCTGCCCGACGGCGGGCTCGGCCCCGTGGTGCGGACCAGCCCGAAGCTGAACTACTGCCTCCGCGACCTCGACCGCACCCGGCCGGGGAAGCGCTCACCGCGCCATCGCGTCTACCCCGGCTGCAACCAGGACCGCCGGATCAAGCGCGACCGCCTCGGCACCTCGGTCGGCTGGTCCGACATCTACCCCGCCGACTACGACAAGCAGTACATCGACGTCAGCGGCCTGCGCGGCTGCTTCCAGTTCACGATGACCGTCGACCCCAAGCGCCACCTGTTCGAGTCGAACGAGAACGACAATTCCTCGCACCGGCGGGTGCGGCTGCCCTACACCGGCGCCGGTTGCTGAGCTGGCACTGGCGGCTGGGTGGGTACGGGATGGAAGTGGTTCGGGCCTGACCGATCGGAGCCCCGCCGTCCCGGGCGTCCCGGAGGCGACCCGGGCAGGCTGTGGCCGCCTCCGGGACGCCCGGGACGGGAGGTCTTCGGGGGAGACTGGCGCAGGGACGGGTGCGTGGTGGGGGAGATCCGGGGATCCCGGCATCTCCGTGACGGACGGAGGAATGCGACGTCTCCGTGACGAGGCCGACGAAAGATGCCACGAAGACCGTGCGATCCGCGCGGGTCCCGTCAGGGAGATGCATGATCCGGCGGGATCCCCGGATCTCCCGGATCATGGTCGGTCCGTGACGAAGGGTCCACGATCGCAGGGAAGGCGTATGCCTTCACGGGGAGGTTCGGAGGCCCCGTCTCGCGCTGCGTGGATCGACCCTGCCATGGCAGGGTCGATCCACGCAGCGTCTTCGTTACCGTGGAGGAGGCGTGGGACCGGTGACGTCTCCGTCACGTCTCCCGCGCGGTTCCCGGCGTCTTCGTGACCTCCCGCCCCTCCGGCCTGATGTGCTCGCCCGAACCCTCGGCCGTCTCCTCGAATCCCGGCCTTCTCGGAGGCGGCCACAGCCTGCCAGGGTCGCCTCCGAGAAGGCCGGGTCCCTACCCGTCCGGGCGCCAGCCGCCGACGGCCCCGTCCCTCGGCGCCCCACCGACGCGTCCGTCCCCCGGAGCACCCCGAAGTCGAACGTCTACGGACCGCCAGGACCCCGCTAGAGCCGCCGGGTGAAGGTCAGCGCGACGATCCGCTTCGCGCCCGCCGGACGCAGCGCCGACGCACAGGCCGTCAGCGTCGCTCCCGTCGTCAGCACGTCGTCGATCAGGAGCACGCTTCGGGGGGCGGGCGCGACGGATTCGATCCGCGGCGGATGGCGGATGCGCTCCGCTCTTCCGCGGCCGCGCTGATGACCGGGACCTCGGCGCACCAGGCAGGCTGACACCTCCGTTCCGAGCTTCGCGGCCAGCGCGCTCGCCAGCTCACCGGCCGGATCGAAGCCTCGCCTTCGCAGGCGTCCCGGTGCGGCGGGAACCGGCACCGCGGCTCCGCCGAGCAGGTGGCCCGGCGCCAGCCACTCGATCCGGTCCGCCATCAGCTCCGCCACCGGCAACAGGTGCCGGAACTTCAGCGCGCCGACGAGCGCCCTTGCCACGTCGTCGTGAGGGGCCGAGCTCCAGGCGCGGTCGATCCCCTGCGGACCCGCGGTCAGCACCGGCGTCGCCGTCGCCAGCCGTCGCGAGCACCTCGTGCACAGCACCGCCCCCGCCCTGCACCCGCGACCGCAGGCCGCGCAGAGCGGCGGCGCGACGAGCGCGGAGACGACCTGAAGCAGATGCATACGGCGACCGTGCCGAGGAAATGCGCACGCGTGGCGCGCAGAAAGTCAGGGCTTTGTGACGGCGCTAAGAGTCCCTTTCAGAATGCCGCGCAGTGTGTCCGCCGCCGCCAGACGTGTGCGGGGCATTCTGAAAGGGACTCTAAGGCCGGGCGCCCAGGGTGGCGCCGATCAGCACCGACTTGGGCGGCAGCTCCGCCCCCGGCAGCACGATCACGTCT
This sequence comes from Actinomycetota bacterium, assembly GCA_018268575.1. Taxonomy (GTDB): domain Bacteria; phylum Actinomycetota; class Thermoleophilia; order Solirubrobacterales; family 70-9; genus VAYN01. The sequence goes on from JAFDWF010000198.1 coordinate 9,529, forward strand.
CGCAGCCGACTCCCGGCGCCGATCTTGGCGCCGTCGCCGATCACCGCGGGGCCGTCGATCCGCACGTCGTCGCCGATCTCGCAGTCGGGACCGAGCAGGACCGGGCCGTCGAGATCGCCCTCGTCGGCGGCCGGCTCACCACTGCGGAAGCCGTCGACCAGCTCGCCCACCTGCTCGACCTCGACCGCCCCGTTGAGGGCGTCGTAGGTGCTTTCGCGCAGCTCGGTCAGGTTGCCGATGTCGTTCCAGTAGGCGTCGATCTCGTGCGAGTAGAACGGCACGTCGCCCTCCAGCAGCCTCGGGAAGACGTCCATCGCCCAGTCGGCGAAGCCGTCGGGATCGCCTGCCTTCGCCGCTTTGCTCGTCCCCGGCGCGGGGAAGTAGTCGAAGATCTCGCGCCGGAACATGTAGATGCCGCAGTTCGCCAGGTCGGAGAGCGCTTCCGAGGCGGGCGGCTTCTCCTGAAAGCCGCCGATCCGCCCCTCCGCGTCGGTGATCGCGACCCCGAACTGGGTCGTGTCCTCGACCCGCTTGGTCGCCAGCGTGGCGATCCCGTCGTGGCCTTCGTGGAACTCGCGCATCGCCGTCAGGTCGATGTCGGTGAGCGCGTCGCCGGAGATCACGAGGAAGCTCTCGCCGAGGAAGTCGGCGGCCTTGCGCACCCCGCCCGAGGTGCCGAGCAGCGCCTCCTCCCTCGAGTAGGTGAGCGAGACGCCATAGGCGGAACCGTCGCCGAAGCGGTCGGTGATCAGGTCCGGGAACCAGTGCAGGTTGGCGATCGTCTCGGTGAAGCCGTGGCGGGCGAGCAGGCGCAGGATGTGCTCCATCACCGGCCGGTTCAGCACCGGCACCATCGGCTTCGGCATGTCGAAGGTGAGCGGCCGCAATCGCGTCCCGAGCCCCGCGGCGAGGACCATCGCCCTCATCCCATCTCCTCCTTGAAGCGTTCGATGGCCTCGACCGTATCGGGATCGACGCCGCGCTGGCGGGCCACCTCGAGCGAGACGAGGTCGCCCAGCATCACCGCCCAGAGCAGCCGCTCGAGCCGCGTCTCCCCCGCCGTCTCCACCCGCACCACGGCGGCCGCGTTCTCCTTGACGGTGGCCGTGGTGAGCTCGAAGCGCCGGGCGATCCGCGGGTGCTGGTCGCGGTCCTCGAGGAAGATCGCCGCCGGGCGCTCGTCGCCCGCGGCGCCGGTCCAGCCGAGCAGCTCGTTGTGGTCGGCCTCGGGGATCTCCCCCCACCAGGCCGGCGCCTTCGCGTTCTCGTTCACCTGGGTCTTCCAACGCCGCGCCACCGGCGCGGTCAGGTCGGCGCCGTAGATGACCGGCACCGCGCCCGCGATCAACGCGCCGATCTCGCGCGCCTGCTGTTGCAGGGTCTCCTTCTGCTCGGCGAGGAAGGCGGCGGCGGCGTCGACCTCGGTGTGGAGGCGCGGCGCGACGCCCGCCAGCCAGGCGACCTCGGCGGCGACCACGGCCATGTAGGCGACCGCGGCCCGCGGTTGGAAGATGCCCGGCAGGCCGATCACCGGCACGTCGGTCTCCCGCGCCCGGTCGACCAGCGGGCCGCCGATGCTCGCCACCACCCGCTTGGCGCCCAACGTCTCCGCCGCCTCGAAGCAGGCCAAGGTCTCCTCGGTCTTCCCCGAGTAGCTCGAGCAGAGGACCGTCCACTCCGGCGTCGCCCAGCTCGGCAGCGCGTAGCCGCGCACGGTCCCCATCGGGCCGGTCAGCCGGTCACCGAGCGCTGCCGCGGCGAGGTCGCCGCCGATCGCCGAGCCCCCCATCCCGCAGACGAAGAGCCCCGCCGAGGGCGCCGCCTCGAGGCGCGCCGATTCGATCCGCCAGAGCGCGTCGCGAAGCTGGTCGGGGATGCCGAGGACGTCGTCGATCATCGCTTGGCGCCAACCCTTTCATGGGCGCCGACGATCGCGCCCCGCACCTCGGCGCCCGCCGCCACCACCGTCCCCGCGCCGAGCACCGAATCGTGCACCCGGGCGCCCTCGCCGACCTCGCAGTCGGCGAGCAGCACCGAGCCCGCCACCTCGGCGCCGGACCCGACCGAGCAGCCTGCCGAGACCACCGCGCGCGGCCCGATCCGGGCCGATTCGGCGACCGCGCCGCCAGCCACGACGAAGAGTCCCGGCGCGGTCGGGAGCACCGCCGTCGCCACCCTCCCCTCGAGGATGTCCCAGGTCGCCTGCAGGTATCGCTCGGGGGTGCCGATGTCCATCCAGTACCCGTCCAGCGGCAACGCGCAAAGCCCGTCCCCGACGAGTCGGGGGAAGACCTCGGTCTCGATCGAGACCTGGCGCCCGGCCGGGATCAGGTCGAGCACCGAGCGCTCCAGCACGTAGGCGCCGGCGTTGATCGCCCCCGGCTCCGCCCGGCCGGTCTTCTCGGTGAAGGCGAGGACGGCGCCCGCCGCGTCGCAGTCGACGAGGCCGAAGGCAGCCGAGTCCTCGACCGCGTAGAGGCCCAGCGTCGCCCGCGCCCCTCGTTCCGCGTGGGAGCGCTGCAGCGCGGTCAGGTCGAGGTCGGTGAGGACGTCGCCGTTCAGTGCCAGGAAGCGGTCCTCGAGCCGCTCGCCGAGCGCTTCGGCGGCAAAGCGGATCGCCCCAGCGGTGCCGCGGCGGTCGGGCTCGACCACGTAGGTGAGGGCGACGCCGGCGTGCTCGCCGTCGCCGAGCGCCTCGCGCAGCTGGTCGGGGAGGAAGCCGCAGGCGAGCACCGCCTCGGTCACCCCGTGCTCACCCAGCCACTCGATCATGTAGGCGAGGAAGGGGCGGTCGACCAGCGGCAGCGCCGGCTTCGGCACCGTGTCGGTGAGGGGACGCAGCCGCGTGCCCTCGCCCCCCACTAAGACGATCGCCTGCACTAGCGGTCCTGACCGGCGCGCTGCGGCGTCCTCGGTCGCTCGCGTGCAGAGCACGCCACGCGCCCTGCGTCCTTGCCCCGCTTGGTCAGGACCACTAGTAAACCTGGGTGGGGGCCGGGCGCGGCTGTCTGCCGATGCCCTCGTATTCGAAGCCCGCGGTGGCGAGCACGGCCGGGTCGAGGAAATTCCGCCCGTCGACGACCAGCGGGTTCGCCATCGTCGCCGCGACGACGCTCCAGTCGAGGTCGCGGAACTCGGCCCACTCGGTGACCAGCACCGCCGCGTCGGCGCCCTCGAGCGCCGCCATCGCCGAGTCGGCCATCTCGACCGAGGTCAGCATCTCGCCCGCCCGCCCGCTCGCCACCGGGTCGTAGGCGACCACCTCGGCGCCCTCGCCCTGCAGCCGCGCCGCCAGCACTAGGCTCGAGGCCTCGCGCATGTCGTCGGTGTCCGGCTTGAAGGCGAGCCCGAGCAGCGCGATGCGTTTGCCGATCAGCGAGCCGAGATGCTTCTCCAGCTTGCCGACCACCCGCCGCTTCTGCAGCTCGTTCACCTCGATCACGGAGGTCAGCAATTGGAAGTGGTAGCCGGTGTTGCCGGCCAGCATCTTCAGCGCCGAGACGTCCTTGGGGAAGCAGGAGCCGCCGTAGCCGATCCCGGCGCGCAGGAAGGAGGAGCCGATCCGCTTGTCGAGGCCCATGCCGCGGGCGACCTCGCCGACGTCGGCGCCGACCTCCTCGCAGACGTTGGCGATCTCGTTGATGAAGGAGATCTTGGTCGCCAGGAAGGCGTTCGAGGCGAGCTTGATCATCTCCGCGCTGGCGACGTCGGTGCGCAGGATCTCACCATCGGCGCCGAGCGGCGCGTAGAGCGCTTCGACCGCTTCGGCCGCCTCCTCGTCGCCTGCATCGGCACCGACGACCACCCGGTCGGGATGCATGAAGTCGGCCACCGCGGTCCCCTCCTTGAGGAACTCGGGACAAGAGACGTAGGCGAGCCCGGGCATGTCACGGCGGATCGACTCGCCGGTGCCGGCGGGCACGGTGCTCTTCATCACCAGCACGTGGTCGGAGTCCGCGGGCAGATCGGCGACCACCGCGCGGACGCGCGAGAGGTCGGCGTCACCGGAGTAGGTCGGCGGCGTGTCGACGCAGGTGAAGAGCAGGCGGGCGCCGTCCAGCAGCTCCTCCATCGAGGTGGTGAAGGTGATCCGCTCGACGTTGCGACGGAGCATCTCGGCCAGCCCCGGCTCGTGGATCGCCACCTCGCCGCGCGAGAGCGCCTCGACCTTCTCGGCGAGGATGTCGCGGGCGATGACCTCGTAGCCGAGCTCGGCGAAGCAGGCCGTGGTCACCAATCCGACCCAGCCGGCCCCGATCACTCCGACGGCTTCGCGTTCGCTCATTCGCTCTTCTTGCTCCCCTTCTTGGCGTTGTTCTTGGGCGGCATGATCACCTTGCACGACTCGGCGACCCCCAGCATCTGCTTGTTGGTCAGCGACTGCTGCAGGCTGTTGGAGATCCAGTAGGTGTTTTCACCACGGTGCCAGGCGACCAGCTTGATCTTGCCGCTGTCGGTGTAGATCAGGTATTCACGCCCGCCCGAGGAGATCGTTTCGGTCGGGGTGTCGAGGATCGGCGGGCTTTCCCAGCCCTGGATCCCCTGGACGCCGAAATAAGTGGGTTCGTATTCGGGCTGGTAGATGCCGACCATGCGGTAGGCGCCGTGGCGCACCTTTTCCTTGTCGCGCAGGTGGTAGACCCAGGGGTTGACGATCTTTTCGTAGGGGTTGTCTTCCTGGTAGAAGGCTTCGGGGGGCAGCCGGGTCGGGTAGAAGACCGGGAAGGCGCCGCCGACCTTACGGGCGACGATTTCGCCCTCGGCTTCGCCCGCTTCGGCCGCGGGCACCAGTTCATCACCGCCGGGCGGCGCCTGCTTGGCCTTCGGCTTCTTGTGCTTCTTGCCGTTGGCGCCCTTCTTGCCCTTCTTTTCCTTCTTCCCTTCGGCCTTCTTGTTGAGCGCCTTTTCCTTGTCTTCTGGGAACTTGTGCGACTCGTAGCCGGCTTCGCCGAGGAATTCCTTCACCGCGTGGTGGATTTCCGGCGCGTTCGAGTAGACGAAGCTGGGACCGAGTTCGGCCGGGAAGTGGACCTGGTTGATTTCCGCGCCCTTCAATTCGTAGAGCAGGTCGAGCAGGGTGATCAGTTCGGCGCCTTCATGGATGTCAGAGGTCGTGTATTCGGCCAGGATGTCGATCAGGTTGTGGCTGTCGGTGATCAGTTCGATCGGCGAGACCTGGTGGCGCACCTGGCTGAGGAAGTTCTGCTGGCGGGCGGAGCGGACGATGTCGGTGTCGGTGTGGCGGTAGCGCACGTACTCCAGCGCTTTTCTGCCACAGAGCTTCTGGTAGCCAGGCTTGATGTTGATTTCCGAATATTCTTCTTCCGGCGCCACGCCGACGTTCGAGTGGTAGTAGCGGCGATCGACGTCGGTGTAGACGCAGCCGATCGCGTCGACGGCGCGGACGAAGCCGAGGAAGTCGATGTTGACGATGTGGTTGATTTTCAGCCCGGTCATTTCCTTCACCACCTGGGCGGCCAGCTTCGGGCCGCCGGCGCTGTAGGCGGCGTTGAACTTTTCCGTCCCGATGCCGGGGATTTCGGTCTTCAGGTCGCGCGGGATCGACATCACCGAGATCAGGTTCTGTTCGGCGTCGAGCCGTAGCAGGATCGTGGTGTCGGAGCGTCCGTATTCTTCGCCGAATTCGGGGCGTTTGTCGGAGCCGAAGATCAGGATCGTCTCCGGTTCGCCGCCATGGACTTCGTTGATGACGCTGGCGACTTCCTTGGCGGTTTTGTCGTTTTCCTTCGTCCCGATCGCTTCGGCGATCGAGTTGATGTAGAGCAGGATCGCGGAGGAGGTCGCCGCGGCGGTGACCGCGACGATGATCAGGCTGGCGAGGCTGAACCGCCACCAGTAGCGCTTCTTTTTCGGCGGCGGCGTCCCGTCGCCCTCGGGGCCCGGCTTGCGGGCCGACCAGTCGCGGCCGGGGGATGGCGGGATGCTATTCACCAAGCTGCTCCGGGATCGCGCGCAGGAACGACTCGAGCGCCTGCCGGTAGCCCTCCAGCGAGGACACCGAGACCCACTCCTGCGGCCCGTGGTGGCCGGCGCCGACCGGGCCGAACTCGACCGCCGGCACCCCTACCCGCAGGAAGGAGACCGCGTCGGAGGCACCGTCGCGCCCGACGCTCATCGGCTCCCCCTCGCCGAAGGTCGCCGCCGCCGCGCGCAGGCCCAGGACGAAGGGCGATTCGCGGTCGACGGTCGCCGGTGGCCGCACCAGCAGCGGCGTCGCGATGACCCCGGGCAGCGCCCTCACCGCCGCCAGCAGCGCGTCGGGATCCTGGCCGGGCAGGTAGCGGATGTCGACGTCGATCACGCATCGGTCGGGCACCTTGTTCAGAGCGTCGCCGCCCCATATCCGCCCCAGATTGATCGAGGGACGATCGAACAACTCCGAACTCTGTCTCGCAAACGGTAGCGACTCGATACTCCGGAAAACGTCGATCGCGCCCAGCACGGCGTTGTCGCCCAGCCAGGGCGTGGCGCCGTGCGCCGCCGTCCCCCCCACCTCGAGCCGCAGCGCCAGGACGCCCTTCGCCTCGACCCCGATGTGCAGGTCGGTGGGCTCGCCGGTGATCGCGAAGTCGCCGGTGAAGCCGTTGTCGACCAGCGAGTCGCAGCCGCGATCCTCGCCCTCCTCAGACTCCTCGTCGCCGACGATCCCGAGCCGCACCCGCACTCCGTCCTGGTCGCGCAGCGCCGCGGTGACCACCATCATCGCCGCGATCGCGCCCTTCATGTCGTAGGCGCCGCGCCCGTAGAGGCGGTCGCCCTCGAGGCGCGGCTCGAACTGCTCCGCGTGCGCCGGCACCACGTCGATGTGCCCCTCCAGCACCACCGTCGGCGCCTCCGCGGGCCCGACTTCGGCCTTCACCACGGGCAGCCCCCGCACCTCTTCCCGCGACGCCTCGATATCTCTTGCCTCGAGCCACGCTTCCACAAAACCCGCGCACTCGACAATGCTTCGGTCATCGCAAGTTTCGTAAGCGATCAGCCGCTTGGCGAGTGGGAGAAGCTCAGATTGGGAAGGGTTCATGGGCAGGCGAGAGGGAGTCTGGTCATCTCGTTCCGGAATTGAGTCGCGCACCCTACGGGTGCGGCTCCGGATGATTGAGCGCGCCTATAGCGCGCAGATGAGAGATTGCATATCGCCGCTGACGCGACATTCCTCCACGAGGCGACCAGACTCCCTCCCACGCAACGAGCCCCGCCAGCTTCCCCCAGGAGCACGTTCCACAGCTTCCCGACTCGAGCAGCCGTCTTCGCGTCAGCTGCCAAACGCTTGAACCAAGCGGGCGGGCCGACCTCGACTCGCCGGAATGTCGCGAAGCGGCGGAAATGCAATCCGATATCTGCGCCCCGTAGGGGCGCTCAATCTGGTCGAGCCGCACCCGCAGGGTGCGCGAGCAAATTCCGCCGAGGCGAGGTCGGTCCGCCCGCCGACGCCCCGAACCCATGAGCGAGCCCGAGGGGCCTCCGCTCATCCCTGAGCGATGCTGAGGAAGGTCTCCGCCCGCTGCTTGTCTTTCACCGCGCGCGACCACTCGGCGGTGCCCGCCTCGGACTCCGAGAGGCGTCGTTCGGCATCGGAGAGCTCCTCTTTGAGGGCGCCGGCGTCGAGATCCTCCGGCGGCACCGCTTCCTCGACCAGCACCCGGGCGGTGTTGGCGAAGACCTGCAGCCAGCCGTGCGATTGGGCGTAGCGCTTGGTCTCCGAGTCGGAGACGTGGAGGCGCAGGGTGGTCGGCTGCAGGGCGCCGAGCACCGGCGCGTGGTTGGCGAGGATGCCGATTTCGCCCACTTCGGTGCGGGTCGAGAGCTGGCGCACTTCGCCCTTGAAGACCTCCCCCTCCGGGGTGAGGACTTCGACGTCCAGCATGTGCTCCTGCGCCACGCTAGCTCCTTAGGCTTTCGCCGCGGCGTTCTCGGTGACCTGGTCGATGCCGCCCTGCATGTAGAAGGCGCCCTCGGGCAGGTCGTCGTGGGTGCCGTCGAGGATCTCGCGGAAGCCGCGCACCGTCTCGGTGACCGGCACGTACTCGCCGGAGCGGCCGGTGAACTGTTCGGCGACGAAGAACGGCTGCGAGAGGAAGCGCTCGATCTTGCGGGCGCGGGAGACCGTCTGGCGGTCCTCGTCGGAGAGCTCGTCGATGCCAAGGATGGCGATGATGTCCTGGAGCTCTTTGTAGCGCTGCAGGACCTCCTGGACCTCGGTCGCGGTGCGGTAGTGCTCTTCGCCGACGACGTCGGGCTTGAGGATCGTCGAGGTCGAGTCGAGCGGGTCGACCGCCGGGTAGATCCCTTTCTCGGAGATCGCCCGCGAGAGCGCCGTGGTCGCGTTCAGGTGGGCGAACACCGAGGCCGGGGCCGGGTCGGTGTAGTCGTCGGCGGGCACGTAGACGGCCTGGATCGAGGTCACCGAGCCGCGATCGGTCGAGGTGATCCGCTCCTGCAGACCACCCATCTCGGTCTCCAACGTCGGCTGGTAGCCGACCGCCGAGGGCATGCGCCCGAGCAGCGCCGAGACCTCGGAGCCCGCCTGGACGAAGCGGAAGATGTTGTCGATGAAGAGCAGCACGTCCTGG
>JAFDWF010000199.1 GCA_018268575.1 Actinomycetota bacterium
GAGCGTAGGACCACGCCATCCTCTCCATGACCCGGCCTTCTCGGAGGCGGCCACAGCCTGCCAGGGTCGCCTCCGAGAAGGCCGCGTCCCTTTCAGGTCCCGGGCGCCAGCCGCCAGCGCCCCCGTTCCTTACCCGAACCGCCCTACGCACCCGCCGGAGCCGCAGCACGCTTCGGACGGATCTCCTTCGGCAGCATGAACCGCACGTCCTCGTCGACGGTCCGCAGCTCGCCGACGTCCTCGGCTCCGCGCTCGCGGAAGAAGCTGACCAGGCCCTCGACCAGCTCCTCGGGGGCGCTCGCGCCGGAGGTGATGCCGACCGTCTCGACCCCCTCCAGCCAGGCGTCCTCGACCTGGGTGTGGTTGTCGATCAGGTGGGAGGCGGCGCCGTGCTCGCGCGCCACCTCGACCAGGCGGTTCGAGTTGGAGGAGTTGGTCGAGCCGATCACCAGCACCAGGTCGCATTCGCGTGCGAGCTGCTTCACCGCGATCTGGCGGTTGGTGGTCGCATAACAGATGTCGTCGGACTTGCTGGAGACGATCGAGGGGTACTTGGCGCGCAGCGCGGCGATCACCTCCGCCGTCTCGTCGACCGAGAGCGTCGTCTGGGTGATGAAGGCGACCTTCTCCGGATCGGGCACCTCGAGCGCCTCGACCTCGGCGACGGTTTCGATCAGGACGATCGAGTCGGGTGCCTCACCGGTCGTCCCTTCGACCTCCTCGTGCCCCTCGTGGCCGATCATCACGATCGTGTAGCCCTGGGCGGCGAAGCGGCGGGCCGAGACGTGCACCTTGGTCACCAGCGGGCAGGTCGCGTCGATCGTGCGCAGGTTGCGCCCGGCGGCGTTCTCGTGCACCGAGGGCGCCACCCCGTGGGCGGAGAAGACGACGATCGCGCCCTCCGGCACCTCGGTCTCCTGGTCGACGAAGATCGCGCCCCGCTTGGAGAGCTCCTCGACCACGTGTTTGTTGTGGACGATCTCCTTGCGCACGTAGACGGGGGCGCCGTGGACCTCGAGCGCGCGCTCGACCGTCTGCACGGCGCGGTCGACTCCCGCGCAGTAGCCGCGCGGGGCGGCCAGCAGGACCTTCCGCGGGCCTGAGATTGCGGTGTTTGGCATGAACTGAGGGTACCGATAGCCTGGTCCGCGATGAGCACGCAGGGACGCCACCTCGACCGATTGACGGCCGTCGATGCCTCGTTCCTCAGCAACGAGAGCGCCTCGAGCCACATGCACGTCGGCGCGATCCTGATCTTCGAGGGGCCGCCGCCCCGCTACGTCGACCTGGTCGAGCACGTGCGCGGCCGGCTCCACCTGGTGCCCCGCTTCCGCCAGAAACTCGTCGTCCCCCCCTTGGAGGCCGGGCGCCCGCTCTGGGCCGACGACGTCAACTTCAACCTCAGCTACCACATCCGCCACACGGCGCTGCCCGAGCCCGGCGGCGAGGCGCAGCTGAAACGGCTCGCCGGGCGGGTCTTCTCGCAGCAGCTCGACCGCTCGAAGCCGCTCTGGGAGCTGTGGCTGGTGCAGGGCCTGGAGCGCGACCGCTTCGCGATCCTGACCAAGACCCACCACGCGATGGTCGACGGCATCTCCGGGGTCGACATCGGCACCGTGCTGTTCGACCTCGAGCCGGTGCCGGAGCCCGCGGCGGTGGAAGACGAGTGGGTGCCGCAGCGCTCGCCGGGCACGGCCGAGCTGGTCGGTCGCGGGCTCGGCGACGCGCTCGAGCTGCCGCTCAAGGTGGCGGAGAAGGCGGTCGGGGCGATCCGCCACCCCGAGGCGACGGCGCGCAAGGCGGTCGAGGCACTGGAGGCGCTCAGCGAGGTTGTCGGCCAATTCGCCGACCCGGCCCCGGACGTGCCGCTGAACGTCGAGATCGGGCCCCACCGCCGCTACGTCTGGGCGCGCTCGGAGCTGGCCACCTTCAAGCGGATCAAGGACACCTTCGGCGGCACCGTCAACGACGTCGTGCTCGCCGTCGTCACCGGCTCGATCCGGGGCTGGCTGCACTCGCGCGGCGTGCGCACCGAGGGGCTCGAGCTGCGGGCGCTGGTGCCGGTCTCGATCCGCACCGAGGACGAGCACGGCGACCTCGGCAACCGGATCACGCTGATGCGCGGCCCCCTCCCGGTCTACATCGAGGACCCGGTGCGGCGCCTCAACACGATCAGCGAGGAGATGGCCGGGCTGAAGGAATCCAAACAGGCGCTAGGCGCCGAAATGATCTCCCGCTTCAACGACTTCGCCCCGCCGACGCTGCTCGCGCAGGCCTCGCGGATCAACTTCTCGACCCGCCTCTTCAACCTCCTGGTCACCAACGTGCCGGGGCCGCAGATCCCCCTCTACGTGCTGGGACGGGAACTGGAAGAGGTCTTCCCGGTCGCCTTCCTGCCGCAGAACCACGCGCTCGCGGTGGCGATCATGAGCTACCACGGCAAGGTCGGCTTCGGCCTGCTCGGCGACTACGACTCGATGCCGGACATCGAAGTGCTTGGCGAGGGGATCAACAGCTCGCTCGAGGAGCTGGTGGCCGCCGCGGGCGATTCCGCCGCCGCGGCGTAGCTACCCTCTGAGGATGGGCCTGCTGCTCGTTCTCGCCTTCATCGTCGTCCCGATCGCCGAGCTCTACGTGATCATCCAGGTGGGTGAACTGATCGGGGTGTGGCCGACCCTGCTCCTGCTGCTGCTCGACGCCGTCCTCGGCTCCTGGCTCTTGAAGCACCAGGGACGGAACGCCTGGCGGCGCTTCAACCAGGCGCTGGCGGAGCGGCGGATGCCTGCCAAGGAGGTCGCCGACGGCTTCCTGATCATCCTCGGCGGCGCCCTCCTGATCGCCCCCGGCTTCATCACCGACATCTTCGGGGTCCTGCTGCTGGTGCCGGTCACCCGGGCCGGGGCGCGCCGGCTGCTGCGCCGCTGGACCGTGGGACGGGTGGCCGTGGTCGGCTTCCCCGGCGGCGCGATGGGCGGCTTCGGCGGCGGTCCCGGCGGGCGCAATGGCGCCAAGCGCAGCTACGACTACGACGTCGACGCCGAGGAGGTCGGCGACGAGGTCGACCACCGCCTGCCGCCCGCCTCCGAGTAGGCGCCGCGCGCGTTCGGTCTCGAAATCGGCGCGCCGCGCGCGTCGCGTCGACGGGCCGAAAATCGGACTATATGACGGGTTTTCGGCGCGTCGACACCGTCAGGCGGCGACCCAGGCGCGGGCCTCGGGCTCGTCCCCGCGGCCGTAGAGCTTCATCTCGACCGGGACCACCTTGGCCAGGCCGGGGAACAGCCGGCGGACGAAGAAGTTGGCGTCGGCGACGACCGCCACGCGGCGCCAGTCCTCGCGGTGGCCGAGGTCGAGCTCGGGGTCCTTGCGGGCCGCTTCGAAGCGCGCCTTCAGCGCACCGAGGTCGAAGCCGTCGTCGCCGACCAGCAGCAACCGCACCTCGCCGTCGGCCGCCGCCTCCCGCAGCGCGGGCGCGAGCACGTCGGCGTAGTCGGCGTCGGTCAGCTCACCGGAGACGCGGAAGCCGATCGTCCCGGCGAGCATGTCGTCGATCGGCTCGATCAAGCAGTCGCGCCCGGGGTCGCGCTCAGCTGCCAGGAGACGCCGAAGCGGTCGGCGATCCAGGCGAAGCGAGGGCTGAAGGGGTAGGCGTCGAGCGGCATCAGCACCTGACCGCCCGCCGAGAGCTTCTCGAAGGCGGCATCGACCTCCTCCGCGGAGTCCAAGTCGACGAAGAGCGAGACCGCCGGGGTGAAGCCGAAGGCGTGTTCGACGGGGCTGTCGATCAGGCGCACTTCGCGCTCGCCGACCCGCAGCACCGCGTGCTCGATGGTCCCCGCGGCTCCCGGTCCCTCGTCCCCGTACCGGCGGACGTCCCCCACCTCGGCGTCCTCGAAGGCCCCCGCGTACAGCTCGAGCGCCTCGCCGGCCTGGCCTTCGAACATGAGGAACGGCGCCAGGGTCGCCCCCATCGCCCTAAAACCCGAGCGCGAACTTGGCGTCCTCGGACATCATTTCCGGGGACCAGGCGGGGTCGAAGACCATCTTCGGGTGGACGGCGCTGACCCCGGGGAGGTCGCCGACGAACTCCCTCATCTGCTCGGAGACCTGGGGACCGATCGGGCAGGCGGGGGTGGTCAGGGTGAAGGTGACGTAGACGTCCTCCCGCTCGATCGCGACGTCGTAGACGAGGCCGAGCGAGACGAAATCGAGGCCCAGCTCGGGGTCGATGACCTCCTCGAGCGCCTCGTAGACATCTTCCTCGGTGACCACTTCGGGGTGGGTCGCGGGGGGGGCGGCGGGCTGCGCGTCGCTCGCGGGCTGGTTCGGGAGGGGCTGCTGCTCGTTATCTGCCATGGGCAGATGGTACCCGGGTCAGGCCGCCGGCCCGGACGGCAGCGGGGGATCGGGCGCCCCCTCCCCGGCCGGCCGCAGATCGAGCTGCCAGTAGCCGACGTCGCGCCAGGAGCCCGCCTTCCAGCCGATATCGCGCAGGGTGCCGACCGGGACGAAGCCGATGCTCTCGTGCAGGGCGCTGCTGGCCGGGTTCGGCAGCGTGATCCGGGCGACGGCGACGCGGTAGCCCTGGGCGCGGAGGCGCTCGAAGAGCTCCGCGTAGAGGGCGCGGCCGACGCCCCGCCGGTGGTGGCAATCGTCGACGTAGACCGAGGTCTCCACCGCCCAGTCGTAGGCAGCGCGCTCCCCCCAGCGGCAGGCGTAGGCATAACCGAGCACCGTTCTCCCTTCCTCGGCAACGAGGAACTGGTGCGTGGCCTGGTACCTGGTCATGCGACGCCCGAGCTCGCCCGCGTCGGGCGGCACGACCTCGAAGGAGATCGGCGTCGATTCGACGCTGGGGGCGTAGATCGCCGCGCAGGCGGCGGCGTCGCGCGCGGGATCGGCGGGGCGGATGGTCATCGACAAGTCGCTCACAATAGGCTGCCGCCGATGAGCGCGGGGCGAGCGAGCGTGCATATCCGGTCCTTCGTGCCACGAGCGAAGCGCGAGGCCCGCCGATGAGCGGGGGCCCGGCCAAGGTGCTGCGCCGCTCGATCGGCATCGTCTTCGCCGACGGCGGCCTCCTGACCCTGAGCGGCACCGCCTCCGCCGACGGCGACCGGCATGGCGACGAGCCGCTGCTGGCGGTGCTCTGCGACCCCGACGCCGCCCCGGTCGCCTTCGAGGAGGCGCTGCTCTCGACCGAATACGGCGAGGACGGGGTGCAGCGGCGGGCGACGCTGGAGCTGTGGCTCGATCCCGAGGGCGGTCGACCGCTGCGCGGGGCCGGGACGCTGATCAGCTCGATCGCCGCCGAGGCGGACGGGATCGAGACGCGGATCGCCTTCTTCCGCTGGGCGCTCGAGGGGCGCGAGGGGCTCGGCCACTACGAGATCGCCCGGACCCGTGGCTGACGGCGCCGCGGCGGCGGGCGGGAGAGCGGCCGCGGAAGGCGCGAGCCGCATCGAGGCGGTCGTCTCCGACTTCGGCGGCGTCCTCACCACGCCGCTGATGGCCTCCTTCCTGGCCCTGCAGGACGCCCACGGCGTCAGCGCCGAGGACTTCGGCAAGGCGATGCGCGCGGCGGCGAAGGCGGGGGACGGCGAGATCCCGCTGTTCAAGCTGGAGAAAGGCGAAATCAGCGAACCGGAATTCCTCGACCAACTGCGTGACGGGCTCGAGCCGCTGCTCGGCCACCGGCCCGAGCTGCACCGCTTCCGCGAGGTCTTCTTCGAGGCGCTCGACCCGAACGAGCCGATGATCGACCTGATGCGCGAGTGCAAGCGCAGCGGCCGGCGGATGGCCCTCCTCACCAACAACGTGCAGGAGTGGGAGCCGCTCTGGCGGACGATGCTGCCGGTCGACGAGATCTTCGAGACGATCGTCGACTCCGGCTGGGTCGGCTACCGCAAGCCGGAACCGCAGATCTACGAGATGACGCTGGAGCGCATCGGAATCCAGGCCGAGGCATGCCTCTTCGTCGACGACATCGAGGCGAACTGCGAGGCGGCGCGGGAGCTCGGCTTCACCGCGGTGCACTACCGCGAGGCGGGCCAGACGATCGCGGAGGTCCGTGGGGCGCTGGGGCTGTAGGAGGGACGGGGGCGTCGCCGGCTGGCGCCCGGACGGGTAAGGGACGCGGCCTTCTCGGAGGCGACCCTGGCAGGCTGTGGCCGCCTCCGAGAAGGCCGGGTCATGGGGGGACGGCGTGGGTCCTACGTCCAACTGTTCCTTATGGCCCCGTGGGGGCCATAAGGAACAGCGGAGGGAGGGTGCCGCGGGGTCCGTGACGAAGACGCCGGGAAGTGCGCGGGTGACGTGAGGGGGACGTCACGGGTCCCACCCTTCCTCCACGGTCCAGGACGCGCTGAGTGAGTTCTCCACCGTATGGCGTGGAGGATTCACTCAGCGCGGGACGGGGGCCTTGAAACTCCCCGTGAAGGCTCACGCCTTCCCTGCGATCGTGGAGGCTTCGTCACGGACCGCCCATGATCCGGCGGGGATCCCGCCGGATCATGCATCTCCCGGGCGGGACCCGCGCGGATCGCACGGTCTTCGTGACACCTTTCGTCGGCCTCGTCACGGAGACGTCGCATCCCTCCGTCCCGTCACTGAGACGCCGGGATCCCCGGGTCTCCCCGGTAACGCACCCGTCCCTGCGCAAGCCTCCCCCCGAGGACCTCCCGTCCCGGGCGTCTCGGAGGCGGCCACAGCCTGCCCGGGTCGCCTCCGAGACGCCCGGGTCACCGTCAAATACGCCCTAGACCGAATCGGCGGGCGCGGCGACTGGGACTTTCGGATGCTCGCGCCAGCGCCGCGCGAACGGCAGGCGCCAGCTGTCCGGGGCGATCAGGCCGCCGATCTTGGTCGGGCCCCACGACCCCGGCGGGTAGGGCTTTACCGCGGGTGGGTCCTCCAGCAGCGGCGCCGCCACTTCCCACAGTCGCTCCATGTCGCGGGCGCTGGTGAAGAGCGTGTGGTCGCCCGCCATCGCATCGCGGATCAGCCGCTCGTAGGCCTCCAGGGTGTCGTCGCGGTAGTCGGTTTCCTCGAGCGAGAACTGCATGCTCGCCTTCTCCAGCACCATCCCCATGCCTGGCCGCTTGCCGTAGAAGGAGAGCGAGACGCGCGATGACTCGTCGAGGTCGAAGGTGAGGTGGTCGGGGCCGTAACGGCCGATCCGAGAGTGGGCCGGGAACATCGCCTGGGGCGGCTCGCGGAAGGCGATCGAGATGATCCGCGCCCCTTCCCCCATCCGCTTGCCGGTGCGCAGGTAGAAGGGCACGCCGCTCCAGCGCCAGTTGTCGAGTTCGCACTTCAGCGCGACGAAGGTCTCGGTGCTGGAGCTCGGGGCCACCCCAGGTTCGTCGGTATAGCCTTCGTACTGGCCGCGCACCACCTCCTCCGGCTTCAGCGGCAGCAGGCTGCGGAAGACCTTGTTCTTCTCCTCGGTGATCGGCAGCGAGGCGAGCGCGGTCGGCGGCTCCATCGCGACGAACGCGAGGATCTGCATCAGGTGCGTGATGACCATGTCGCGGAAGGCGCCCGTTTTCTCGTAGAAAGCCGCACGGGAGCCGACCCCGAGCGTCTCCGGCACGTCGATCTGGATGTGGTCGATGTGGTCGCGGTTCCAGATCGGCTCGAAGAGGCCGTTGGCGAAGCGCAGGGCAAGGATGTTCTGGGCCGCCTCCTTGCCGAGAAAGTGATCGATGCGGAAGATCTGCTCCTCGCTCAAGACCGCGTGGAGCGTGTCGTTGAGTTTCTGCGCGCTCTTCAGGTCGGTTCCGAACGGCTTCTCCATGATCACCCGCGCGTTCTCGGTGAGGTGCGCGTCGGCGAGCATGTGGACGACGTCGGCGGCGGCGCTCGGCGGCACGCTCAGGTAGTGCAGGAGGTGAGCCTCGGAGCCGAGCAGATCGACCTCATGGTCGACGGCCGCCTTCAGCGCCTCCGGGCCGGCCGAGACCGGGATGTAGACCATGCGGCGCGAGAATTCAGCCCAGTCTTCCTCGGAGAACTCGTGCCGGCCGAACTCCCCGCACGCCTCGTGGACGATCTCGCGGAACTCCTCGTTGCCGATCTCCTCGATTGAGGTGCCGAGCACCCGGAATTCCGGCATCAGCTCCGATTGGAACAACCGCAGCATCCCCGGCAGCAGCTTCCGCTTCGCCAGGTCACCGGTGGCGCCGAAGATGACGATCAGGTAGGGCGGCAGCGGCTGCACCACCCGGGCGTCCATTTCTTCGGCCTGGTGCTGCAGTTTCTCCCGATGCGTGGTCGGCACGCCATCGTGATTTCCGCCCGTCACGACAGATCAGCCTAGCTACCGGCAAACGCGGGGCATGAAGGCTTCGCCTTGGTCCGGGCGATCGGTCTTGCCGTGGTCCCGGCGATCCGAACGACCGAGGACTCCGGCGGGCGCCGGCCTGCCGGAGCCGACACTAGTTATCGGAGCCCGCTCTGTCCCAGATGTAGAGCTCGACTGCCTCCACGGCCAAGGTCATCAGCCGTGGTGGGGAGAGCAGGCCGAGGACCAGCTCGAGTGCATCGTCCTCGGTAACGCCGGCGTCGACGGCCTCCTCGCCGCGGAAGCCGGCGGCCAGCTTCAGCGCCTCGCGGCGATTCTCGCCGAGCGAGCCGAAGGCGCCCATCAGGAAGTCCCGGTTGGGGACCGGCTGGCCGACCTCGAGCGAGCCATGCCAGGCGGCGAGCATCGAGAGGTCGTGCTCGTCGAGCTCCGAGATCGCCTTTGCGTAGTGGACCTCGAGCTCGGAGTCGGGGATCTCGTCGACCCAGGCGCGCACCGCCTCGCCGAGCAGCTGGCGACGGGCCTCACGGCCGATCGAGTCGGCTATGGCGCGAATCGCATCGGCTGGATCGACGAAGCAAAGGGACATGGGCTGATGCGAATTTAGAGGGGTCGGAAGACGGCAAAAGTGGCACGGTAATGCCCAGTTTGCGCGTTGGTGGTGGCGTGGCGTCCCGGGCGGGCGCCGGGGCGCTCCGAGAGGCGCGCCGCCGGCGTCCATAGTCTGGGCCGGTGCCGCTGAAGCTGATCCTCGGACCGCCGAACTCGGGACGCGCGGGCGTCGTCCGGCGCCGCTACCTGGAGGCGCTGGAGCGCGACCCGGTGCTGGTCGTGCCGACCGTCGACGACGTCTTCGCCTTCGAGCGCGAGCTCTGCGACGAGGGCGCCGCGCTGGGAGGCGCCGTACTCACCTTCGGCGCCCTCTTCGGCCAGATCGCGACCGCCGCGGGCAGCCCGCCGGGCGCCGTCCTTTCCCCCGCCCAGCGCCGGCGCTGCGTCGCGGTGGCGGTCGAGGAGCTGACGGGGCGGCTCGGGCCGCTGCGCCGCTCCGCCGCCCGCCCCGGCTTCGCCGCCGCCTTCGCCCGCCTGCTGGACGAGCTGCAGGCGGCCGGGGTGGGGCCGCCGGAGGTCGAGGCGAGCGCGGGCACCCTCGAGGGCAGCGCCTACCTCGCCGACGTCGCCACCCTCTTCGCCGGCTACGAGGCGGCGCGCGGGCGCAGCGGCCGCCTCGACGCTGCCGGGATCGCCCGCGAGGCGATTGGCCTGCTGCGCGAGGACCCCGGCCCGTGGGCCGGGCGGGCGGTCTTCCTCTACGGACTCGACGACCTCACCCCGGCACAGTTCGACCTGGTCGAGGCGCTCGCGCGCCACGCCGAGGTGACGGTCGCGGTCCCCTTCGAGCGGGAGAACGAGGCGCTGGCGGCGCGTGGGCGGCTGCTGGAGCGCCTGCGGGAGCGCCTCGGGCCGGTCACCGAGGAGACGATCCTCGAGGCCGACCCGACGAACACCGAGAGCGCCCAGCTCTACGCGCTCGCCCGCGGCTTCGGCTTCCCCGACCTGCCGCCCGAGCCGCGCCCCGAGCGTTCCGACCTGACCCTGCTGCGCTCGGCCGGCACCCGCGCCGAGGCGGAAGCGATCGCCGCCGAGGTCTCGCGGCTGGTCCACGCGGGCGCGCGCCCGGACGAGATCGCGATCGCCCTCCGCGACCCCGGCCGTCGCGGCCCCGAGGTCGAAGCGGCGCTGGAGGCGAACGGGATCGCTGCCGCGCTCGAGGCCGAGGTGCCGGTCGCGACGACCTCGGTCGGCGGCGGAATCGTTGCCCTACTCGAGACCGCCTTCGGCGCCGGACGGGCCGCCGACCTCCTCCGCTACCTGCGCGGGCCTTCGGGCTTCTCCCCCGGCCGAGTCGACTGGCTGGAGCGGGCGATCCGTCGCGACCGGATCGACGACGCCGAGATGGCTCTGGCGCGCTGGCGCGGTGAGGCGCGGGGCGGCCGCGGACGCGACGACGACGATGGGCGCGAGACGCCTGGCGAGGATCCGCGCGACCTCACCCGCCTGCGCGAGGCCGCCGCCGAGTCCCCGGCCGCGCTCTGCGCCGCGGTGGCCGGGCTGGCGGGCACGATGGCCTCGCGCCCCTTCCGCACCGGTGAGGACGGGCCGCGCCTCGGCCCCGGCGACGGGCTCGAGCTGCGCGCCGCCGGGGCGATCGCCGCCGCGCTCACCGACCTCGCCGCGCTCGGCCCGCTCGCCCCCGCCCCGGAGCGCCTCGTCGAGACCGTCCGCGCCCTCGCCTTCCGGGTCTGGAGCGGCCCGGTCGAGGGACGGGTGCGGATCGCCAGCCCCTACCGCCTGCGCGCCGCCCGCTTCGACCACGTCCTCGTCGGCTCGTTGCAGGACGGCGAGTTCCCGCGCCGCGACCGCGGCGGCGACCCCTTCCTCTCCGAGGCCCAGCGCGAACGGCTCGGCCTCGACCCGCGCCGCGACACCGAAGCCGAGGAGCGCTACCTCTTCGGCGTCTGCCTGGCGCTGCCGCGCCGCCGCCTCTTCCTCTCCTACCGCGACAGCGACGAGAACGGCGCCGCCGAATCGCGCTCGCCGCTCTTGGAGGAGGTGCGGGCGACGATCGCCCCACCGCCCTCCGCCGACGGAGCCGCCGATCCGGTCGAGGCCGCGATCACCCGCGAGCGCGGGCTCGCCGACGTGGTGGCGCCGCTCGCCGAGGCGCCCTCGGCGGACGAGCTGGCGCGGGCGCTCGCCGCCCACGGCCCCGGCGCCGACCCCCGCGCCCTCCTCGCCGCGGTCGGAATCGACCCGGACCGTGCCGACCAGATGAGTTCGCAGTTAGCTCCGCATAGCGGCCAGGAGTGCGAACGCACCGGGGTGGGGGACCCGGCCGGGCTGGTCGCCTCCCTCGTCGACCGCCTGCGCCGCGCCCGCCGCGCCGAGGCCGCCTCCCGCGCCCCCGGCCCGCTGACCAACCCGGCGGTGCTCGCCTCGCTGGCCGCGGTCGAGGCCTACGGCGGCACCACCCTGGAGGGCTTCGACGAATGCTCCTACCGCTGGTTCGCCGGCCACGAGCTCGACCCGCAGCCACTCGACCCGGTCCCCGACCCGCTCGTCCAGGGCGGCCTGATCCACGCCGTGCTGGAGCGCCTCTACCGCGAGCGCCCCGGCGGCGACCCCCTCCCCCGCCCGGCCTCCCTCCCCGCCTGGATCGAGCGCGGCCGCGCCCTCCTCGCCGAGCAGCTGGCCGAGGCCGAAGTCGGCGGCCATCCGGCCGAGCGGGCGATCGCGCGACGGGTCGAGCGCCTGCTCGAACGCTTCCTCGGCGAAGAGGCCGCGCGCGACACCGGCGGCTTCGAGCCGTGGCTCTTGGAGGCGCGCTTCGGCATCGGCGAGGAAGCCGAGCGGCCCACCCTCGACCTCGGTGGCTGGGGCCTTCACGGGGCGATCGACCGGGTCGACCGCGACCGCGAGGGCCGGGCACTCGTCCACGACTACAAGCTCGCCGCGAGCGTCACCGCGCGCGACAAGTTCGAGGAGCGGGCGAAGCTGCAGCTGCCGCTCTACCTGCTTGCCGCGCAGATCCACTGGGGCGCCGACCCGGTCGGCGGCATCTACCACCCCTTGAAAGGGACCTCGAACCGGCGCCCGCGCGGCGTCGTCGCCAAGGAGGCGGCGGGCGAGCTCGCCGACTACGACCTCTTCCGCGGCGACGTCGTCGAGGGAGCCGACCTGGAGGAGCTGCTGGAGGAGACGCGGCGGCGCGGCGGCGCGATCGTCGCGCGGATCCGCGCCGGCGAGATCCGTCGCGATCCCGGCCCGCGCGCGGGCCTCCGCGGCCACGACGTCTGCCCGACCTGGTGCTCCTTCGCACCGATCTGCCGCCGCGACCGCGCCCCCTCCTACGTGGAGCAGGAAGAGAACGAGGCGGGGTGGGAACGGTGAGCGCCGGGCGCGACGAGCCCGCTGTCGAGCGCTCGCCCACGCCGGAGCAGCGCGCCGCGATCGAGGCGCGCGGGCGCGACGTCCTGCTCGAGGCGGGCGCCGGCTCCGGCAAGACCGGGGTGATGGTCGAGCGCTACTGCCGCCTGGTCGTCGACGAGGGCGCCTCCCCCGACGCCGTCCTCGCCTTCACCTTCACCGACAAGGCGGCCGCCGAGCTGCGCGCCCGGGTGCGCGCCGAGCTCTCCCGCCGCGCCGCCCGCAGCGATGCGAAGGCGGTCCGCGCGGCGGCGCTCCTAAGCACGATCGGCGGCGCCTGGATCACCACCATCCATGGCTTCTGCAACCGCGTCCTCGCTGCCCACCCGGTCGCCGCCGGGGTCGATCCCGGCTTTCGCGTGCTCGACCAGCCGGAGGCCCAGCGCGCCGCCCGCGAGGCCTTCGACGCCGCCCTCGCCGAGTTCCTCGCCGGCGGCGAGCCCGCCCGCGAGGAGACGGTCGCCGCCTACGACCTGGAAGGCCTGCGCGGGGTGATCGTCGCCGCTCACGACGAGCTGCGCAGCCGCGGCGTCGCCGAGCCCGCGCTCCCCGACTCGCCCGCCACCGATGCCGCCGAGGCGCTCGCGGCGACGATCGAGGCGGCGGGCGAATGCCTCGAGGAGGTGAAGGAGAGTGACCCCAAACGCGAGGTGCTGGAGGCGGCGCTCGCCCGCCTCACGACCCCAGGCCCGCCGCCGTCCCTGCCCGAGCTGGAAGCGCTCCGCCCCGGCGGCAAGGCGAAACCGCTGGCTCCCTTCCGCGAGGCGCTGGAGACGGCGATCGCGCGCACCGCCGAGGCGGGCGAGGGCGGCATCGCCTACCGCCACCTCGCCGACCTCCTGCGCCTCTACACCGCCGCCTTCGAGGTGGCGAAGGAGCACCGCGCCGGGATCGACTTCGAGGACCTCCAGATCCTCGCCGCCCGCCTGCTCGAGCGGGCGGAGATCGGCCAGGCCTACCGCGGCCGCTTCTCCCACCTGCTGGTCGACGAGTTCCAGGACACCAACCGCCTGCAGCTGCGGCTGATCGAGGCGCTCCAGGGCCCGAAGTCCCAGCTCGTCGTGGTCGGCGACGAGCTGCAGTCGATCTACTCCTTCCGCCACGCCGACCTCGAAGTCTTCCGCCGCCGCCGCGAGCAGATCGACGCCGACCCGGGCGCCGAGCTGATGCGCCTCAGCGGCAACTTCCGCTCCCGTCCCGAGGTGATCGCCGCGGTCAATCTCTTCGGCGCGGCGCTGCTCGGCGCCGCCTACCGCCCGCTGACCGTCGGCGCGCCGCCCGCCGAGCCCGCCCCCCGCGGCCGCGGCCCGGCGGTCGAGCTCCACCTCACCGCCCGCGACGGCTGGGACGGCGAGGGGATCGAGCTCGACCCGGCGATCGACGGCCGCACCCCGCCGAGCTGCCTGGCCGAGGCGCGGGCGCTGGCGGCGCGCCTGCGCGAGCTCCACGAGGCGGGCGTCGAGCGCGGCGCGATGGTCGTCCTCCTGCGCGCCTTCACCCACCTGGACGCCTACGAGGACTCGCTCGCCCGCGCCGGGCTGCGCCCTTACGTCGTGGGAGGGCGCGGCTACTGGTCCCAGCAACAGGTCGCCGACGTCACCGCGCTCTTGGCGACGATCGCCAACCCGCTCGACGACGAAGCCCTCTTCGGCGCCCTCGCCTCCCCCGCCTGCGCGGTCGCCCCGGACACGCTCTGGCTGCTGCGCGCCGCGGCCGGGCGGCGCCGCCACGCCTGGCCCGCGCTGGAGGCGCTGGCGCTCGGGGGCGAGGCGGAGCCGGCCGCGCCCGAGCGGCTCGCCGACATCCCGGCGGGCGAGCGCGACCTCCTCACCGAGTTCGCCGCCCGCCTGGTGGGGCTGCGGGCGCGGGCACCGCGCCTCTCGCTCGCCGCGGTGATCGAGGCGGCGGTGACCGAGACCGGCTATGACCTGGCGACGCTGCTGCGGCCCGCGGGCGAGGCGCGGCTCGCCAACGTGCGCAAGCTCTCGCGGCTGGCGGCGGCCTACGAGGAACGCGAGGGCCGCGACCTCCGCGGCTTCCTCGACTTCCTCGCCGTCCGCGCCGAGACCGACACCGAGGCCCAGGCCGCGACCGCCGCCGAGGGCCACGACGGCGTCCGCATCATGACCGTCCACAACGCCAAGGGGTTGGAGTTCGAGGTCGTCGCGGTGCCCGACCTCGCGCGCGGGCTGCTCTCCGGGGGGCGCCGCCCGGTGCTGGCCCTGGGGCGCGAGCAGCCGCCGCGGGTCGGCTTGCAGTGGCGACGGCTGGGACGGGCGGCGGTGAGCCTCTACGACTACGGCGAGCTGACCCAGGCCGGCGAGGCGCGCGACTCCGAGGAGGGCCTGCGCCTCTTCCACGTGGCGGCGACGCGGGCGAGGGAGCGCCTGATCCTCTGCGGCGTGGTGAAACCGGAGCCGGCGAAGGAGACGAAGCCGGGCACCGCCGTGATCGAGCGGCTGGTGGATGCGCTGGGGATCGCGCGGCCAGGGGTAGAGCGCGAGGAGCCGGCAGAGGAGGACGCGCCGGAGGAGCGCCGAGCACCTGCGGCGCCCGGGAACTCAGCCCCGGTCGAGGTTCTGGTGCCGCCGGCCGAGGCGCGGCCGGGACTGGACGAGGCGTTCCCGGCGTCGGTGATCGCGGTCCACACCAACGAGCCCTCGCCGGAGCGCGCGGCCGAGCTGCGTGGCCTGCATCTGGACCCGGTGGCCGACCGGCCGCTCGGGACCGGCACCCCGCCGTTGGTCGAGCGCAAGCCGCCGACCGTCCCCAGTCGGCCACTGTCCTACACCGCGATCAGCGCGTTCGAGGAATGCGGCTATCGCTTCTACATGGAGCGGGTCTTGGGACTGCCCGCCGCGGCCCCGGCGGCGGCGGCCGGAGACGAGGGGCCGTCGGCGCGGGAAGAAAGGAGCGCGCGGGGCGCAGCTGTGCACGCACTGCTGGAGTGGAGCCAAGCGAATGGGTGGGCCGAGCCGAACGCCGAGCTGGCGGGCCGCCACGCGCTCGCCGCCGGACTGGACCTGCCCGCGTCGCAAGCCGAGGAGCTCCTGGGGCCGGTGCGCGACTGGCTCGGCTCGTCGCTGCGCGCCGAGGTCGCGGGGGCGGCCCGGACACGGGCCGAGGTGCCGATCCTGCTGCGCGCCCGCGGCACCGTGCTGCGCGGTTCGATCGACCTGCTGGTCGAGCGCGAGGGGGCGCCGCCGCTGGTCGTCGACTACAAGACCGACCGCCTACGTGGTGAGGGCCCCGCCGAGCGCGCCGCGCACTACGAGATCCAGCGCTCGATCTACGCGCTCGCCGCGGCGGAGAGCCTCGGGGGCGACGAGGTCGAGGTCGCCTACGTCTTCCTCGAGCGCGCTGACGCCCCCGCCCGCACCGTCCTCACCCGCGCCGATATGGACGCGGGCCAGGCCCGCATCGACGCCGCGGTGGAGCAGATCAGCCGCGGTGACTTCAAGCCCGCCCCGGAGCCAGAGCGCACCTGGGACCTCTGCCGCGGCTGCCCGGCGCTGGGAAGGCTTTGTGGCGGACCCGACGCCGACCAATCAGGAACCGGTGCCAGCTGACGAATCGAGCCGCGCTGCCAGGTCGTCCAGATTCAATTCTTTGAGGCCCTCGCCCACCGCGTCGAGCTCGCCGGCGCAGTAGTCGACCAGCTCCTTGCCCTCGCGGCAGAGGTCCAAGGTCTCGCGCAGGCCAGCCTGGCCGGAGTCGAGGCGGTCGATGATCTCCTCGAGGCGCTCCACGGCGGCCTCATAGCTAGCCGGAGCACCGTCACTCACGGTGATCTGCTCCGATGCCGGGTCTGGGATCTGCAGTGGTTCGGGCGTCGACTCGGCCATCGCTGAAGCGCAGGCTAAAGCGCCCCGCGGCGGTCGCGGCGGCGGCGCTCGTCAGCGGCTCGCCGTCGCTCGTCTCGGCGAGGGCGTAGCCCCGCTCCAGGGTCCGCTCCGGATCGTGGGCGCGCAGGGCCACCGCGGCTGTGCGCAGCACCTCACGGCGCTGGGCCACCGCTCGCACCGCCGCCGCATCGAGGGTCGCTCCATGGCGGCGCTCTTTCTCGCCCGCCCGCTCGACCCGATCCAGCGCCCGGCGCCGCGCGCGTTCGAGCACGATCGTCGCGATCCGCCGCTGGAAGGCGCCGCGCTCGGCGACCCCCCGTTCCGAGGCGGCACGGATCTCGCGCGTCTTCTGGTTCAGGACCGCGCGCTGGCGCTGCAGCGCCCGGGCCGGGCCGCGCGCCAGCGAGCCCAGGTGGCGTGCCCGCGCCCCGATCGCCCCGTCGGCCCCGCGCCGCAGGCTGAGCGCCTGCCGACCCAGCTCGCGCCGCGCCGCCCGGCAGTCGAGCGGCACCGCCGCCTCCGCCGCGTGGGTCGGGGTCGAGCAGGCGACAGCGGCGACGTCGTCGATCAGGGTCGAGTCGCGCTCGTGCCCGACCGCGCTCACCACCGGCACCCGCAGCATCGCCACCGTCCGGCACAAGGTCTCGTCGCAGAACGCCCAGAGGTCGGCGAGGCTGCCGCCGCCGCGGGTCACGACGATCGCCTCGACCTCCGGGCGCGCCGCCAGGTCCTGGAGCGCCCGCCCGATCGCCGGCGCCGCGTGGCGGTCCTGGACCGGCGCGAACGCCCAGATCACGGTCCCGCCCCAGCCGCGCCGCTCGAGCCCGGCGAGCAGGTCGCGCCGCGCCGCGCCGCCTTCGGCGGTGACGACGCCGATCGCCTTCGGCAAGCGCGGCCGCGCCAGCTGCTTCTGCAGCTCGAAGAGGCCCTCGGCCCTCAGCTGGGTGCGGAGCGCCTCCAGACGCGCCAACAGGTCGCCTTCACCCGCCAGCCGCACGTGGGTGGCGCGGAAGCTGAAGCTGGGCGAGGCCGTCCCGCCGCCGGGGTAGTAGTCGGGCCCGCCGGCGATCACCACCTCGACCCCGTCGCGCAGCGCCCCCTCGGGGAGCCCGGCTCGCTCCAGGTCGTTAAGCCAGATCACACAGGGCACCGCGCCGTCGCCGTCGCGCAGCTCGAAGTAGGCCTGCACCTTGCTCCGCCCCACCCCGGTCACCTCGCCGATCAAGAGCACCCGGGCCCGCTTGCGCATCTCCTCCTGCAGCACCTTGGCGTACCGCCCGACCGCAAACGGCCCGGGCAGCTGGGGACCAGGTCGCGCCGCGTCGCCCAGCGAGATCTGCGAGTTCTCCACGGGATCCAGCCTAGAGGCGGATGCCGACGCGGCGCCCAGCTCCTGGCGATCGCCCCTGAGCACCCGGTCTTCAGGGTCGGGGACTGATTCGGCGAGGGACGGGGCCGGACCGATCGGAGCTCAGGCGTCCCGGGCGTCTCGGAGGCGACCCGGGCAGGCTGTGGCCGCCTCCGAGACGCCCGGGACGGGAGCTCTTGCGGGGGGAAGCCTGCACAGGGACGGGTGCATCGCTCAGGAGCGTCTGTGTGGAGTTTCGGTCCCACGGCGACCGAAACTCCACACACAGGTCCCTGAGCGGTCGGGCGGCGGGATAGGAGGCGCCCTGCCGTCACGAAGACGCCGGGGAGGTCACGGGGACGCCGGGATCGCAGGGAAGGCGCATGCCTTCACGGGGGGTTCTGGACCCCCCGCCCGTGACCGTGGAGGAAGCGTGGGACCCGTGACGTCTCCCTCACGTCACCCGCGCACTTCCCGGCGTCTTCGTGACGGGCACGGTCCCCGACGCGGTGAGTTCGCAGTAATGGCCATTATGCGTAGGTAAGTGCGAACGCACCCCGTGCCCGCCCGGACCCTCTGCCGTTCCCCTCGAATCTCGGCCTTCTCGGAGGCGGCCACAGCCTGTCAGGGTCGCCTCCGGAAAGGCCGCGTCCCTTATGCGTCGGGCGCCGGCCGGCGGCCCGCAGAACTACTCCTCTAAGCAGTCTGTTTCCAGCGCTTGGCCCAGGCCTTCAGCTCGCGAATCGCGGGGCCGAGATCCTCCCCGGTCGCGGTCAGCGAGTACGTCACCCGGGTCGGGGTCCCCGCTTCGACCTCGCGCTGCACCAGGCCCTCGTCCTCCAGCTCGCGCAGTCGCTGCGACAGCAGCCGGTCCGAGAGCCCCGGCACCACCTTGCCGAGCTCGCCGAAGCGCATCGGCCGCTCGGTCAACGCGCAGACGATCGCTCCGGTCCAACGCTTGCCGATCAACTCGATCGCTTCGTGGAAGTGGGGGCAGACTTCGGTGCAAGGAGCCTGCTTGGCGGGCGCGATCTGAGCCGGTGCTGCGAGATCCACCCATCGACCTTACTGAACGTAAGCCGTCGGCCGGCTGAATTTTCGGCGGCTGGACGGCAATACTTCAGTGATCGCTTAAGTATCTGCTATACCTCCGTGCCGTGCCCACCGACACCGACGTCCTCGACCGCACCTTCCACGCGCTCTCCGACTCCAGCCGCCGCGCGATCGTCGTCCGCCTGAGCGAAGGCCCCGCCTCGGTCAGCGAGCTCGCGGCACCGCTGGAAATGTCGCTGTCGGCGGTCGTCCAGCACATCGAAGTGCTGCAGAAGAGCGGCATCGTCCGCTCGGAGAAGGTCGGCCGGGTGCGCACCTGTCAACTCGAACCGGCGCCGATGCGCGTGGTCGAGCAGTGGATCGCCCAGCACCGCCAGGCCTGGGAGGGTCGCTTCGACCGCCTCGGCGAGATCCTCAAATCAACCTACGGGAGGACCCCATGAGCGTTGTCCACGCCGATTTCACGATCGAGCGCCAGTACGACTGCACCCCGTCGCAGACCTTCAGCGCCTTCGCCGACCCGGACCTGAAGGGCCGCTGGTTCGCCGTCCCCGCCGACTGGGAGAACCGGGTCTGGGAACTCGACTTCCGCGTCGGCGGCGGCGAGGTCAACAGCGGCGGCCCGGCCGGCAGCCGGGTCCACACCTTCCGCAGTCGCTACCACGACATCGTCGCCGACGAGCGAATCGTCTTCGCCTACGACCTCGCGGTCGACGACCGCCTGATGTCGACCTCGCTGACCACCGTCGAGCTCTTCCCCGCCGAAGGCGGGACCCGCCTCCTGTTCACCGAGCAGGGCGCCTTCTTCGACGGCCTCGACGAGCCGGCCGAGCGTGAGCACGGCACCGGCAAGCTCCTCGACGCGCTCGGTGCCCACCTGACCGCAACGAGCGCCCGATGACCCTCACCCTCTACGAACATCCCTTCGCCTCCTACTGCTGGAAGGCACTGATCGCGCTCTACGAGCGCGCCGTCCCCTTCGAGCGCCGCCAGCTCGACGACGAGGCCGACCGCGCCCGCCTGGCGGAGCTCTGGCCGCTGGCGAGCATCCCGACCCTGGTCGACGAGGAGGCCGGGATCACGCTGCCCGAATCGACGATCGTGGTCGAGTACGTCGACCGCTTCGGCGACGCCCCGCCGCTGATCCCCGCCGAGCCGCAGGCGGCTCTGGAGGCGCGGCTCTGGGACCGGATCATGGACCTCCGCGTGCAGACGCCGATGCAGAAGATCGTCCTCGACAGCCTGCGCCCCGAGGGGGAGCGCGACCACTACGGAGCCGAGGAGGCGCGGGCCGCGCTCGACCAGATCTACGCGCTGCTCGCCGAGCACCTGCGGCACCGCGCCTGGCTCGCGGGCCCGACCTTCACGCTCGCCGATGCGGCCGCCGCCCCGGCGCTCTTCTACGGGCGGGTGGTGCGGCGCTGGGACGAGCGCGAGCTGGCCAACCTCAGCCGCTACTACGAGGCCCTCACGGCGCGGCCTTCGGTCGCCCGCGTGATCGACGAGGCGCGGCCGCTCCGCCCCCTGTTCCCGCTGCCCTGGCCCGACTACGTCGACTGAGCGCGGCCCGCGACCGGGCGCGTGCCCGGCCCCCTCAGTGGGTGCAAGGCCCGGTGCCGACGGGGCCGGAGGAGACGTGGCGGACCGCTTCCTGGACCTGCTCGGAGGGCACCGCGAAGCCGCCGGTCGGGCCGCCGCCCGTGGTCGCCGCGAAGACGACGCCGACGACCCGCCCTTGAGCGTTGAGCAGCGGCCCGCCCGAGTTGCCGCTGCGCACGTCGCCGCCGAGCGAGGTGATCGTCCGCTCGATCGGCCCGCGCCCGTAGGAGTCCTCGCTCAGCGTGTCGCGGGTCGCCCCGATCCGCGCCGGGGTCACCGTGTAGGGGCCGTTCTCGGGATAGCCGAGCACCGCCGCCGGCGCCCCCACCTGCCGTTCGGTGCTGATCGGCAGCACCGGCAGCCGCGATTCCACCCGCAGCAGCGCCAGGTCGTCTTCGGGCTGGTAGTAGACCGCGGTCGCGTCGAGCTCCACCCCGCTCTGCGTCGTCACCGTGGTGTCGTCGGCGCCCGCCACCACGTGCGCGTTGGTGACGATCAGATTCGGTCGCACCGCCCAGCCCGAGCCCTCGATGCCGAGCCCGCAGGCAGTGCTCAGCACCCGCACCACCGACCCGCCCGCGTGGAGGATCGCCGGGTCGGCGGCGATCCGCGGATCGGGCCGCCTGGTCGGCGTCGACGGGCCGCTGATCGAGGGCGCCGGATCGACCCGGTTGAGCGCGTCGAGCACCCCGCCGCTCGGCGGCAGCACGTCGTCGAGTCCCTTCAGGATCACCGAGCCCTGCACGTCGGCCCGCAGCTGCGTCGTCCCCGGCGCGTGCAGCGCCACCGCGCCGAAGACCCAGGCCAGCCCCAACGCGACGACGCCGATCAGGATCGCGCCCCCCGCCCCGTCGGCGCGGTGCATGAAAGGACGCCGGATCAGCCGTTGCCGCAGCGCCAGCGCCAGCCCCTCCAAGGCGACCGCCGCCAGCGCCCCGACCAGGAGCGCGCCGACCGCCGCGCAGAGCGGCGCGTAGGGCGAATCATGGCCCTGGGAGAGGACCAGCGGGCCGATCCGGCTGCCGAGGAAGGCGCCCACCGCGAAGCCGCCGAGGGTGAGCGCGCCGACGATCAGCCCCTGCCGGTACCCCCAGAGGCCGAGGGCGAAGGTGAAGGCGACGATTGCCCAGTCGAGAACGGTCACCGACCGAATACAAGCATGTGACGGACCGCTCGATTACCTTTCCTGCGGTGAGCATGCGGACTCCCGAGGATGAACGTCGCAGACGTTTGCTCACGCGCGCGGTCCCGCTCGGCGTCGTCGCCCTGGTCGCCTTCGTCGTCGGCGCCGCCACCGGCACCCCCGGCTCGCCGGAAAAGTCGGCCGCCGACCGCTTCGCCAAAGCCTGGCAGGCGAAGGACTTCGCGGCGATGTACGCGGAGCTGAACACCGCCTCGCAGGCCGCCGTCGACCTGAAGAAGTTCACCGCCGACTATCGCGAAGCGCGCGATATCGCGACGATGCGCGGCCTCGTCGCCAACTCGGCCGGGGACGCCCGCTCCGCCGCCGGCGGGACCGTCGTCCCGGTGCCGCTGCAGATCAAGACCGTCGCCTTTGGCATCGTCGAAGGAGAACTCGAACTGCCCTGGGCGGAAGGCGGCATCGCCTGGTCGCCCTACCTCGTCTTCCCCGGCCTGCGCAAGGGCGAGAAGCTGGAAGCCGAAACCGAACTGGCGCCGCGGGCGCCGATCCTCGCCGCCGACGGCACGCCGCTCGCCGAAGGCCCGGCGAGCGAACGCGAACACCCGATCGGCAGCGCCGCGATCGACGTCACCGGCGAAATCGGCGAAGCCTCCGAAGAAGAAGAGCCGCGCCTGGCGCTGCAGGGCTTCCCGCCCGAAACGCCGGTCGGGATCAGCGGCCTCGAGCGCGCCTTCAACCACCGCCTGGCGGGCAAGCCCGGCGGCAAGCTGCTGGCGGTCGCGGGCAGCGGCAAGTCCCGCGTCCTGGCCGAAGACAAGCCGACCCCGGGGGCCGCGGTGAAGACGACGATCGACCCCCACCTGCAGGAAGTCGCGGTCGCGGCCCTGGCCGGGCGGGCGGGCGGCGTCGCCGTCCTCGACGCCAAGAACGGCGACGTGCGGGCACTCGCCGGTCAGGCCTTCTCCGCCCCGCAACCCCCCGGCTCGACCTTCAAGATCATCACCACCGTCGCGGCGCTGGAAAAGCACCTGGTCAAGCTCAGCGACGAATTCGAAATCACCGACGGGATCAACGTCGGCGGCCGCTTCATCGAAAACGCCAACGGCGAGTATTGCGGCGGCACCTTCCGCCAGGCCTTCGCCGAGTCCTGCAACGCCGACTTCCTCCCCCTCGGTCCCAAGATCGGCAACGAAAAGCTGGTCGAAACGGCGGAGAAGTTCGGCTTCAACGCGCCGCCGACGCTCTACTCGGCGGCGATCGCCAAGGAAATCGAACTGGCCGAATCGACGATCCCGACCGAAATCGGCGAAGAAGTCGATCTCGCGGTCTCGGCGATCGGCCAGGGCGAAGTGCTGGCGACGCCGCTGCAGATGGCAAGCGTCGCCCAGACGATCGCCAACGACGGCGTGCGGATGCCGACCTCGATCGTGCAGACGAAGAAGCTGAGGCCGACGATGAAACCGGTCCGGGTGATGACCAAAAAAACCGCGGGGGAGTTGACCGAACTGATGACCGGCGTGGTCACCGAAGGGACCGGCACCGCCGGGGCGATCGCCGCGGGCCAGGTCGCCGCCAAGACCGGCACCGCCGAACTCGGCCAACTGGTCGAAAGCGAAGAAGGCACCGAACCGGTCGAAAAGGAAGGAGAAGAAGTCGCCCCCCAGCACAAGAAGGACGCCTGGTTCTCGGCCTACGCGACCGTGGAAAAGCCGAAGCTGGCAATCGGGGTGCTGCTGATCGAAGCCGAAGCGGCGGGTGGCGAAGTCGCCGCCCCGATCGCGTCCGAAGTCCTCTCCGCCGGCTACGAATAGCCCGCCCGGCGCTCCGCGGGCGACGCCCCGCTAGAGGTCCAGTTTCACGACCCCGGATTCCTTGCCGGGACCGGGGATGTGGAGCAGCAGCGGCCGGTTGGCCGAGACTTCTTCCGGCAGTTCGAAGATCGCCACGGCGCCCTGGATCGGGCCGCTCTGGGCGGTCGTGTCGAGTTCCGGGATCTGTTCGTTTTCGGTCACCTGACCGCCGAACGGGAAGGCGAATTCGCTTTCGCTCTGCAGCGCGTCGTACCGGGTGCCGATCGAGTCGGTGATCGTCAGTTCGTTGACCAGGCCGAGGGTTTCGTGCGTGTCGTTCTGCACGAGCAGGAAGACGCCGAAGTAGTTGTGTCCGTTCCGCGGCGGCTGCTGGCCGGCCAGATAGGCGGCGTCCTCGTTGTCGTGTTCGTTCAGGTAGCGGGAGAAGATCACCGTGTATTTCAGGTGGTTGACCTTGACGACTTCACCCTCTTCCACTTCGTGCGGATCGCCGGAGCCGCAGGCCGAGACACCGATCGCCAGCAGCCCCAGGAAGAGGGCGGCGAGCAGGGGCAGGACCAGTCGGCGGCGGGTGGAGAGCATCGGCGGCGCGGAGTCTATTAGGGGATGCCGGTCGCGTAGCGGTTCCCCCCGGCGACGGCGATCCGCTCGCCCGCGGGCCCTTCCGCCTCGAGGATGTCGCGAAGCCGCTCCAGAGCGCGCTTCCAGCGCTTGCGCTGGAAATGAGCGGCCCAGCTGAGCGACTCGACCAGCTTGTCGATCGGATGGTCCGGCGTCGTCCAGTGGGTGACGCGCAGCAGCGTCATCCCGGCGCGGCCGGGCTCGATCTCCCAGACGGTGCGGTTCGGGATCCGGTTGGAACGGCCGCCGGCACCCCGCTCTTCGATCTTGAAGGGCTCCTCGAGCGCGACGATCGTCGTGTCCTCCCAGGGCGAGCGCAGCGGCGCGTTGACGCGGAAGCGCGCCCCGGCGCCCTCACCGCGGGCCTCGATCCGGGTGAGGTGGAATCCGGTAAGGAAGTGGTCGGTGAAGTTGGGACGGCGGGCGAGATCGGAGATCAACGCGAACGCCGCCTCGCGGGAGGCGTCGACCTCGACTTCGGCACTGATCGGACCCATCGGGGCGGAATCCTATTGATTACGGCCGCGGGATTGCCGCCTCACCACGCCGTAGCATTGCGACGGGTTGAACGCCGTGCCGAATCCTGTCGAACCACCGTACGAAGGCGACCAGCCGCTGATCTCGCTCGCCGCCGAGCGTGCCCGCGCGCAGCTGCACGAGGAGATCGAGCGCGTCCGCACCGGGGTCGAAGAGATGCTCTCCGAGCAGAGCGCCGCGAGCGCCGAGGACGAGGCCCTGCGCCGCGAGCTCGACGCCCTGCGCGAGGACACCCGCCTCTACGTCAAGAAGCGCACCAAACGGACCGAGCGCAAGCTCGACCGCCGCATCGACGGAGTCGAGGCGCGCACCGACCGCCTGGAGGCGCGGATCGAGGAGGTCGAGGCCGAGCGCGCCGCCGCCGAGGTCCGCATCCACACCGCCACCGAGCGGATGCTCGACGACCTGCTGCGCGAGGTGCGCACGATCGCCGAGCTCCTCACCCGGCGGGACTAGCCCGGCCTTGGCCCCCAGGGCGCCGCGAGCGCCTCAGCCTGCCTCCGGCACGACGACCGCGGTGCAGCTCGGGCAGCGCCGCGCGGCGACCGAGATTTCCGTCGTGCATTCCGGACAGGCGCGCGTCTTCACCGAGGCGCCTTTCATCTCCTGGTAGCGCTTGTAGGGGACGACGACGAAGAAGTAGACGGCCGCCGCGGTGCTGACGAAGACGATCGCCGCGTTGATGAACGCGCCGTACTTGAAGACGCTGCCGTTGATCGTGAAGTGGAGGGCGGAGAAGTCCGGTTCGCCGATGATCGCGGCGACGATCGGGGTGATCAGGTCTTCGACCAGCGCCTCCGTCAAGGCGAAAGTCGCGAGCGCCATGACCAAGCCGACGGCGGCCGTGATCAGGTCGCCTTTCAGCATGAATTCCTTGAAGCCTTTCAACACGGTTGTACCTCCAGGGGTGACGATGGACGCTGACGAGAGCGCCCATACCCGGGGGGCGGGTGGACGATGCGGGAGCTCCGGGGTGAAGGGACAGGGGCGGGGGCGGCTGGCGCCCGGGTAAGGGACCCGGCCTTCTCGGAGGCGACCCGGGACGGCGGTCGCGCCCCTACCGAATCACTCCGTCGAGATGCTCGGGTCGGCCTGCACCTTGTGGGGGACGACCATGAGGAAGTTGCTCGTCGCGTCCTCGGCCAGAGCGAGCATCCGCTCGGCCTCCTCGTCCTGGTCGGTCGCGCGCAGTTCCCCGGCGTAGCCGGAGAGCAGCTCGTCGATGTCGATCAGGGCCTCGGAGTCGAGGTCCTTCAGTTCGACTTTGGCGCCCTCGCCGAGCCGGCGCTCGATCGCGCCGGAGTCGATCCCGAAGGCGTTGAAGCGCACGTAGACGCGGCCGCCGGTCATCCCGGCGCAGGCCCAGGGGCCGATGTCGCCGAGCACGATCGCCCGCCCCGAGGTCATGTACTCGAAGGCGAACCCCTTGGCGTTGGCGCGGTCGACGATGCAACCGCGGGCGTCGTCGATCTCGTGCGCCGGCTCGCCGCCGAGTACGACGTCGGCACCGGAGAGGCGGATGCAGAAGCGCGAGTCGGCCGAGCCCTGGACGTAGAGCTTGCCCCGCTGGGCGCCGTAGGCGAAGGACTTGCCGACCGAGCCGTTCAGCCGCTTGCCGTTCGCCCCCTTGCCCTTGAGGATCGCGATCGTGCCGCCCAGCATCGCCTTGCCGACGCCGTCCTGAGCACCGCCCTCGACCCGCAGCGCCACCCCGTAGGAGTTGAAGGCGCCGAGGCCCTGGCCGGCGACCGAGCCGCCGTTGAACTCGAGGCTGGCGAGGATCTCGTCCGAGGGCGCGGGGCCGTCTTCGAAGATCCGCGAGCGCGCGATCGCACCGGCCAGCTCGGTGCCGAGCACGCGGTCGTTGGCGTCGGTCGGACGCGGGAACTCGCTGCGGACGGTCGAGCCAGCACAGATTTCCGGCGCCAGCTTGGCGATCTCCGCCGAAGCGGCCTTCGCCTCCATCCGGATCGGCCGGGCGACCACGAGACCTGCCTCGGCGCGAGTGTCGAGCGCCTCCTCGGCGACCGGCAGGTCGAGTGGCTCGAGGTCGAGGTACTCCTCCAGCGGCGTGATCAGCGGCGCCAGGTCGATCCGGTCCCTCATCGCCACCTGTTCGAGCAGGTCGTAGCGGCCGACCAGGTCCTGGGCGCGCTCGTAGCCGAGCGAGGCGACGACCTCCTTGACCTCCTCGCCCATCGCGGCGAAGAAGCGGGCGCAGCTTTCGGCCGAGCGGTCGACCTCCTGCGGAGTGAACTTCTTCAGCCCGTGCTCGGCGGCCTGCTCGGTGGTCTCGATCTGCGTGGCGATGCCGACGTGGCAGGTGTCGAGCTGGCAGCCGCGGCAGATCGTGCAGCCGAGGCTGACCATCGCCAGGGTGCCGAAGCCGACGCGGTTGGCGCCGAGGCAGTGCAGCT
>JAFDWF010000019.1 GCA_018268575.1 Actinomycetota bacterium
CGCGGGTGACGTGAGGGAGACGTCACGGGTTCCACACTTCCTCCACGGTCACGAAGACGTGACCATGAATCTGGGCCCCTATAGGGGCCCAGATTCACTCAGCGCGAAAAGGGGGGTCTGAACCTTCGCAGGAAGGCTCACGCCTTCCCTGCGATCGTGGAGGCTTCGTCACGGACCGACCATGATCCGGCGGGGATCCCGCCGGATCATGCATCTTCCCTACGGGACCCGCGTAGATCGTGCGGTCTTCGTGGCGTCTTTCCTCGGCCCCGTCACGGAGACGTCGCATTCCTCTGTCCCGTCACGGAGACGCCGGACTCCCCGGACCTCCCCCGCCACGCACCCGTCCCTGCGCCGGCTTCCCCCGAGAACCTCCCGTCCCGGGCGACTCGGAGGCGGCCACAGCCTGCCCGGGTCGCCTCCGAGACGCCCGGGACGCCGGAACTCCGATTCCCAGCGGGTAGGCGCCAGCGTGGGCCCGACAAACGCCCGTCCACAACACTCGACAGGACCAATCGGGTGGTGTTACGGTCGGTCAGGTCATGTCGGACGCACGCCGCTCGATGAAGTGGGAGGACGCCGTCGTCTACGCGCTCGTCCTCGCCGGTATCTACCTGCTCGTCGGGGTGCTCTTTTTCTACGCGGGCAAGGAGAAGATCATCGACGGCCACGGGGCGCCGCCGCCGATCGTCAAACAGTTCAGCGGCACCTTCCTCGACACGATCCCCGGTGTCGACGCGGCCTGGACCATCCTCGGCATCCTCGAGTCGCTGATCTTCATCCTCGTCGTGGTCAGCCTGGTGCGGCTCGAGTTCCTGCCCGAGCGGCGCAAGAGCTTCCTCCTCTGCGCCCTCGCGCTGGCGATCTTCACCTTCTCGATCCTCGCGATGGGCCAGAACGTGACCGGTGAAAACGAAGGCGTCGCCGAGCTCTTCACCTACGCAGGCGCGACCGGCATCCTGATCGGCCTCGTCCTGCTGATGCCGCCCTACCGGCCCGGCAACTGGATCAGCCGCGTCCGCGACGATGCGGCGCCGGCGCGCCACGGGCCCAGCACGCCCGACTAGTGTCCCGAGTCAGAAGTTGGGTGCCACATCCGGCGAGACGCCGCCGGGGTGGTGCCGAACTTCTGACTCGGGACACTAGGCCCGATCGCGCGACTACGGCTCGACGACGACGCCGTCGGCAGCCAACTCGAGCTCGACCCAGCCAGGGCCTTCGAGCTCGACCAGGCGGAAGATCCCCGGCAACGCCTGCCAGCAGATCCGCGCGATTGCGATGCCGACCTGCTCGGGAGTCTCGACCTCGATCACCCCGAGGGGCTCCCAGCGGCCGACTTCGACTTCGTGCGCGACGAGAAATTTCACGATTCTCAAAACACCATTCGGGCGCGAAGGTCGCGCCGGATCAGGGACGGACACCCACATACGTACCACCTGGGGCGCGAGACCGACCTCGACACGACAGGACCACCGACCTACGCGTCGCCGGAACCGCCGCCGCGGGGCCGGTCCTCGCCGCTGCCGCGGAAGAAGCTCTCGGCGCTCGCCCTGATCCGGGCGCTCTCTTCGCCCGCCTGGGCGTGGGGGAATTCGCGGGCGATCTGCCGTCGCATCACCTCGGCCCCGACCGCGAGCAGGACCGCGAGGACGAGCATCCCGAGCGGTCGGCGGAAGGCGTCGACGGGCGCCCAGGCGACGAGGATCAGGAAGAGCGTCGCGGCGGCGGCATAGGCGACCCAGTCGTGGTCGCGCACGTGCGGGGCGGCGGCGCGGCGGATCGCCGTCGCGGGGGCGGTCGGCCCGGCCAGCCAGGCGGCGAGGAAGACGAGGACGCCGAAGGCGATCGTCGAGCCGGCGATCGTCACCAGGAGCGAGGTGCCGATTTCCCAGACCGCCTGCGCCGCGGGCCGCACGGTTTCAGAGCTCGCGAGGGCATCGACCACGTAGTGGCCGCCGATCGCCCGCAGCACCAGCGCCAGCACCCCGGCGACGACGAAGCCGACCCCGACCGAGCGCAGCGCCCGCCGCCGGCGCGGCCCGGCGAGGAAGACGGCAAGGCCGAAGAGCACCAGCGCCAGCAGGGTGAGGACGATCGGCAACCGGCGGATCAGCTTGACGATCTTCTGCGCGGTCGAGAGTTCTTCGGAGCGAAGGATCGTGATCCGGCCCGCGCCTTCGGGAAGCTTGGTGGCGAGTTCGCTCACCCCCACCCGTTCGCCGACTTCTTCGACCAGCGGCCGCAGGTCCAGCACCACTTCGCCGTTTTCGGTCGAGAGGTTCTTGCCGCCGCCGTCGAGGACGCGCAGCAGCGCTTCGTGGGCGCGGCGGTTGGCTTCGCTCCAGAGTGCCTGCGTGCGGGGCGCCTCCAGCACCCGTTCGGCGACCTGCGGGGCCAGCCCCTGCAGCCCGCCCGCCGCGGCGCTCGCCAGCGGCGCCAGTTTTTCCGGCAGCGCTTCTTCGAGCTTTTCCTTGACGTCGACGTGGGCGAAGATCTGTTCGGCGATGAAGGCCGAGAGCTGTTCGTCGACCTGTTCGTTGGCCAGCAGGCGATCGGAGGTGTTGACCCAGTTGTCGGTGTTGAGCGCCTGGCGGTTGGCCCAGATCGAGAAGATGGCGAGCAGGGTCACGATCGTGCCCAGGATCACCAGCGCCATTACCCACCGCGGGTGGCCCGACGTTCGCTCCATCTGTGGGTTCTTCACCTTTTGCATCGAGATACCTTCGCGACCATACCGTTATGGCCACTGGCCACGGTTGAATTCGTGGGCGACCCGGACCACGGCGGTGCGCTCGTAGAAGTCGACGGCGACGATCGCGCCTTCGAAGCCGCGGTCGCGCATGCAGGTGCGCAAGCGGTGGCGGAGGAACGGCGCTTTGCCGATCAGCCGGTTGAGCCGCGGGCTGGGCGGGAACGGCGGGATCCAGTGGTTGACCAGGAGCAGCGGGCTGTCGGGTTGCCCGCGGAAGCGCGCGCAGCTCAACTGGTCGGGTCGGTTGGCGCCGAGCGGCGTGACCTGGATGTGGTCGAAGGCGGGCATGTACCAGGACGGCTCGCCGCCGGCCTTCTCGGAGAAGACCGCGAGGCGCTTGCCGCGGCCGAGGAGCGCGCCGAGGGTCGGCTGCGCGCCGCGCCGCGGCAACCTCGCCGCCACCTGCGCCAGGCCCGCCGCGCGGAACGCCGCCGCGATCGACGCCGGCGGCACGTAGTCCTCGACGATCACGATCAGGAAGGTGCCCGGGTGGGAATCGAGGAAGTCGGCGATCACGTCCAGTTCCTGGCCGAGCGGCTCGGCGCCGAGCTCACAGAGCGTGTGGCAGAGGTAGGGCCGCGGCTTCCCCGCCGGCATCCCGGCACCGAGCGGCCCGGCCAGCCGTTCCGCCAGCCGGCGCGCCCGCGGCGGCACCGCCGCGACGACCTTGTTGGCGTCGGCGCCCTCGGCGGCGAAGTCGGTGCGCACCACCCCGTTCGGCGCCGTCACCCCGTAGTGGACGTCGATCAAGAGCGCCCGGATCCCGTCGTCGAGCTGGCGCCCGATGCCGTGGCGCTGGCTGGCGAAGTACCAGCCGGGCTCGTCGGCGGCGGCGAAGGAGTTGTGGGTGCCGGGGAAGACGACCTGGTCGAGCCGCTTGGCGCAGAGCGCCGCCGAGCCGTTGCAGTCCTGCCCCCCGGCCCCATCGCCGCCCCTGCCCCCGGCCCCGGCGCTACCCGTGATCGCGCCGCCGCCGCAGCCGGCCAACGCGACGAGCAGGGACAGCAGGGCGACCGGGAGCGCGCGGAGCGATCCGGCGGCGGTCAGATCCCCTCCGTCGCCTCGAGCTCGCCTGCGGCGATCGCCTCGACCAGCCGCCGGTGGTCGGCCTCGTTCTGATCCGCATAGCGGATCGAGAACTCGGCGATCGCCGCCTCGAAGCGGTCACCCTTGCCGAGGTAGGCGGCAATCGCCAGGCGATCCCCGGAGCGCGCGTGCGAGCGGGCCAGCGCCCAGGCACAGGCGCGGGTGTAGGTGACGAGGCCGCGCTCGCTGAGCCGCGAGAGATCGGCGGAGGCCTTCCAGTCCCAGAGCTGGCGCACGTAGAAGTCGTGCTCGAGCCCGTCGAGGCCGGTGCTGCGCTGCCAGCTGAGGAAGATGTCGGTCGCCGCCTGCATCATCCGTTGGCCGCGCACCACCCGCTCGCCGTGGTTCTCGTAGGCGCTCGCCGCGAGGTGGGGCTCGAGCACCGAGGCGACCGCCTCCTTCGCCTGCAAGACCAGCGGGTCGCCGGCGCCGTGGGAGACGAAGAGGAAGACCCAGGCGCGGGTGCCGACGCTGCCGACGCCGACCACCTTGCGCGCCATGTCGACGAAGCGGTAGGAGCGGAAGAGGTGCTCGCGGTCGGCGTGCAGGCCCGCGGCGTAGGAGTCGAGCAGCTCGTGGACCCAGGCCGCGCGCTCGTCGGGATCGGTGCTCGCGTGCAGGTCGCGCAGCGGGGTGAGGAGGGGCGGCGCCGGGACGAAGCGAAGCTCGCCGTCGACCACCTCGGTCAGCTTGCGGGCGGCGCGGGCGCTGTCCTTGCGGCGGCCCTTGGCGAAGGTGCGGTCGAAGAGCTCGCGACCGTCGGCATCGAGGCGGGTGCCGAAGCGGGCGGTCAGCTCGGCGGCGTCGAGGCGCTCATACCAGGCCTGGAGCATCGTCTCGGCGGCGAATTCGCGCATCCCCTCGCGGTACTGGGCGACCGCCCCGGCGACGATTCGACGGCGGCGCTTCGCCGCCAGCCCGAGCTCCCGAGCGGCGATCTCGATGCTCACGGCCATCCGCTTGACGTCCCACTCCCACGGCCCCGGCAGCGTCTCGTCGAAATCGTTGGGCCCGAAGACGAGGCGGCGATCGGGCGCGGCGAAGCCGCCGAAGTTGGAGATGTGGGCATCGCCGCAGACCTGCACGGTGAGCCCCGAGTTCGGCGTCCGCGCCAGATCGGCGGCCATCACCGCGGCGGCGCCCCGGTAGAAGGTGAAGGGCGAGGCGACCATGCGCCCGTAGCGGATCGGCAGCAGCTCGGCGACCCGCGTCTCGGCCTGGCGACGGAGGATCGCGACCGGGTCCTGGCGCTCCGCGGCGGGCTCCCAGTCGGCGTGGCCGGAACGCGGCACCGCGGCGCGCGCGCCGCGGCCCCGCTCGGCATCCTCGCCGTGTTCCAGTCGGGCGACCGCGGTCACGCCGCCACGCTACCGCCCAGCTGTTCCTTATGCCGGAATAGTGGGCAAAAGGAACAGCTGGACGGGGGATGGTGGGCGGTCAGAGGCCCAACAGCGTCACCGCGACCAGGATCAGCGACAGCGTCGAGGTGATCGCCACAGTCGCCGCGGTCACCCAGTCGACCGGGCCGCGGTTGCGGTGCTCCCCCATCAACTCCTCGTTGCGGGCCAGGCGCCAGATGAAGAAGAGGTTCACCGGCAAGAGCAGGCCGTTGACCACCTGCACCCCGATCAGCAGAGAGATCACCGGCACGCCGGGCACGATCGCGACGATCGTCGAAACCACGATCATCACCGTGATCAGGCCCATGAAGACCGGCGCCTCCTCGGTCCGCCGGCCTATCCCCTTCTCGAAGCCGAGGCTCTCGGCGACCACGTAGGAGGTGGCGATCGGCAGGATCGCGGCGGCGAGCAGGCTGGCGCCGAGCAGGCCGATCCCGAAGAGCAGCTCCGCGTACTGGCCGGCGAACGGCACCAACGCCTTGGCGGCGTCGGCGGCCGAGCCGATCGAGTGGATGCCGCCGACATAGAGGGTCGCGCCGGTGGCGATGATGATGAAGGCGGCGACGAGGTCGGCGAAGATCGCCCCGCCGACCGCCTCGCGCGACTCGTTGCGCAGGTCGACCTCGGTCGCCCCCCGCTCGACCACCGCCGACTGCAGATAGAGCTGCATGTAGGGGGTGATCGTCGTCCCCGCCATCGCCACGAAGAGGAGCAGGAAGGTCGGGTTGGAGTGCATTTGCGGCACCACCAGCGCGTGGCCGACTTCGCCCCAGTCGGGGTGGGCGAGGATCGCCGCCACCGGGTAGGCGAAGAAGGGGATCGTCAGCCAGATGAAGACGCGCTCCGCGGTCCGGTAGGAGCCGCGCACGATCACCAGCCAGATCCCGACCGCGGCGATCGGCACCGAGACCTGGGTCGGCACCCCCGCGAGCCCCAATGCCGCCCCGACGCCGACGAAGTCGGAGATGCAGATGCCGAAGTTGGCGACCAGCACGCAGGAGGTGGCGAAGGCCGACCAGCGGATCCCGTAGCGCTCGCGGATCAGCTCCGCGAGCCCCTTGCCGGTCACCGCCCCCATCCGCGCCGCCGAGCGCTGTACCAGCGCCAAGGAGACGGTGATCAGCACCATCGCCCAGAGCAGCGTGTAGCCGTACTTGGCGCCGACTTCGGAGTAGGTGGCGATGCCGCCAGCGTCGTTGCCCGCGTTGGCGGCGATCAGCCCCGGGCCGAGCAGCCCGAGCAGGACGAGGACGCGGCTACGCCGAGAGCGCAGCCGCGCGGGCAGGTGCGGTCGGGCCGAGGCCAGCGACCGTGCCCGCCGCATGGCGGCTGGTACTCGGCCCGGCATCCAACTGTTCGCTCCACCCGATCATCGCGGGCGATCCTAGTCGAGCAGTTCCACGACGCGCTCCGGGGGACGTGGAGGAGGGGCGGGCGGCGGGGTGCTTGGGGGGCGGAGGCGAGCTGGCGCCCGGGCGAAGGGACGGGGGCGTCGGCGGCTGGCGCCCGGGGTAAGGGACGCGGCCTTCTCGGAGGCGACCCGGGCAGGCTGTGGCCGCCTCCGAGAAGGCCGGGGCATGGGGGGACGGCAGAGGGTCCTACGCTCCGCTGTTCCTTATGCCGGGATGGTGGGCATAAGGAACAGCGGAGGGAGGGTGCCGCGAGGTCCGTCACGAAGACGCCGGGAACCGCGCGGGAGACGTGAGGGAGACGGCACCGGTTCCACGCTTCCTCCACCGTTACAAACACGTGACCACGGTTCTGGGCCCCTATAGGGGCCCAGATTCACTCAGCGCGAAAAGAGGACCTCGAACCTCCCCGTGAAGGCATACGCCTTCCCTGCGATCGTGGGGTCTTCGTCACGGAGCGACCATGATCCGGCGGGGATCCCGCCGGATCATGCATCTCCCCTACGGGACC
>JAFDWF010000001.1 GCA_018268575.1 Actinomycetota bacterium
CGGGCGTCCCGGAGGCG
The DNA here is from genome assembly GCA_018268575.1 of Actinomycetota bacterium. GTDB lineage: Bacteria > Actinomycetota > Thermoleophilia > Solirubrobacterales > 70-9 > VAYN01. The sequence continues at coordinate 18 of JAFDWF010000001.1, forward strand.
ACCCGGGCAGGCCGTGGCCGCCTCCGGGACGCCCGGGACGGGGCTTTGCGTGGGGTTCGGCCACAGGGACGGCCCGTCGACATGGGGGACGGGGCGTCCGTCACGGAGATGCCACGTCCTCGGACGGCCAGGAAGCTGCGTGGTTCCTTGTCCACCTATGGCGGGGATTTCGAACCACGGAGCCTCCTGAGCGTCCGGGATCCGGGAGGAATCGTGACGTCCTCCCTCCCCGGCGCTCCTCCCGCCGGGGACCCGTGACGATCCTCGCGGCCCGCCCGGACCCTCCGCCGTCCCCCCATGACCCGGCCTTCCCGGAGGCGGCCACAGCCTGCCAGGGTCGCCTCCGGGAAGGCCGGGTCCCTGCGCGTCCCTTATGCATCCCACGGCGACCCACCCGATCGGGTAGAAGGTGGGCATGGCTGGGCGTAAGGCCAAGGGCAAAGGCGTGCGGGCGACGGTGCGCGGGAGCGTCCAGGGCGTCGGCTTCCGTTACGAGGCCGTGAGCAAGGCGCACGAGCTTGGGGTGCTCGGCTGGGTGCGGAACGAAGGCGACGGCACCGTGGTCGTCCAGGTCGAGGGCCCCGATGAGGCCGTCGACGCGATGGTCGGGTGGCTCGGCGAGGGACCGCGCGGAGCGGCGGTCGAGGCGGTCGAGGTCGCCGGGACCAAGGTCGAAGGGCACGAGCAGTTCGCGATCCGCGGGGTCGCCGCCGGGGTCTTCGTCGTCCAGGAGCACCAGGCGACCGCCCACCACTGGGACCTGCGCCTCGAGGTCGACGGCGTGATGCGCTCCTGGGCGGTGCCGAAGGGACCCTCGATGGACCCGGCGCAGAAGCGGCTCGCGGTCCAGGTCGAGGACCATCAGAGATCTCACAACGACTTCGAGGGCAAGGCGGGGGAGGGCAGCGTCATCATCTGGGACCGCGGCAGCTACGAGCAGGGCGGTCGGGTGCCGTGGCCGGAGGCGATCGAGCGTGGCCACGCGGTCCTCGTCCTCCACGGCGAGAAGCTCGAGGGTGGTTTCGCGCTGCAGCGGACGCGGCCGGGGGAGAAGCCGCAGTGGCTCTTGATCAAGCGCAAAGACGACGCCGCTCGCCCAGGCTCCGACGTTGTCGCCGAATCGCCGCAGTCGGTGGTCAGCGGCAAGACGCTCGCCGACCTCATCGCCGAGTCTTGAACCGTTCTGCAAAGCCGTTTCCGCTGTTCCCGCGCAGCTTTCCTTGCAGATCCGCTTTTCCGCCGGAGGTGGTGGCACTATCGAACATATGTTCGTAGATACTCATGACATAGACGCAATAGAGCTTCGCGACGAGGTCGCGGAGGTGGAACAGAGCGAGCAGCGGCCGGTCCTGCGGATCGTCCACGACGCCGACCGGGAGCGCGAGGCGCAGGCGATCATCCTGCGGCTGGTCCTCACAGAACGGCCCGCGGAACTGCGGACCTGCGCGGTGATGGCGCGGATCGGCGACGTCGAGATGGCCGCCCGGGCGATCACGGCGCTGGTCGAGGCCGGCCTGCTGTTGAAGGTCGACGAGTACGTGCTCGCGACGTCCACCGCCGTCAACTTCAACGAGCTCCGCAACGCCGCCTGACGGAGCGCCATAAGCTCCCCGCATGGCACCTGAGATGCCACGCCGGGTGGCGATGCGCGAGGTCGGGCCGCGGGACGGCTTCCAGAACGAGCCGGAGACGATCGCGGCCGCGGACAAGATCCGCCTCATCGACATGCTCTCCGCCACCGGGGTGCCGCGGATCGAGGTGACCTCGTTCGTGCGCGCCGACGTGATCCCGCAGCTCGCCGACGGGGCCGAGGTGCTGGCCGGGATCGAGCGTCGGCCCGGCGTCTCCTTCTCGGTCCTGATCCCGAACCGGCGCGGGCTCGAGCACGCGCTCCCGCACCGCGACCGCTTCGACGAGATCAGCGTCTTCCTCTCCGCCTCGGAGTCCCATAACCAGGCGAACGTGAACCGCTCGATCGCGGACTCGCTCGCCGGGCTGGAGGAGACGCTCGCCGCCGCGGGCGAGGCGGGCTTGAGGCGCGAGGGCGTCATCGCGACCTCCTTCGGCTGCCCCTACGAGGGCGCGGTGCCCCCGGAGCGGGTCTTCGAGATCGCCGAGCGCCTCGCCGCTGCCGGCTGCGCCGAGGTCGGCTTCGGCGACACCACCGGGATGGCCAACCCGCGCCAGGTGCGCGAGTTCTTCGCCGCCGCTCGCAAGCGCCTCCCCGGGGTCGAGCTGACCGCGCACTTCCACAACACCCGCGGCCAGGGGCTCGCCAACGTGCTGGCCGCGCTGGAGGAGGGGATCGCCTCCTTCGAGGCCAGCTTCGGTGAGCTCGGCGGCTGCCCGGTGCCGCCCGGATCGACCGGCAACGTCTCCTCCGAGGACGTCGTCTCGATGCTCCACGAGATGGGGATCGAGACCGGGATCGACCTGTCCGCGCTGATCGCCGCCTCGCGCGCCGCGCAGGAGGTGCTGGGCCGGCCGCTCGGCGCCCATGTGCTCCGTGCCGGGCCGGTCGACTGGCGGGTCGGACAGTCCTGAGGATGAATAGGCTGCGCCCATGACCGAATTCGGAGAGGCAGTCAGCGCGGCGCTCGCGGGCGGGCCGGAGCGCCATCGCGAGAAGACCGCCGAGCAGGGCAAGCTGCCGGTGCGGGAGCGCATCGCTCGCCTTGTCGACCCCGGCTCCTTCGCCGAGGAGGGTCTTTTGGCCAACTGGGAGCAGGACGGGCTCGGCGCCGACGGCGTCGTCACCGGGCTGGCGCGGATCGACTCGCGGCCGGTTGCGTTGATGGCCAACGACCCGACCGTGAAGGCCGGCTCCTGGGGGCCGAAGACGGTGGAGAAGATCCTCCGCGTCCAGGAGCGGGCGCTGAAGCTGCAGGTGCCGCTGGTCTACGTCGTCGACTCAGCCGGGGCGCGGATCACCGACCAGGTGCAGATGTTCCCGGGGCGGCGCGGCGCCGGGCGCATCTTCCACAACGAGGTGCGCCTCTCCGGCCAGGTGCCGCAAATCTGCCTGCTGCTCGGGCCGAGCGCTGCGGGCGGCGCCTACATCCCCGCCTTCTGCGACGTGGTGATCATGCGCGACGGCAACGCCTCGATGTACCTCGGCTCGCCGCGGATGGCGGAGATGGTGATCGGCGAGAAGGTGACGCTGGAGGAGATGGGCGGGGCGCGGATGCACACCGGCGTCTCCGGCTGTGGCCACTTCCTGGTCAAGTCCGACGAGGAGGCGATCGACCTGGCGCGCCGCTATCTCTCCTGCATGCCGAGCAACTGGCGCGAGGAGCCGCCGAGCGCGCCGCCCGCCGCGCCCGCCTCCGACGCGGCGATCGCCGCGATCGTCCCCGCCGACGAGAACGTCCCCTTCGACATGCGCGAGGTGCTCGAGGCGCTGCTCGACGCCGACTCCTTCCTCGAAGTCCACAAGCGCTGGGCGAAAGAGCTGATCGTCGGCTACGGGCGGCTCGACGGCCGCGTCGTCGGCATCGTCGCCAACCAGCCGCGGCAGAAAGGCGGCGTGCTCTTCGTCGACTCGGCAGACAAGGCGGCCCGCTTCATCCAGACCTGCAACGCCTTCAACGTGCCGCTGCTCTTCCTCGCCGACGTGCCCGGGTTCATGATCGGGACCGCAGTCGAGCGCCACGGGATCATCCGCCACGGGGCGAAGATGATCAGCGCGGTGAGTGAAGCGACGGTGCCGAAGATCTCGGTGATCGTGCGCAAGGCCTACGGGGCGGGGCTCTACGCGATGGCCGGCCCGGCCTTCGAGCCCGACTGCTGCATCGCCCTGCCGGGCGCGTCGATCGCCGTGATGGGGCCCGAGGCGGCCGTCAACGCGGTCTTCTTCAACCAGATCCAGGCGATCGAGGACGAGGGGGAGAGGGCGGCGTTCGTGGCGGCGAAGCGGGAGGAGTACGCCGAGGACATCGACCTCCTGCACCTGGCCTCGGAGCTCGTCGTCGACGCGATCGTCGAGCCGGCCGAGCTGCGCGCGGACCTGATCCGCCGCTTCGCCCTCGCCGCCGACGGCCGGCGCGAGTTCGCCACCCGGCGCAATCCGGTCACGCCCGCCTGAGCCGACGGGGGCGACCTCTGCTCCCGTATGCGCATACCGCATAGAGGAGCAGACGAAGTTGCTTCAGCCGCCGCTGAGGGCGCGTCGCTACCGTTTTCAGATGCCCCGCAACGTCCGCAATCCGCTCTTGGCGGCGCTCGCCTGCCTCCTCGCGCTGGTGCCGCTGGCCGTCGCCGCCTACTCGTTCGGCCCGCTCAAGAGCGTCGATTTGCGCGTCCTGCTCCAGCTCGAGCGCGAATCGGGCCCGCTCTACCGCCTCGCTGCGGTGCTGGTGAATCTCGGCGACCTCGGTGCGCTGCTCTTGCTGGGGGCCGTGGCCGCCGCGCTCGGCCTCTGGTTCGGGCGGCGGCGTGAGGCGGTCGCCGCGCTGGTCGTTGTCGCCGGCGCCAACCTGACCACGCAGGCGCTGAAGACGACGCTCGAACACGCTCGGGACAAGGCCTGGGAGCACGGCGTCGAACTCCCCTGGCCGAACTCCTTCCCCAGCGGGCACACCACCGCCGCGGCAGCGATCGCGGTCGCGCTCCTGCTGGTCGTCCCGGCGGCCTACCGGCCGACTGCCGCCGTGATCGGGTCGCTGCTCACCGCCGCGGTCGGGCTCTCGGTCGTCGTGCTTGCCTGGCACTACCCGAGCGACGTCCTCGGCGGCCTCCTCGTGGTCGGCGCTTGGGGCTTTGCGGCGGTCGCCTACCTGCGCCTGCGCGCCGATCGCGACGGCGCCCGCCGCGCTCGCGCTATGCCGGAGGTGGGACTCGAACCCACAAGCCCGCAAGGGCAATCGATTTTGAGTCGATCGCGTATGCCAATTCCGCCACTCCGGCGCGGTGCCGCGAGGGAACTGTAGAGCGCTCGGGCCGGATGGGGCGTCAGGCGGGCTGCGGGGTTGCGCCGCCGGTGGAGGAGCCGGCGCCGAAGTCCTCGCCGTTGCCGATCGGGCGCTCCTCCTCGATGTTCCAGCCCTGGTTGAAGCCGTAGAGCGCGGCGACGATCACCACCAGCTGGACCACCATGAGGACGAGCACCAGCACGCCGACCAGCGACGAGGACATCGCCGCTTCGCTGAAGCCCGCCTTGTCGCGGGCGAACCAGCTGTCCGCGCCGACCGCGCAGAAGATCGCCAGGATCATCGACAGCGCCGCCGCCAGCGGCAGGATCCCGCGCCGCCAGCGGGCGACGAGGAAGGCGAAGAACGCATAGAGGATCGCGTAGATCGCGCAGACGAAGCCCATCCCGTTGCCCCCCTGCAGCACCGACCAGCCGCCGACCGTGATCACCGCGGCGAGCACCGCCGTGATCAGCAGCAGCAGCACGATCAGCCACTTCGTCGTCACCGAGCCGGGTTTCTCCCGATTCGGTCGCCAAAGCTCGTAGCCCGGTCTCACCTCCCCTACAGGCACCCGACGATCATAGAATCTGCTCTCGACGCGGCATTGACCGCTGGTTAAGCCCTACGGGGTGGTGCGCGGGCGTGGCGGAATTGGAATACGCGCCAGGTTTAGGTCCTGGTGGGCTTCGGCCCTTGGGGGTTCGAGTCCCTCCGCCCGCATTGCGGCTCCCCGGTTTCTCACGCGTTCTTCATTTGTTCACAGGAGCATCTGTCGGGTGCTTCATCTTGCGGCCATAACCCGCGAGTCGAGACCTTGGAAGAGGTTGGCGCGGAAAGCGCTTTCGGGAGGCATTCCCCTTTTGGCGGTCGGGTTGGTCGCCTACATCGTGCTCACCCGTGGGTCCTCGGTGCTGGTGGCGCTCGCCGCGGTCACGCCGCTGACGATCGGCGGCGCGGTCGCCGCCCACCTGCTGACGCTCTCGCTGCGAACCGAGGCGTGGCGGACGGTACTGCGGGCGGCAGGGGGAGAGCGGCTCGAGCCGCGCGCGGTCCACGCCGCCAACGCGGGCGCCTTCCTTGCCGGGACGCTGCAGGGCCAGGCGGCGTTGCCCGCCCGGGTGGCGCTGCTACGACGCTACGGTGGGGCGGGGGCGCCGCCGACCTCGCAGGTGGCGCTGGCCGACGCCCCGATCGTGATGTTCGAGGTCTGTGCCTCGGCGATCCTCGCCGCGATCGCCTCGACCGCGGTCGGCACGATTCCCCGCTGGGCGCCCTGGGCGATGCTCGCGGGCGCCTTGGCAATCCTCGCCGCGCTCCGCCTCGCCTACGCCCGCTTCCGCCACCGCCGGATCGCCGCCGGGCTCGGGGTGATCGCCGACCCGGACCTGCGCAACCGCCTCGCCCTGATCGTCGGCGCCTTCACCGCGATGGCGTTCGTGCGCACCTGGATCGTCCTCGGCGGCTTCGACCTTCCCACCGACCCGGCCCACGTCTGCCTCGTCCTCTTCACGATGGGCGCGGTCGGCCTGCTCCCACTGGGGATCGGGACCGGCCCGGCGGCCACCGTCGCCGCGCTGGGGACGACGAACCTCGCCACCGCCACCGCCGCCGGGATGGTGGTCAGCGCCGCGACGATCCTCGCGGTCCTGATCTACGCAGGCGCGGTCTGGGCCTGGCGGGCCCTGGTTCCCGAGCGGGTCCCCCTCGCCGCGGCGGTTGCGGTCGAGGTCGCGGTCGGTGAGACGCCACCGGGGTAGAGGTTGGTTCGGGTGTGGTGGGGCTGGCGCCCGGGGTGGTCCGGACCGGACCGATCGGAGCCCAGGCGTCCCAGGCGTCCCGGAGGCGACCCGGGCAGGCTGTGGCCGCCTCCGGGACGCCCGGGACGGGAGGTCTTGCGGGGGGAAGCCGGCACAGGGACGGGTGCATCGCCCAGGGGCGTCTGTGTGGAGTTTCGGTCCCACGGCGACCGAAACTCCACACACAGGTCCCTGAGCGGTCGGGCGGCGGGATAGGAGGCGCCCTGCCGTCACGAAGACGCCGGGGACGTCACGGGGACGCCGGGATCGCAGGGAAGGCGTATGCCTTCACGGGAAGGTTCGAGGCCAGCGTCTTCGTGACCGTGGAGGAGGCGTGGGACCGGTGACGTCTCCCTCATGTCTCCCGCGTGGTCCCCGGCGTCTTCCTCACGTCTCCCCGACGTTCCGGCGTCTCCGTGACGATCCCCGGCCCCACGAGGGCGCGGTCGTCCCTACCCACCCATACCGCCGGTCAGGACGACCGCGCCCGCCCGTCCCTCGCCCGCCCGCCGGTAACCCGCCCCTCGCCCGGTCCCTCTGCCGTCTCCCCGTGACCCGGCCTTCCCGGAGGCGGCCACAGCCTGCCCGGGTCGCCTCCGGGAAGGCCGGGTCCCTTGCCCGTCCCGCTGCCGCGTCCGGGCGCCAGCCGGCGACGGCGCCGTCCCCTCGGCGCCCTCGGTTCCGCCCCCACCGCCCTCGTCACATCTCCCGCCTCCGCCGTGTCCTCCTCCCACACACCAAACGTTCAAAGGAGGACACCATGGCGCCACGCGTTCCGAAGGTCGAGCCGGTCGGGCTCGACGATCACATGACCGCGGCGCTCGGGGCGGTACCCGAGCCGATCGAAGTGATGTGGAATAACCCCGAGGCGGCGAAGTCGGCACTCGAGTTCGGCGCCAAGGTCGGCGAGTGGGACACCGTCGAGGAGAGCCTCAAGTCGTTCGCCCACATGGCGGTCGCGGCTCAGGTCGGCTGCGGCTGGTGCCTCGACATCGCCTACTTCATGGCGCAGAACCTGAACCTGGATCTGGCCAAGGCGAGCGAGGTGCCGCGCTGGCGGACCTCGACCGCGTTCACGCCGCTCGAGCGCGACGTGATGGAGTACGCCGAGGCGATGACGACGACGCCGACCACGGTCACCGACGACCTCGCCGAACGGCTGCTCGAAGAGCTCGGCCCGGCGGCGATGGTGGAGCTGACCGCCTACATCGGCTTCTCCAACTTCTCCACCCGGTGCAATACGGCGCTCGGGGTCGAGTCGCAAGAGTTCTCCGCCGATTGCGAGATCCCGCTGGCGACGCGCTGAGGCGCGCCGCCACGGTGCGTTCGCAGTTTGCTTCGGATAGCGCGGCGAACTGCGAACGCACTACTCGTCGAGGAGCCAGGCGAGATCGAGGCGAGCGAGCCGCTCGGGGTCGGCGAGGAAGTCGATCTCGACGATCCGCCCGTTGCGCACGATCACGCCGCCGACCGAGAAGGGCTCGCCGTCGCGCAGCGTGACCGTACCGATCGTCCCGTTGACCAGCGCCAGGTGGCCGGTCAGCCCGACCTGGGCGAAGCTCCGCGCCTGGGCGATCACCGCCTCGGCCCCGTGCACTTCGCGGAACTGCCCGGCGCCGAGCTCGGCCTTCAGCACGACGTCGGGGTCGAGCACCTCGAGCAGCCGCTCGAAGTCGCCTTCGCGGGCCGCGGCGAGGAAGGCCTCGACCACCTCTCGCTGGGCGTCGAGGTCGGGGTCCGGCTCGAGGTTCGCCGCCCGCACCCGGCGCCGCGCCCGGCTGGCGAGCTGGCGCGCCGCCTCCGGCGAGCGGTCGACGATCGGGGCGATCTCCTCGAACGGCACCCCGAACATGTCGTGCAGGACGAAGGCGAGGCGCTCGGCCGGCCCGAGCGTCTCGATCACGATCAGCAGCGCCAGGCCCACCGAGTCGGCGAGCAGCGCCTCGTGCTCGGGGTCGGAGCCGTCGAGCGGGTCGACGATCGGGTCCGGCACCCGCGCGTCGAGCGGCTGCTCGCGCCGCGTCCCGCGCGAGCGCAGCATGTTGAGGGCGATCCGCGCGACCACCGTGGTCAGCCAGGCGCGCAGGTTCTCGATCTCGCCCACGCCCGTGCGGTCGAGCCGCAGCCAGGACTCCTGCACCGCATCGTCGGCCTCCGCGGTCGAGCCGAGCAGCCGGTAGGCGACAGCGCGCAGGTGGGGCCGCTCGGCCTCGAACGCCGCCGCGGTCGTCTCGCCTTCGCTCATCTCAAATTCCTCCCGTCGTAGGTCTCTATGGGAGCAGACCCGCGAAGGTGCCGCAACGTGACCGCCCCGCGGCGGCGCCGGAGGTGCCGTGGGGCAGGGGTCAGGGGGATCTGGCGGACGCCGTCGCCGATCGTCAGAATCGTCGGGTGCGGGGGCCAGGCGGACGAATGGCCGAGTCGAATGGTGCCGAGGGGGCATGCACGCCCCTTTAGGATGTGGGGAGATTGGTAGCGATGCTTTCCCGGGGTGCCTGAGCGCCGATGTCGAGCGCTCTTGGAGCAAGGCCGGCGGTAGCCGGGTCGGAGTCGGACGCTTCGCGACCGAGTCGCCGCGGACGCCGTCCGCTGGCCCGGGCGACCCTCGCTTTCGCCTCCGATGAGCGGCTCGCCAAGCGCGCCGCGGCCGGCGATCCGGATGCGTTCGCGACGATCTTCCGCCGCTACGGACAGGATCTCTACCGCTTCTGCGTCGGCATCCTGCGCGAACCGCAGGATGCCGAGGACGCGGTCCAGAACACGATGGTGAGGGCGCTGCGGGCGCTCCCCGGGGAGACCCGGGACATGCAGCTGCGGCCGTGGCTCTACCGGATCGCCCACAACGAGGCGGTCGAACTGTGCCGGCGGCGGCGGCCGGCCGAGCCGCTCGGCCCGACGATCGACGTCGGCGCCGGGACGGAGGACCTGGTCGAGCAGGATGCCCGCCTGAGGACCCTGCTGGCCGACATCGCCGACCTTCCCGAGCGCCAGCGCGCCTCGCTGGTGATGCGGGAGCTGAACGGGCTCGACTTCGGCGAGATCGGGACGGCGCTCGAGACCTCGCCGGGGGCGGCGCGGCAGGCGCTCTACGAGGCGCGCCGCGGTCTCAGCCAGATGGAGCAAGGTCGCGACATGGACTGCGAGAAGGCGATGCGCCAGGTCTCCGACGAAGACGGCAGCCCGCGCCGCCGCGGTGTCCGCGCCCACCTCCGCGACTGCGCCCGCTGCCGCCACTTCCAGGCCGAGATCCGCGAGCGCAAGGAGGCCCTGGCGGCGATCTCGCCGCTGCCCTTGGTGCTCGTCGCGGCGCTGGCGAAGGGCTCGCTGGGCGGTTCGGTCGGCGGTGCGGCGGCCGGAACCGCGGGCGCGGCGGGCGGAGCCGGGGTCGGCGCCGCTTCGGCGGTCGGCGCCGGGGGCGGTGGGGCCGGTGCGGCGGCCGGGTCGATCGGTGCCTCGACCCTGGTCAAGGGGGCCGCGGGGCTGCTGGCGGCGCTTGCGCTCGGCGCGGGAGCCGCCGATCACGGCGGCCTGGTGAGCTTCGGCGGCCATCAGTCGCACCACGCCGGCGGCGCCTCGGCCGACGTTCGCGGGGTCGAGGCGACGGCTGCGGGGCGCGGTGTCGCGGGGCGCTCCGGCGCCGGTGCGGGGACGCGGCCGCAAGGGGCCGACACCCGCCACCGCCGGGCCGCGATCGACCCCGGCGACGAGCCTGCGCCCCGGCGGCAGGCCGCCGCCGGGAACGCGGCAGGGCTGGCGCAGGCGGTCTCCAGGGGCGGGGACGGTGCGCATCGGCTCGCGGCCCACGCGGGCGGCTCCCCCTCGACGACGAGCGTGAGCGAACTTGGGACCCCCGGGGGGAACGCCGGTGACGGCCGCGGCGTCCCCACCGAACCGGAAGACGCGGGCAGCGGCAAGGGTGCGGAAAAGTCCCAGGGCAAGGGCGCCGAAAACTCGCAAGGCAACGGCTCCGAAGGCGGCAACCGCAACGGCAACGGCGCCAAGCAGGGCAACGGCAACGGCGCCGAAAACTCGCAAGGCAAGGCGTCCGCGAGGTCGGAAGGCAAGGGCTCGGCGCATCCCCAGGGCAAGGGCCGAGAAAAGAGCCGGGGAGGCGGCGCCGGAAAGCCCGCGGGCAAGGGCGCCGGGAAGTCCGAAGCGGGGAGCTCCGAAGGCCCGCAAGGGAAAGGTGCCGAAAAAAGCGAAGCCGAACACTTGCCGCACCCGGGGCAGTCGAAGCAGGAAATCGCCGCGATCCCGGCGCCGCAAGCCGAAGCGACGGCGCCGACCGCCATCACCGCCGAATCCGGAGCCGAAACCGCGGGCGAAGGCGGCGGCAACGGCAAGGCGAGGAAGGAAGCCGCATCGGCTTCCGAATGACGGCCCGCCCGGCGCGGGCCTGAACCGGCGCGCCCTCCGCTCGCGCTCTGACGCTGCGGTCCGTCCCGCTGCGCCCTGACATCTCTCCCCTTCGCCCGTTACAGGGTGAACGTAGATTCGAAGGCCGCCCTGACAAGCGCGGTCGGGGAAAGGACGGCATGGCTGAGACGAAGGCCGCGAAAGTGAAACCGAGCGCGAGGTCCGCGAGCTCCGAGGCGAGGGAGGGACGCGATGGAGGAGCGTGATCTCGACGCCGCGATCGAGGCACTGGCCGTGCAGTTGGCGGTGCGGGTGGTCGAGGAAGCACGGGCGGAGGCGATCGCCGAGGTCCGCGCCGAGCTGTCCGGGCGGCTGACCGCGACGCTGCTGCGGCATTGCGAAGCGGAGTTGGCGCCGGGCGGGGATGCCGAACCGGAGCGCGAGCCGGTCCCCGGACCGACCCCGGAGCGTACGGCCGCGCCGCCTCTTCCCCTCGCCGAGCACGCCCGGCACGAGGCGACCGGGCGCTACGTCTATGGGGTCGTCCGCGCGGGCACGCTGCTGCCCGGCGACCTCGCCGGGATCGAGCCGATCTCCCGCGTACGGCTGATCGAGTGCCGCGGCCTCGCCGCCTTGGTCAGCGACGTGCCGCTGTCGGCGTTCGACGACACCTCCTTGCGTGAGAACCTCGACAACGTCGCCTGGCTGGAGGAGAAGGCGCGCACCCACGAAGAAGTGCTGGAGGCGGCGCTCGCCGCGACCGCGGTGGTGCCGCTGCGCCTCGGCACCGTCTTCGCCGGCGAGGAGCAGGTGACCGAGATGCTGGGCCGCGAGTACGGCGCGCTGCTCGACGCGCTCGAGCGGCTCGCCGGCCGCACCGAGTGGGGCCTCAAAGCCTACGTCGACCGCGAGGGGCTGGAGCGCGAAGCGCTGCGGCGCGCCCGCCGGGCCGAGGCCGACGCCAACCAGGGCGCCGCCGCCGGCACCGGCTACATGAACCACCGCCGCCGCCGTGAGGCGGAGGCGCGCGAGGGGGTCGAGGCGATCGCCGACGAGTGGGCGTGGGAGATCCACCATCGACTTGCCGCGGTCGCCGACGAGGCGCTGCTGAACCCCCTGCAGCTCCCCGAGCTGAGCGGCCACCAGGGCAAGATGCTGCTGAACGGCGTCTACCTGATCGCCGACGAAGGGGCCTCCGACTTCCGCTCGGCGGTGCGGGTGCTCGCCGAGGGGTTCGATCGGCGCGGCGTCGAGGTCGTCCTCACCGGCCCCTGGCCCGCCTACAACTTCGTCAAGAGCTCGATCGAGGCGGCGCGATGAGCGGGCGGTAGGGCAGCTTTCGCAACCTCGACGTCGCGCCGCCCGGCGGCGGGCAAATATCCTCTTCCGCGTGCCTGTCTCGGGGAGAAGCTCGGAGCGTCGCCGGGCGGCGCTGATCGGTGCGACCCTCGTCGTCGTCTCCTTCCTCTCCCTGACGAGCGCCGACGCCGGCGCGGCCGGCCCGCTGCCGCGCCCGGTGCCGAAGATCCTCAGCGCTTCTTGGGGGACCGACGACGCGGTCGGTTGCCCGAACGGGGCGCAGGGGCTCGACAACATCCCGGTCACCTTCAACTGGTTCATCCGTCGCGCCTCGATCCAGCCGCGGGACTTCCGCATCGTCAGGAGCGACGGCACCACCACGAAGCCGACCTGCGCCCTGCAGTTCCCGCCCGACGAACGCGACGAGGCGCAGACGGTCAACCTGATCGGCGACTTCGGCAACTCGGTCGGGGGGCCGACGCCGGTCGCGATCAAGGTCGTCGGCGCGCTCGAAGGCAAGTCGCCCGGCGCCCACCGGTGGCGTTCGGTCGGGGGCCTGCCGGCGGTCAAGGTCGATCCGATCTCCGGCGGCCCCTACATCGTCGACGCCTGGACGCTGATGCCCTCGATCTACCGCAACGACCCCAACCGCTGCCAGGTCGGCGAAACCTTCGTCCGGGTGGTGTGGTCGAACGGCCTCACCGCCTATCCCACCGGCGAAGAAGTCGGTGCCGCGGTCACCGCCTCCTACCGCGCCCTCTACAAGGCGCCGGGCGGCAAGGTCCTCGCGCTCGCCCCGCTGGAAGTCGCCGACCTCCACGACCACGAAACCTCCTTCAACGCCGACAACATGCACGACCTCTGCCTGGCGGGGGTGCCGCGCGGGGCACGGCTGATCGGCGTGACGATCGGCGCCGACCTGATCCAGGACCCCAACGGCGACCCGAACCTCGCCCAGAACTTCCGCCTGCGCGAATAGGGGGTGCGCGAGATCGTGCTTCAGCTGCGGCGAACGCTCGACCGGTGGATTCGTCGATGGCCGGCGTATCCTGTGTTCATGGGGGCAATCGACGTCCAGACCGTCGTCTTCCGTGAAGGGAGGCACTACGTGGCGCAATGCCTCGATGTCGACGTGTCCAGTTTCGGCGACAGTGAGGACGACGCCCTCGCGAACCTTCGGGAGGCACTCGAGCTCTACTTCGAGGACGCGCCCGCAGGCTCGGTCGCCAAGGTCGAAGGGCCAGAGGTCCGTCGGCTGACTCTCGAGCGAGCCTAAGCTTTACTCGTCGCGGCAAGTGGCTGCGGTGCTGGAAAGCAACGGTTTCCATTTCGTCTCCCAGCGGGGTAGTCACGTCAAGTACCGCAAGGTTGGATCGCCGACGAGGACGGTCATCGTCCCCGCCGGGCGCAGGCAGATCCCGCGCGGTACCTTCCGATCGATCCTTCGTCAGTCGGGCCTGGACGAGAGTTCCTTCAGCTGAAGGCTTTGGCCCCGCCCGGCTGACCCGAACGGCCCCCGAGCACCGCCGCGATCGATACGGCGGTGCTCGCTGGTCGGGCGATCTCCTGCCGGGTCAGTTCCTGAAGCTCAGGGACAGGCCGTGGGCCGTGCAGGTCCCGGCGCTCGCCGGCACGACCTTGCAGGCGGAGTCGTTGCTGTAGGTCGAGGTCTCGATCGTGTACTCGACGGTCGCGTGGGTGCCGACGATGGCGTACTTCAGCTGCGCCGCGTAGGTGTAGCCGAAGGAGTACTTGAGCTCCCAGGCATGGGGCGCGCCTCCGGGGGTCAGCACGGAGCCATCGGCCGGACGTCCCTCGAAGTCCATCGGCTGGCCGGTCTCGACGCAGATGCTGGCGTTGCAGATGAAGCCGGGCAGCGGCTTGGCGCCCTCGAGCTTCAGGTTGTGGCTGCTCTTGTTGTCGAGCCGGTAGCCACGGCTGGCCGCATCGGCCGGTCCGGCGGCCAGCAGGGCCGCGGTCGCCACGCAGGCGAGCAGGACCGACAACGTCCTCGCATGCCTCTTCATCTTCTTCATCCGTCGCCTTTCGTGCCTCGAATTTCGTTACCGGGCAAGGCTTGCACGGCGTCGGCGCCCGACACAGGGGGCTCAGGTCCCCTCCCGAGGGGACTCAGGCACGTTGAGCCGGCCGCCGCCATCGGGGACGATCCCGACGATTCGTCCGCTTCGACGCCCCTGCGTGGCCGGGTACCGCGGTGTTTGAATAGGGTTCCCGTACCTTCACCCGGCCTGAAGGGCGGCACTTGAGCTTCGAAGATCCCTCGCGATCGGCGCGCCGCGCCGCTTGGATGCGTTTGCGTCCCGGCGGCGCCGTGCTCGCCCCGGCGTTGGTCGGGATCGCCGTCGCGCTCCTCGCTCTCGCCGGCCTCGAGGTGGCGCTGCTGGCCGAAGGGCCCGCCGGGCCGCTCTGGGCGCTCCTGCTCTTCCCCGCCTACGCCCTGCTCTACGTCGGCACCGGCCTGCTCGCCTGGACGCGGCGGCCGAGCAACCGGATGGGCGCCTTGATCGTCGCCGGGGGCTTCGTCTGGATCGTCGCCGGCTTCCTCAACACGGGCATCCCGGCGCTGATCGCGGTCGGGCTGATCGTCAGCACCGTGCCGCTGGCGATCGTCGTCCACCTCCTGCACGCCTTCCCCTCGGGCCGCCTCCGTGGCCGCGCCAGCCGACTGACCGTCTTCGCCGGATACTTCGTCGTCCTCGTCCTGCAGGCGCCCGTCTACCTCGTCGGCCAGGGCGCCGAAGGGCCGACCACGGTGCTCCAGATCGCCGATCGCCACGACCTCGCCCACATCGGCGAGTGGGTGCAGTCGATCGCCGGCGCGGCCGTGATGGTGGCGACGGCGGCGATCCTCTTCGACCGACTGCGCCGCGCCGAGCCCGCCCGACGCCGGGTGCTCGCGCCGCTCGACGCCTACGGCATCCTCGCCGTGCTCTTCGTGCCGATCGGCAGCATCGTGGTCGAGAACTGGTTCCCAGAAGCTGGCCTCGAACTCGCCATCGCCCAGCTGACCGTGATGGCCGGGGTGCCGGTCGCCTTCGTTGCCGCGGCGCTCCGCGGCGGCTTCGCACGGACCGAGGAGGTGCACGAGCTGGGTGCCCTGCTGAACGCCGAGGAGGGTCGCCCGGCGCTGCGGGCGGCGCTCCGCCAGGTGCTAGGCGACGACTCGCTCGACCTCCTCTTCCGGGTTGCCGCGCCGCCGCGCTGGGTCGACCGCGACGGGGTCGAGGTCGAGCTGCCCGGGCCGAGCTCGGAGCGCTCGGTCTCCGAGGTGCGGATCGGCGATCGCCTGATCGGGGCGATCGTCTACGACGCGACCCTGATCGCCGACGACGAGCTGGTCGCCGAGGCGGCCCGGGTCACCGCCCTCGCCCTCGACAACGAGCGCCTCACCGCCGAGCTCCTGGCCGGCCGTGAGCGCCTGCGGGTCTCGCGCGCCCGCCTGGTCGAGGCGACCGACGCGGAGCGCCGGCGGATCGCCCGCGACCTCCACGACGGCCTGCAGACGCGGCTCGTGCTGCTGGCGATGCTGGCCGGCCGCCCGGCGGCCGACGAGGAGACCGCGGCGGCGCTCAGCAGCGGCCTGCAGGAGGCGATCGTCGAGCTGCGCGAGCTGGTCCAGGGCGTCGTCCCGGCGGCGCTGACCGAGCGCGGCCTCTGCGCGGCGGCGGTCGACCTCACCGACCGGATGCCGATCCCGGTCGAGCTCGACCTCGAACCCCTGCCCGGCGAGCTGCCGGTCGGGGTCGAGACGGCCGGCTACTTCGTCGTCTCCGAGGCCTTCTCCAACGTGGTCAAGCACTCGCGCGCCGGCGAGCTCCGGCTCAGCATCTCCCGTCCCAACGGCAGCCTGCGGATCGAGGTCGTCGACGACGGCGTCGGCGGCGCCCACCTCGGCGGCGGCCTGCGCGGCCTCGCCGATCGGATCGACGCCCTGAGCGGCCGCCTCACGGTCGAGAGCCCGCCCGGCGGCGGTACCCGGATCCTCGCCGAGGTCCCGTGCGGGTAGTCGTCGCCGAGGACCAGGCGCTGATGCGCGAGGGCCTCGTCCTGCTGCTCGAGCAGGACGGCGCCGAGGTGGTCGGCCGCGCCGCCGACGCTCCCGACCTGCTGCGCAAGGTCGGCGCCCACCGCCCCGA
This sequence comes from Actinomycetota bacterium, assembly GCA_018268575.1. Taxonomy (GTDB): domain Bacteria; phylum Actinomycetota; class Thermoleophilia; order Solirubrobacterales; family 70-9; genus VAYN01. Next base: position 16,536 of record JAFDWF010000001.1, read on the forward strand.
CCTGGTCGTCGCCGACATCCGCATGCCACCGCGGAACGCCGACGACGGGCTGCAGGCGGCGCTGCGGATCCGCGCCGAGCATCCCGAGACCGCCGTGCTGCTGCTCTCCCAGCACGTCCAGCGCAGCTATGCCACCGAGCTGGTCGAGCAGGGGACGGTCGCGGTCGGCTACCTATTGAAGGACCGGGTCGCCGACGTCGCCTCCTTCCTCGCCGACGTCCACCGGGTGGCGGCCGGCGGCTGCGTCCTCGACCCCGAGGTGGTGGCGACGATGATGGCGCGGCCGCGCCGCGACGACCTGCTCGAACGGCTCACCCCCCGCCAGCTCGAAGTCCTCTCGCTGATGGCGGAGGGGCGGAGCAACAGGGCGATCGCCGAGCGATTGACCTTGACCACGAAGGCGGTCGGCCGCCACGTCACCCACATCTACGAAACCCTCGGCCTCGGGCTGGCCGAGGAGGACCACCGCCGCGTGCTCGCCGTGGTCCGCTACCTCTCCCGCTGAGGGAGGTCGGGGCGCCGCGAGACGGGGCAGCCGGGACTCGAACCTGGAATCGCCGGTTTGGAGACCTTGCACCCGGCAGGATCAGGGAGGCTGATTTGAGGCTTGAGAAAGACAAATCTCCAGGCGCCCGGAAACATTTGGGAACGTCATAAGGAACGAAATCGGGGCGAAAATCCTGAGCGGGGTCCACGTGGCGGCAGGCGCCGTCGGCGAGGCCTGCCTCGCCATCAGCTTGCCCTTCGGGCCGAGGGCGCATTACCGCGGAGCTTCATCTGGATCCTCCTTGTAGATGGGACTTTGACACCGCCAGCCTTCAAGGAGGCCCGGATGAACAACGTGCTTAGTGTCTATCCGAAAACCCCCGCGCACGCCTGGCGGCGCCGGACACACTTCGCGGGGCGTCGTCCTCGGGAGTCCAAATGGCTCTGCCATTAGGCCTCCCTGCGTCCTACCCCCGCTCGGTCCGGCACTC
>JAFDWF010000200.1 GCA_018268575.1 Actinomycetota bacterium
TCCGGCGGGGATCCCGCCGGATCATGCATCTTCCCTACGGGACCCGCGCGGATCGCACGGTCTTCGTGGCGTCTTTCCTCGGCCTCGTCACGGAGACGTCGCATTCTTCTGTCCCGTCACGGAGACGCCGAACCCCCTGGTGCCGGCCCGTCCCTGCGCCAGCTTCCCTCGGAAACCTCCCGTCCCGGGACGCCTGGGCTCCGATCGGTCCGGCCCGGACCACTCCGGACCGAACCCTCGCCCAGGCGCCAGCTCGACCAGTCACGCTACCCTCGCACCCCTCGTGGAACTACTCGTCTAGTGTCCTCCGGCCGAGCCGTCCCCGCCGGTGCAGAAATTTCCCAGTCCGGTGCGACAAACGTAACTTTTTGCGCGCCACTGTTGAGATTCCCCCTCCTAGGCTCTATCCATGGAGACCATGACCGAGCCCGGCACTGAAACCCGCATCGACGAGCTCTCGAAGCGTGTCGACTTCGGCTTCGAACAGGTGGACCGCCGGTTCGCGCAGTTCGAATCCAGTGTCAATCGCCACTTCGACGACATTGATCGCCGATTCGAAGACGTCAACCACCGTTTCGAGGACGGCCAGAGAGAGACGAATCACCGGTTCGACCGGGTCGAATCCGATCTGCGCGAACTGCGCGCCGACACGAAAGCCGGCTTTGGACTGGTCGGTCGCGAATTCATCGCCGTCCGGGGCGAGATGAAAGCGGGCTTCGACGCGGTCGGCGGCCGCTTCGACGCGATGCAGCGGCAGATGACCCGCTTCTTGGCCGCGACCCTCGGCAGCGTCATCGGTGGGGTAATAGTCGGCGTCATCCTCTTGCTCCTGTCACATAACTGAGCGAAAGGCGCCGGAATTACCGGCGAAGTCGGCCGAGGCCATCCGCCCCGACTGGCAGTATCGGTCGGACCCGTGAGCACGCCCGCCGCAGTCCACCTCCACGCCCACAGCGAGTACTCGCTGCTCGACGGCGCCTGCAAGATCGACGCGATGGCGGCGCGGGCGGCGGAGCTCGGTCAGCCCGCGCTCGGGCTCACCGACCACGGCGTGATGAACGGTGCCGTCGACCTCTACAAGGCCTGCCGGAAGCACGGGATCAAACCGATCGTCGGGCTCGAGGCCTACCTGGTCGACGACCGCCAGGCGATCAAGGAGCAGACCCGCTACGAGCGCAACCACATCACCCTGCTGGCGGAGAGCGACACCGGCTTCTCCAACCTGGTCAAGCTCACCTCGGCAGGCTTCCTCGAGGGCTTCTCGCGCGGCAAGGCCAACGTCGACATGGAGCTGCTCGCCCGCCACTCGGAGGGCGTGATCGCGCTCAGCGGCTGCCTCGCCTCGCGCTTCTGCCGGCGCCTGGTCGAAGAGCGCGAGGACGACGCCCGCGCCCACCTCGACGACCTGATCCAGGCCTTCGGCCCCGACCAGGTCTACATGGAGGTGCAGAAGAACGGGATCGACGAGCAGAACAAGGCCAACGAGGGGATCGTCCGCTTCGGCCGCGAGGTGGGCCGGCCGCTGGTCGCCACCGCCGACGTTCACTACCTGACCCGCGAGGACTTCGACAACCACGCGGCGCTCCTCTGCGTGCAGACGAAGTCGACCCTGGAAGCGCCGAAGATGAGCTTCGACACGAATGAGTTCTATATAAAAAGCTCCGCCGAAATGCACGAGGCGTTCGCCGAGTGGCCGGAGGCGGTGCCGAACTCGCTCGAGATCGCCGAACGCTGCTCGCTCGACATCGAGCTGGGCAACCTGCTGCTGCCGCGCTACCCGACCGAGACCGGCGAGGAGCCGGAGGCGATGCTGCGGCGGATCGCCGACGAGGGCCTGCGCGCCCGCTACGGCGACCCGCCGCCCGCCGAGGCGGTCGAGCGGCTCGAGTTCGAGCTCGGCGTGATCGAGAAGATGGGCTTCTCCTCCTACTTCCTGATCGTCTGGGACTTCGTCAGCTGGGCGAAGGAGAACGGCGTCGCCGTCGGCCCGGGCCGCGGCTCGGCGGCCGGCTCGATCGTCTCCTACGTGCTCCGCATCACCGACCTCGACCCGCTCAAAGAAGGGCTGATCTTCGAGCGCTTCCTCAACCCCGGGCGTAAATCGATGCCCGATATCGACATCGACTTCTCGGTCCGCGGCCGCGAGCGGATGATCCGCTACGTCGCCGACAAATACGGCCGCGAGTCGGTCGCCCAGATCATCACCTTCGGCAAGATGGCGCCGCGCGCCGCCACCCGCGACGCCGCCCGCGTGCTCGGCTATGACTACGGCACCGGCGACCGCCTCGCCAAGCTCATCCCCGAGCCGATCATGGGCCGCAGCCCGTCGTTCGAAGAATGCCTCAAGCCTGGGCAGGAGCTGAAAGGCGCCTACGACTCCGAGGCCGATTCGAAGAAGATCATCGACGTCGCCCAGGGCCTCGAGGGGATCATCCGCAACAACTCGATCCACGCCGCCGCGGTGGTGATCTCCGACCGGCCGCTGCACGAGGTGGTGCCGCTGCAGCTGGCCGAGGACAAGACGGCGCCACCGGTCCAGAGCGCCGACGGCAAGGCCTCCAAGCCGGAGCGCCAGTACAAGATCGTGACCCAGTACTCGATGGGCCCGGTCGAGGACCTGGGCCTGCTGAAGATGGACTTCCTCGGCCTGCGCAACCTCGACGTGATCGAGGACGCGATCGACATCATCCGGCGCTCGCGCGGCGAAGAGGTCCAGATGGACTCGATCCCGCTCGACGACCGCAAGACGTACGAGATGCTCGCCCGCGGCGACTCGACCGGCGTCTTCCAGTTCGAGTCGGACGGGATGCGCGACGCGCTCAAACGGGTCGGCCCGACCGAATTCGCCGACCTGGTCGCGCTCGGCGCCCTCTACCGGCCGGGGGCGATGGCCTACATCCCTACCTACGCGAAGGGCAAGAAAGACCCCTCGACGGTGCGCTACCCGGACCCGCGCCTGCGCGCGATCACCGAGGAGACGCACGGCTGCGTGATCTACCAGGAGCAGTTGATGGCGATCGCGCGCGAGATGGCGGGCTTCTCCGGCACCGAGGCGGACGATCTGCGCAAGGCGGTCGGCAAGAAGAAGCGCGACCTGATGGCGACGATGAAAGACAAGTTCATGGAAGGGCTGGAGAAGTCCGGCACCGCCGCGAACGTCGCCAAGGACCTCTGGAAACTGAACGAAGCCGCCGCCGACTACTCCTTCAACAAGTCGCACGCCGCCTGCTACGGGCTGATCTCCTACCGCACCGCCTACCTGAAGGCCAACTACCCGGCCGAGTACATGGCGGCGGTGATCTCCTCGGTGATGAACACCAAAGACAAGGTGCCGTTCTTCGTCAACCGCTGCGCGGAGATGGGGATCGACGTGCTGCCGCCCGACGTCAACGCCTCCGATCACAGCTTCGTCGTCTCCGAGAACGCGATCCGCTTCGGCCTCGATGCGGTGAAGAACGTCGGTCACGCCGCGGTCGAGGCGATCCTGCGCGCCCGCGAGGATGCTCCGATCAGCTCGATCTACGACTTCTGCGAACGGGTCGACTCGCGTGCGGTCAACAAACGGGCGATCGAATGCCTGATCAAATGCGGCGCCCTCGACAGCACCGAGGCGTCGCGCCGGGGCATGCTGGAGACGCTTCCGGCGGCCCAGGCGTCGGGACAGAAGGCGCAGGAAGACGCGCAGCTCGGCCAGGGCTCGATCTTCGACTTCGGCGACGGCGACGCGGGCGGCGGCGGTCCGGCCCAGGCGCAGGCGCGCCCGCCGATCCCGGCCGCCGAGTTCGACCGCGCCGAGCTCCTGGCGATGGAGAAGGAGACGCTCGGCACCTACCTGTCATCGCACCCGCTGACTGAAGTCGGGCCGGCGCTGCGGGCGCGGGTCGACTGCAGCCTCTCCGAGCTCGACCGCAAACCGGACGGCGCCTGGGTCACGGTCGGTGGGATCGTCGTCGAGTGCAAAAAGATCCGCACCAAGAGCGGCAGCCAGATGATGTTCGCCACCCTCGACGACGTCGAGGGCCAGATCGAGATGCTCGTCTTCAAGGCCGACGAGGCGGAGAGCGCCCAGGTGATCGCCCCCGACGCGATCGTGATCGTGCGCGGCCGGATCGACCACAAGGACCGCGGCGAGACGAAGTTGGTGGTGCAGGAAGCGCAGCGCTTCGAACCGGACGCCGAGGAGGTCGAGCGGGCGGCGAAGAACGGGCCGCCGGCGCGGTCCGCTCCCGGTGGCCCGTTCCAGTTCTCGCTGCCGGCCGAGAAGGCCTTCGACCCGGCCGTCCAGGAGGAGCTGAAGGCGCTCTTCGAGGACCACAAGGGCGAGTCCGAAGTGCGCTTCGTGGTGGAGATGTCGCGAGGCCCGAAGCTGATCCGCTGCGGCGACAAGTACAAGGTCGAGCCCTCGCCGAACCTCCGCTACGAGATCGGGCAGCTCTTGGGCGCCGACGCCATCGCTGCCTGAGAGCCGCAAACGGCTTGGTTCCGCGGTCCCACCTCCCTAGACTTTCCCTATGTCCGTAACCCGCACCAAGGTCGGCGAGTGCCGCCAGTGCCGCTCCTTCTGCGACAAGATGGTCGAGCCGCGGGGCTGCATCGAACTCGGCTGCCGCTTCCTCTACAGCTACGTCGATCGTCTCGACGGGCGTCAGTACGTCGGCTGCATGCAGGAAGTCTTCGGCGCCCAGGTCGACCTCGCGGCGGTGCTCGAGAAGGGCGGTTTCGGCGGCGTCAAGATGACCGGGGAGCCGCTGCCGCACTGCCAGTTCTCGGTCGAGCAGGCCTACCAGGGGGAGGGCGAGTCCTATGACTGCGTCAACCGCCGTTTCTTCGATTGCACCGACGAAGGCGCCGAGGGTCTGCGCGCCTTCGACCTTCGCGACGCTGTCTGAATTTCGTGTAAGACGACATGGATTGATGTAGGATCCGCGATCGTGAGTGACGCCATCACCACCGCTCCCGAGGCGGACTCGGAAGAGATCCTGACCGGGATGGCCGGCGAGCCGCCCGTCGCCGACCAGGGGCGCGGCTTCACCATCGAGCTCACCCAGGACCAGAAGGACATCAAGGAGTGGGTGCACGGCTTCGCCGCGGGCGTCGTCCGCCCGGCCGCCCACGAATGGGACGAACGCGAGGAGACGCCCTGGCCGGTGATCCAGGAGGCCGCCAAGATCGGCCTCTACAGCTTCGAAGCGATGGGCCAGTTCTGGGCCGACGACACCGGTCTGACGTTGCCGATCGCCAACGAGGAGCTCTTCTGGGGCGATGCCGGGATCGGCATGGCGATCATGGGAACGTCGCTTGCCGTCGCCGCGATCTTCGGGCAGGGGACGCCGGAGCAGATGGGGGAGTGGATCCCCCAATGCTTCGGCACGCCCGACGACGTCAAGCTGGCTGCCTTCTGCGCCTCCGAGCCGGACGCCGGCTCCGACGTCTCGGCGATCCGCACCACCGCCAAGTACGACGAGGCGAAGGACGAGTGGGTGCTGAACGGCCAGAAGGCCTGGGCGACCAACGGCGGCATCGCCAACGTGCACGTGGTGATCGCCTCGGTCGACCGGGAGCTCGGGTCGCGTGGCCACGCCGCCTTCGTGATCCCGCCGGGGACGCCCGGTTGCGAGCAGGGCGCCAAGGTGAAGAAGCACGGCCTGCGCGCCTCTCACACCGCCGACGTCCACCTCGACGACTGTCGCGTCCCGGGCTCCTGCCTGCTCGGCGGCAAGGAGAAGCTCGAGGAGCGCCTGGCGCGTGTGCGCGAAGGCAAGAGATCGAAATCGCAGGCGGCGATGCAGACCTTCGAGGCGAGCCGGCCGGTGGTCGGCGCGCAGGCGCTCGGGATCGCCCGGGCGGCCTACGAATTCGCGCTCGAGTACGCCAAAGAGCGGCGCCAGTTCGGCCGCGCGATCGTCGAGAACCAGGCGGTCGCCTTCACCCTCGCCGACATGAAGCTGGAGATCGACGCGGTGCGGCTCTTGGTCTGGCGCGCCGCCTGGATGGGCCGCACCGGCAAGAAGTTCGAGAACGCCGAGGGCTCGATGTCGAAGCTGAAGGCGGGCGAGGTCGCCGTCTGGGCGACCGAGCGGGCGATCCAGATCCTCGGCGGCAACGGCTATACCCGCGAGTTCCCGGTCGAGCGCATGTCCCGTGACGCCAAGATCTACACGATCTTCGAGGGCACCTCCGAGATCCAGCGCCTGGTCATCGCCCGCGCGATCTCCGGCGTCCACATCCAGTAGTCCGAATTTACGGCGGGAGAGCGAGGGTCGGTCGGGGGGCCGACCCTCGTCGCCTGCCCAAACCCAGTGCGTTCGCAGTTACCCACACAGAGTGTGGGTAACTGCGAACGCACTCGCCCGCCGCTACTTTGCGCGCCTTTTCAGGCCCTCTCGGCGCAGGCGCCTCGCCGCGGTCACTTCGGCCTTGCTGGTGCCCTTCTTGTCCGGTCCGGGCGTCTCCAGGGTCGCCGGGAGGCCTTCGAAGCGGGGCTCGGAGAGGAAGGCGGCGAGGCCCTCGCGGCCCATCTCGCCTTTGCCGATGTTGGCGTGGCGGTCGCGGCAGGAGCCGAGCGGGGCGGCGGCGTCGTTGACGTGGACGGCGCCGAGGCGGTCGATGCCGACCTTCTCGTCGGCTTCGTCGAGGACCGCCGCCAGGTGCTCTTGGTTGGTGATGTCGTAGCCCTGCACGAACATGTGGCAGGAGTCGAGGCAGAGGCCGAGGCGCTCGCCGCCGCCGGCGAGGTCGATCAACTCCGCCGTCTCGTCGAAGTCACGCCCGATCAGGCCTTTGTGTCCCGCCGTCTGCTCGAGCAGCAGCTTGCAGCGGTCGGAGTCCTTGAGAGCGCCCTTGATCACTTTGGCGGCGCGTTTCAGGGACGGTCCGAGCGGATCGCCAAGGGTGGAGCCGGGGTGAAGGACGACGCCCGCTGCGCCGATCCCGTCGCCGATCCGCAGCGAGTGCGTGAGCGAGGCGAGCGACTTCTTGCTGAGCTCTTTGTCTTTGGTCGCGGTGTTGATCAGGTAGACGGCGTGGATGATCACCCGTTCGACCTTGGAGGCGTCCATCGCCTCCCGGAACGCCGCGAAATCGTCCTCGCCATAGTTGGTCGGGCGCCACATGCGCGGGCTCTGGTTGAAGATCTGGATAGATTCGCAGCCGCGTTCGGATCCTCGCTCGACCGCTTTGTCGAGACCGCCGGCCGTGGAGACGTGAGCGCCGATGAACATGGAAAGAGATAACCCCCGATTTCGGTTTGCCCCTTCGCCGACCGGTGCTCTGCACATCGGGGGAGCGCGCACCGCACTCTACAACTGGCTCGCCGCTCGCCACGCCGCCGACGGGCGCCTCGTGCTGCGGATCGAGGACACCGACCGCGAGCGCTCGACCGCGGAGCACGTCGACCAGATCCTCGACGCGATGGACTGGCTCGGCCTCACCTACGACGAGGGGCCGATCTCCCAGGCCGGCCGCGCCGACCGCCATGCCGCCGCGCTCGAGCAGTTGCTCGCCGCCGGGGTCGCCTACCGCGACGCGGCGACGGCCAAGGACGTCGAGGCCTGGAAGGCCGAGCACGGCGCCGGCCGGGGCTACCGCGGCACGCCCACCGAGGAGCCCGGCGCCGCCGTCCGCCTGCGCGTCCCCGACGACGGCGAGACGATCGTCGAGGACCTGATCCACGGCCCGGTCGCCTTCCCCAACGCCTCCTACGACGACTTCGTGATCGCCCGTGCCGACGACACCGTCCTCTACAACTTCGCCGTCGCCGTCGACGACGCCGAGATGGGGATCACCGAGGTCGTCCGCGGCGACGACCACCTCTCCAACACGCCGAAGCAGCTGCTCGTGCTGCGCGCGCTCGGCCACGAGCCGCCTCGCTACGCCCACCTGCCGCTGCTGCACGGCCCCGACGGCAAGAAGCTCTCCAAGCGCCACGGCGCCGCCTCGGTGCAGGAGCTGCGCGAGGCCGGCTACCTGCCCGCTGCGGTCCGCAACTACCTGGCGCTGCTCGGCTGGGGGACCGACGACGACACCACGCTGATGTCGACCGAGGAGCTGATCCGCCGCTTCGAGGTCGCCGACGTCGGCAAGGCGGCGGCGATCTTCGACGAGAAGAAGCTGCGCTGGCTGAACGGCCGCTTCATGCGCGAGATGCCGCTCGACGAATACACGCTCGCAGTCTCCCGCCACCTCGGCCGTGAGCCCGACGAGCGCCTGCGCGAGGCCTGCGCGATCAGCCAGGACAAAGCGCAGACGCTGGCGGAGGTATGGCCGCTGATCCGCTTCCTCTACGAGCCGCCGGTCGACGACGCGAAGGCCTGGGCGAAGGTGATGAAGGAGGGGGCGGGGGAGCTGCTCGCCGCCGCCGCCGAGGCGCTTGCCGCGGTCGAGCCCTACACGGCGGAGTCGATCGAGGGCGCCCTCGCGCCGCTGCTCGCCCGCTTCGATGTCAAAGCGGGGCGCCTCTACCAGCCGCTGCGGGTGGCGATCACCGGGACCTCGGTCTCACCGGGGATCTTCGAGTCGCTTGCCGCCCTCGGCAGGGAGGAGACCCTGAATCGGGTTCGGGACGCATCGAAGCGCCTGGCTGCCGCTCCGTGAGGGGGTTTTCCCCGCGATTCGCGTCAACTCATACCCAATACCTAGGCTTTTCCGGCTAAACCATCACCGCCCATCTGCCGATGGTGTGCGAGATGGCAGGCACCACCACGCAGACGAGCGGCCGCGCCGCCGCGGCAGACATCCCCGGAAAGGGCGAGCGCGGAGCACCGGCTCCCGGCAGCCGCCTTGCCGAGGCCTTCGAGGCGGTCGAGCGCTTCCCGGTATTGATCGAGTCGCGTGAGCGCGTGATCGCCGCCTCGACCGCCGAGACGGCGCGGGTCGGAGAGCTGGTCGAAACGGTCGAGTCCGACGTCGCCCTGGCGATCGCGGTGCTCCGTTTCGCCAACCGCGGCGGCATGGCCGCCAGCGGCGTCGCCGGCATCCCCGACGCGGTCGACGTGCTGAAGCCCTCCGGCGTCCTGGCGATCGCCGGCACCGCCCCGAGCTTCGACTTCTTCGAGTCCAACGGCGGCTGGGAGCTGAAGCCGGAGCGCTTCCGCGTCCACGCCCTCGCCACCCAGCGGGCCGCCGACCAGATCGGCCGCGCGGTCGGCTGGACCGAACGCGACGAGCTTGCCGCGGCGGCACTCCTCCACGACATCGGCCGCCTCGTCATCTCTCGCCTGCACCCGGGCTACAAGGTCTACTTCGACGCCGCCTCGCGCACCCCCGAGCAGCGGCTCCGCGACGAACGCGAGCAGCTGGGAATCGATCACGCGCTGGTCGGCGGCGTGCTGGCGCGGCGCTGGAACCTGCCGCAGCGGCTGGCGGTGGCGATCGAGCGCCACCACGCCGAGGATGCCGACGGGCTGGCGGCGATGGTCTCGGTCGCCGACATGGTCGCCCACTACACCAACGGCGAGGCGATCTCGCCGGAGCGGCTGATGGCGAGCTGCGAGCGGATCGGACTCGGCCCGGATGCACTCCGCGATCTCCTCTACGAGCTGCCGCTGACGAGCGCCGACACCGGCCGCATCAGCGAGCCGTGCCCGCTCTCGGCGCGTGAGCTCGACGTCCTCCGCCACCTCTCCGAAGGCATGGTCTATAAGCAGATCGCAACCGAGATGCACCTCTCGGTCTCGACCATCCGCACCCACCTGCACAACGTCTACGGCAAGATCGGCGCCGTCGACCGGGCACAGGCCGTGCTCACCGCCCGCGACCGCGGCTGGATCTGAGGCGTCTGGACCGGCGCATCTCGGCGTCCTCGGTCGCTCCCCTTCGGGTCACGCACTGGTGTGCGGCTCCCCTCGGCTCACTCCCTGCGTCCTTGACCTGCTTGGTCCAGACGCCTCAGAGGCCGACCCACTCACTAGACGATCAACGATTCCCGGAGCCCGATCGCCACCGCGTGGCTGCGGTTCTTCGCTCCGAGGCGGGCGAGGGTGTTCTTCATGTGGGTCTTGACGGTCTCCTCGGAGAGGCCGAGTTGGCGGGCGGCGACCGTCGTCGGCTCGCCATCGGCAAGCAGTTGCAGGATCTCCCGCTGGCGCCGGGTGATCAGGCCGCGGCTGCCTTTCGGCGGGACGTCCTCGTCGATGAAGCGCTCTTCGGCGATTGCCGCCCGGACCGCCTCCCGCAATTGATCGGGACCGGCGGTGCGGGCGACGTAGGCGGTCGCGCCGGCGCCGAGGGCGGCATTGGCAAGGTGGCGCTCGGCGCGATCGCCGTGGGCGACGATCCCCAATACCGGGGCCGTCCGGCGCATCTCGCGGATCGTCTCGGTGCCACTGATCGAGGGGCCCTCGCCGTTGCGGCGCCAGCCCATGTCGAGGATCGCGACGTCGAAGTCGCCGATGTCGCGCACGAGGTCGAGGGCCTCCTCGCGACCGGCCGCCTCCTGCACCTCGAAATCCGTGGCCAGCACCTTCCGGACCCCCAGCCGCACCAGCGGATGGACGTCCACGACAAGACATTGGGGGCGTTCGCTCAGGACTGCTTCCGTTCACTCGATTGCATGAGGGCACCCGGGTGGAGGGCTGCGCCCGACTGCAGTCGATCCTAACCAAGGCCGGACGGTGCGGTAGAAAGTCGGGGTGATCTCGATCACCTCGAAGTCGCGCTATGCGGTCGTTGCGCTCGCCGAGCTTGCCCGGTCGGGGGAGCGTCCGGTGCCGATCAAAGAGCTGGCCGAACGCCGCGACATCCCCGAGCAGTTCCTCGAGCAGCTCTTCTCGACTTTGCGCCGCGCCGGTCTCCTGACCAGCCACCGCGGCATGCGCGGCGGCTACACGCTCTCGCGACCGCCGGAAGAGATCACCGTGCTCGAAGTGGTCCAGACCCTCGACGGCAAAATCGGCTCCGAAGCCGACGAGGCCGGCGGCATCTGGGCCGAGGGCGTCGGCGCCCTGCGCAAGGTCTTCGGCCAGACGACGATCGCCGAAGTCGCCCGCCGCGAGGCCGAAGAGGCCGGCAGCGGCATGTACTTCATCTGACCCGCCCTGGATGCGGCGGAGGACCGGGGGAGGCGGCGCCGAGATCGCCGCCGTCCGGTGAGAGCTAGTTCGACTTGGTGATCGAGGCTGACGGAATCCGTCGCTCGCAGATGGAGAGCTGCATGCTCACCCCCTTCCCCTGAGCCATTGCATGTTGGAGGCCGTCCAGTCGATCGGACGACGAAACTCTTTGTATGCATGCTGCAAGCCTTCGTGGGATGGGGGAGGCAGGACGAACTCCGCGTTTTAGGTCACTATGCTCCGCCGCACGAATGGAATCGAGTGATCGAGGAACCCCAATGGGTGCAATGAGGGCGACGCGGGCGGAACGGGACAAATCGACCCCGGCGGCGGTGCTCGCGCACCCGGTCCGGGTCCGGGTCCTGGAGCTCTTGAACGAGCGCGACATGAGCCCGATCGAGTTCTGTCGCGAAGGGTTCGCGCCCGAGAACATGGACGTCTCGCACGTCGCCTACCACTTCCGCGAGCTGGCCGAGTTCGGCTGCCTCACCGTGATCGAGGAGAACAAACGGCGCGGCTCGATCGAACACGTCTACCGGGGGATCGGGCGCGCCTACTTCTCCGACGCCGACTGGACCTCGCTGGACCAAGAGGAGCGGGTCCGGATCACCAAGACCGTGATCCAGGGCCTCTTCGCCCGCATCGAAGGCGCGATGATGACCGAGACCTTCGATGCGCGCGACGATCGTCACCTGAGCTGGGTCGCGATGAAGCTCGACGAACAGGGGTGGAGGGAAATGGCGACGACCCTTGCCGCCGCCTTCAGCGAAGTCGAACAGATTCGCAACGACGCCGAAGGGCGACTCGCCGAGGGTGGCGGGCCGGTCGTCCCCTCGACCTGCGCGATCCTCGGCTTCGAATCGCCTTCGGCGCCGGACCGGCCACCTCCGCCCGCCCGATAGCCGCCTAGAGTGCGCGCCGTGACCGACGGCCACGCGCGCACCACCGAGCGACTGCTGCTCCGCCCACCCGAGCCCGGCGACGGGCCGGGCTATCGCGCGCTGCTGATGCACCCGGTCGTCGGCGCCTGGCTGCGACCGCAGCCGCTGCGCCCCTTCGGTCCCGTCGACGGCGACGCCTGGCTGGCCGGGGACCGGGACCACTGGCGGCGCTTTGGCTTCGGGCCCTGGGCGGTGGTCGAGCGGGCGAGCGGTGACTACCTCGGCCGGGTGGGACTGCGCCGGACCGATGTCGGAGAGCGCGCCGGGATCGAGGTGCTCTGGGCGATCGACCCGGAGCGCCACGGCGAGGGGTTCGCGAGCGAAGCCGGGGCGGCGGCGCTCGAGCTCGCCGCCGACCTCGGGCTAGACGAGGTCTTCGCGATGGTCTTGCCGACCAACGGCGCCTCCCGGCGGGTCGCCGAGAAGATCGGCATGGAGCGCGACGGGCGCGTCGTCCACGCCGACCTCGACCACCTGCTCTTCCGCGTCGTCCCAGCGCAGCTAGACTCGCGCCGATGAGGATCGGCCCCGAGGCCTCGGCCGTCGTCGGCGGCACGCCGATGGTGCTGCTCGAGCGGCTCGGCACCGGGCTCCACGGGCAGGTCTGCGCGAAGCTCGAGTACTTCAATCCCGGCGGCTCGGTGAAGGACCGGATCGGGGTGGCGATGATCGACGCGGCCGAAGAGGCGGGGGAGATCAAGCCGGGACGCTCGCTGGTGGTCGAGCCGACCAGCGGCAACACCGGGATCGCCCTGGCGATGGTCTGCGCCGCCCGTGGCTACGAGCTGATCCTCACCCTCCCCGAAGGGATGAGCCGTGAGCGCGGCAAGCTGCTGCGCGCCTACGGCGCCACCGTGCGGGAGACGCCGAGCCTCGGCGGGATGAACGAGGCGGTCGCGCTGGCCGAGCAGATCCGCGACCAGCGCAAGGCCTTCATGCCGATGCAGTTCTCCAACCCCGCCAACGCCGAGGCGCACCGGCGCACCACCGCCGAGGAGATCTGGAGCGACACCGACGGCGAGGTCGGCGCCTTCGTCACCGGGGTCGGGACCGGCGGCACGATCACCGGGGTGGGGTGGATGCTGAAGGAACGGGCGCCGGAGGCGCTCGTCGTCGCGGTCGAGCCGGAGAGCTCGCCGGTCCTCTCCGGCGGCCAGCCCGGCCCGCACAAAATCCAGGGGATCGGCGCGGGGTTCGTCCCCGAGGTGCTCGACCGCGCGGTGATCGACGAGATCGTCGCCGTCTCCGACGAGGACGCGTTGGAGATGGCGCGCCGTACCGCCAGCGCCGAGGGGATCCTCGCCGGGATCTCCGCGGGCGCCAACATCCACGCTGCCCTCGAGGTGGCGGCCCGGCCCGAGATGGCCGGCAAGAGGGTCGTGACGATCGTCTCCGATTCGGGCGAGCGCTACATGTCCCTACCCTTCTTCGCACCATGAACAAGGGCGCCATCTCCTCCGCTCCGGCGCGGCCGCGCTCATCATGACCGGCCCGCTTGGCGCGACGCCGCCTCCGCGTCCGGGGGTGCTTCGGCGATGCTGAGGCGCTTGTTCGACGAGATTCGCGCGGACGTGACCGCGGCGCGTGACCGCGACCCGGCCGCGCAGGGGGTCTCCAGCTTCGAGATCCTGACCGGTTGGGCCGGAGTCCAGGCGCTGCTCGCCCACCGCCTCGCCTTCGCCCTGCGCCGCGCCGGCGTGCCGCTGGCGCCGCGGGTGATCGCCTACCTGACCCGCGCGGTGACCGGGGTGGAGATCCACCCGGCGGCTGAGATCGGCAAGCGCTTCTTCATCGACCACGGCTCCGGCGTGGTGATCGGCGAGACGGCGAAGATCGGCGACTGCGTGACGCTCTACCAAGGGGTGACCCTGGGCGGCACCGGCTTCCAGCCCGGCAAGCGCCACCCGACGCTCGGCGACAACGTCACGGTCGGCTCGGGGGCGAAGCTGCTGGGCCCGATCGCGGTCGGCGACGGGGCGAAGATCGGCGCCAACACGGTGGTGGTCGAGGACGTGCCCCCCGGCGCGACCGTGGTCGGCAACCCGGGCCATCCGGTGCGGGTCGAAGGGAAGCGCCTGGAAGGCCCCGACGCGGACTGGATCCACCTGCCCGACCCGATCGCCGACGCGATCAAGGCGCTCTCGGAGCGGATCGCCGAGCTCGAAGCGCGGCTGGCGGAGGTCGACGGGGGCGAGGCGCCGCCGCAGTCCAAGCGCGACCAGCCGGGGATCGCCCCGCGCACCGGCCGCTCCTCGGCGGGAGGCTGAGCCGCCGTCGCGCGGCGTAAGCTGCGCCCGCTGCGCGATCCCCGACGAGCCCCTTGGCCGAGATGATCCCCGTGAACAAGCGCACTCTCGTCCCGGCGGTCTCGCTCCTGGCGGCGGCGCTGGTCACCCTCGCCGCCTGCGGCGGCGGCTCGAGCGACGAAGGCAAGATCGCCGCGACGATCGAAACGGCGGCGACGACCAGCGAGCCGAGCAACTGCACCGAGCTGAAGACGCGGCGCTTCGTCGAACAGAACAGCGCGAAAAAGGGTGCGGCCGCGGTCGAGACCTGCGAAGCCGAAGCGAGGGAAGGCAAGAACCTGGCGAGCTCGGCCACCGTGTCGAACGTCTCGGTCGAGGGCGGGAAGGCGACCGCCCAGGTGGCCTTCAAGGGCGGCTCGCTCGGCTCGCAGGCGGTCGAAGTCGGGCTGGTCGAAGAAGGCGGGAGCTGGAAGCTCGACCATATCGAGGGCTTTGCCGACTACGACGGCAAGGCGCTCGGCGAGCATTTCGAGAAGCGCTTCGAAGAAGAAGGCGAGCTGAGCTCCCGGCAGATCAGGTGCATCACCGGCAAGATCGCCGGCCTGAGCCAGGCGGAAGCCGAAGAAGCCTTCTTCGGCGGCGCGACCGAGCAGATCATCAAGCTGGCCAAGAGCTGCGTCTAGTCCACTGGCGGTCTTGAGGCGCGGCGGGTTGGGCGGCGAGGCCCGCCGAGCCCCTGGCTATGCTCGACCGGTGAGCCTGCAGGCCGATCACGAGTCCCTGGCGGGCGCCGACGACGGGCCTCTCGGCGCCCCCACCGAGCCCGGCGCCGACCGTGTCGAGCGCCTCCTCGCCGACCTCAACCCGCCCCAGCGCGAGGCGGTTCAGCACGCCGAAGGCCCGCTGCTGGTGCTGGCCGGCGCCGGCTCCGGCAAGACCCGCGTGCTCACCCACCGGATCGCCTACCTGCTGGCGACCGGCGCCGCCCGCCCCGGCGAGATCCTCGCGATCACCTTCACCAACAAGGCGGCGGCGGAGATGCGCGACCGGGTCGGCCAGCTGATCGGCCGCTCGGTGCGGGCGATGTGGGTGACCACCTTCCACTCCGCCTGCGCGCGGATGCTGCGCGTCGACGCCGAGCGCCTCGGCTACTCGAAGGGCTTCACGATCTACGACCAGGGCGACTCGCTGCGGATGGTCAAACGCTGCCTGGCCGAGCTCGGAGTCGACCCGAAACGCTATCCGCCGCGCGCCGTCCAGGGGAAGATCTCGGGCGCCAAGAACCAGCTGATCGACCCCTCCGGCTACAGCGAGATGACGGTCGGCGGCTTCGAGGAGGTCGTCGCCGAAGCCTTCCCGCTCTACGAGAAGCGGATGCTGGAAGCCAACGCGATGGACTTCGACGACCTGCTCGTCCGCACGGTCAACGTGCTGGAGCTCTTCGAGGACGTCCGCGAGCGCTGGCGGCGCACCTTCCGCCACGTCCTCGTCGACGAGTACCAGGACACCAACCACGCCCAGTACCGGATGCTGCAGCTGCTGGCCAAGGAGCACGGCAACCTGATGGTCGTCGGCGACGAGGATCAGAGTGTCTACAGCTTCAGATCCGCCGATGTCCGCAACATTCTCGACTTCGAGGCTGACTTTCCGGACGCCGAGCTGATCAAGCTCGAGCAGAACTACCGCTCGACGCAGACGATCCTCTCGGCGGCCAACGCGGTCGTCTCCAACAACCGCGAAAGGCGCCCCAAGGAGCTCTGGACGGAAGTGGTCGGCGGCGAGCCGGTGCAGCTCTACGAGCTCGGCGACGAGCACGAGGAGGCGCGCTGGGTGGCGGGGGAGATCGACCGCCTGGCCGAGGAGGACGACGTCAAGCGCTCCGAGGTCGCCGTCTTCTACCGGACCAACGCGATGAGCCGGGTGCTGGAGGAGACGCTCCAACGCTTCGACGTCAACTACCAGGTGATCGGCGGCACGAAGTTCTACGAGCGGGCCGAGATCAAGGACGCCTTCGCCTACCTCGGCTTCCTCGTCAACCCGGCCGACATGGTGTCGTTCGGGCGGATCGTGAATTCGCCGCGGCGGGGGATCGGCGACACCACCCAGGGCCGGCTCGCCGCCTACGCGAACACCGCCGGGCTGACGATCTGGGAGGTGATCGAACGGGTCGAGGACGTGCCCGGATTGACCGGCGCCGCGATCAAGTCGGTGGGGCGCTTCTTCGAGACGATGGACGTGCTCAAAGACAAGGTCGCCGACTCGTCGGTCCACTCGATTCTCGAGCGCGTGCTGAACGAGAGCGGCTACATGGAAGCGCTGAACGCGGAGCGGACCGTCGAAGCCGAAGGGCGGATCGAGAACCTCGAGGCGCTGCTCGAGGGTGCCGCCGAATTCGACCGTGAGCGCGAGATCGAGGGGGAGAGCGCCCAGTTGGCCCCGCTGGAGGAGTACCTGCAGACGAACATGCTGCGCTCCGAGCAGGATGCGCTGGAGGGCGCGGAGGAGGAAAAAGTGACGCTGATGACCCTCCACAACGCCAAGGGACTGGAGTACGGGGCGGTCTTCATCATCGGTTGCGAGGACGGCGCCTTCCCCCACATGCGGGCGCTCGAGGAGGGTGGCGAAGAGGAGGAGCGGCGCCTCTGCTACGTCGGCATCACCCGCGCCGAAAGGCGCCTCTACCTGACCTGGACGCGCGAACGCCAGCTCTTCGGCCGCTCCGAGCGCAACCTGCCCTCGCGCTTCATCGAGGAGATCCCGGCCGAGCTGACCGAACGCAACTCGACCGCGGCGAGCAGCGGGATGACCTGGGGCTCGACCCAGTACGGCGGCGGCGGATCGGGGTTCGGCGGGTTCGGCGACAACGGCCTCGGCGGCGGCGCGGCTGCCCCGGCGCAGCCCGTGGACCCCAGCGGCGCGCTCGAGATGCGGGTCGGCGACGACATCGTCCACGCCTCCTTCGGCGACGGCGTGGTGACCGGGACCGAGCCCGGCGGCGTGATCGTGGTGCGGTTCTCCGAGGACGGCAAGGAGCGCAAGCTGATGGCCGATTACGCCCCGATCAAGAAGAGGTGACGATGGCGGCACGGGTGATCGACGGCAAGGCCGTCGCGGCGGCGGTGAAGGAGCGGATCAAGGTCGACCTGGCGCCGTTCGAGGAGGAGGCGGGACGGGTGCCGGGGCTGGCGACGGTCCTGGTCGGCGAGGACCCCGCCTCCGAGGTCTACGTCGGGATGAAGATCAAGGCCTGCGAAGAGGTCGGGATCAGGTCGATCCACCGCCAGCCGGACGCCGGGATCCGCCAGGAGGAGCTGGAGGGCCTGGTCGCCGAGCTGAACGCCGACGAGGCGGTCGACGGCATCCTCGTCCAGCTGCCGCTGCCCGATCACCTCGACTCCGACCGGATCGTGGCGACGATCGACCCGCGCAAGGACGTCGACGGCCTGACCCCGGTCAACGCCGGCCTGCTCGCGCATGGGACGCCGGGGCTCACGCCCTGCACGCCCGCCGGGGTGATGGAGCTGCTGGCCCACGAGGGGGTCGAGCTGGAGGGCGCCGAGGTGGTCGTGGTGGGGCGCTCGAAGCTGGTCGGGGTGCCGGTGGCGCGCCTACTGCTCTTGGCGAACGCAACGGTGACGACCTGCCACTCGCGCACCCGCGACCTCGATGCGGTCTGCGCGAGGGCCGACGTACTGGTCGCCGCGGTCGGCGTGCCGCGCCTGCTCGGCGCCGCCGCGGTCAAGCCCGGCGCGGTGGTGATCGACGTCGGCGTCAACAGGCTCGAGGGGGGCCTGGTCGGCGACGTCGACTTCGAGGCCGCCGCCGAGGTAGCCGCGGCGATCACCCCGGTCCCCGGCGGGGTCGGCCCGATGACGATCGCGATGCTCCTCCACAACACCTTGCAGGCGGCCCGGGGCCGGACGGGGCACTCGTCGTGAAGGTCCGCCTCGACCGGCTGCGTCGGGGCGAGGCGATCGCGCTGGTCGCCGCGATCCTGCTCTTCGTCCTGATGTTCTTGGACTGGTGGGAAGTCGGGATCGGCGCCGACCCGGCGAACGCACTGAACGCCGTGACTCTTTTCGACAGTGGCCAGAATGCGTGGCAGGCGCTCGCGGTGATCCCGCTCTTCCTGATGCTGGCGATCGTCGTCGCGGTCGGCGCGACCATCCTGCGGCTCAGCGGCTCGGACTGGAAGCCTGCGGTCCCTCCCGGCGCCGCCGTCTGCGCGCTCGGGCTGTTGGCGGCCCTGCTGATCTTGATCCGGATGATCTCGCCGCCGAGCCTGGCGCCGTCGGCGCTGGAAGGGGGCAACTTCCCGGTCTCGCTGCAACTGCCGATCTTCCTCGCTCTCGCCGCCGCCCTTGGCATCGCCTACGGCGGCTGGCGGACGATGGCCGAGGAAGGGACGTCGTTTGCCGGCGTGGCGAGGAAGCTCGAGTCGCCGGCGCCAGAGTCGCGGCCGAAGCCCGCGCCGAAGAAGGCTGCACCCGCGAAGCCCTCGCCGCGCACAAAGTCCTGAACGCCGCGCCCCACCTAGAATCGCTCCCGTGATCGATCGCGAGCAGGTCCTGCACGTCGCCAAGCTGGCGCGGCTGCGCCTCGACGAGGCGGAGGTCGAGGCGATGGCCGGTGAGCTCTCCGGCATCCTCGGGCACGTCGACCGGATCGCCGACCTCGACCTCGAGGGGGTCGAGCCGACCTCCCATGTCGTCCACCTGGAGAACGTCTTGCGCGCCGACCAGCCCTGGACCAGCATGCCGCCCGAGGTGGCGCTCGCTTCGGCGCCGGAGCCCTTCGAAGGCGCCTTCCGCGCTCCCTCGCCGCAGGCCGACGCCGACTGATGGCCGAGCTGACCGACCTGACCGTCGCCGAGGCGGCGGCGAAGATCGCCGCGGGCGCCATCTCGGCGGCCGAGTATTTCGCCGCCTGGCGCGAGGCCGCCGCGGCCGACGACCTGAATGCCTACCTCTGGCGCGCCGACGGCGGCCCGTCCTCGGGCGACTGGACCGGCGCGGGGGAGAGCGCCCCGGCGGGCGAGGGCGTCGAGACCCCTTACGGAGCCAACGCGCCCGCCCCCGCCGACTCTGGCCCGCTGGCGGGGGTCCCGATCGCGGTCAAGGACATCTTCACCACCGAGGGCGTGCCCACTACCGCCGGGTCGAAGATCCTCGCGGGCTACCGGCCGCCCTACACCGCGACCGCCGTGCGCAAGCTGACCGCGGCGGGCGCCCGCGTCCTCGGCAAGACCAACATGGACGAGTTCGCGATGGGCTCCTCGAACGAGAATTCCGCCTACGGGCCGGTCCGCAACCCCTGGGACCGCGAGCGTGTGCCCGGCGGCTCCTCCGGCGGCTCGGCGGCGGCGGTCGCCGGCGGCCTCGCCCCGGCGGCGCTCGGAACCGATACCGGCGGCTCGATCCGCCAGCCCGCCTCGCTCTGCGGCATCGTCGGCCTCAAGCCGACCTACGGCGCGATCTCGCGCTTCGGGATGATCGCCTTCGCCTCCTCGCTCGACCAGTGCGGGCCGCTGACCCGGAACGTCGCCGACGCGGCGCTGCTGCTCGGCGTGCTGGAGGGCAAGGACCCGCTCGACTCGACCTCGGTCGGGCTCGGCGGCGGCCTTTCACTCCCCTCCCGCGAGGACCTCACGGGCCTGCGCTTCGGGGTCCCGAAGGAGATCGGCGAGGGGGCGCTCGACCCCGGCGTGC
This sequence comes from Actinomycetota bacterium, assembly GCA_018268575.1. Taxonomy (GTDB): domain Bacteria; phylum Actinomycetota; class Thermoleophilia; order Solirubrobacterales; family 70-9; genus VAYN01. The sequence continues at coordinate 19,944 of JAFDWF010000200.1, forward strand.
GCACGGTCTTCGAGGCGACGATCGCGCGGATCGAGGAGCTTGGCGGCAACGTCACCGAGGTCGTCCTGCCGCACGCCGAGCACGGCATCTCCGCCTACTACGTGATCGCGCCCGCCGAGGCTTCCTCCAACCTCGCCCGCTACGACGGCGTCCGCTACGGGATGCGCGCCGCGGGCGACGAGGACCTGGTGACGATGTACGAGGAGACCCGCGCCCAGGGCTTCGGCACCGAGGTGAAGCGGCGGATCATGCTCGGCACCTACGCGCTCTCCTCCGGCTACTACGACGCCTACTACGGCCAGGCGCAGAAGGTCCGCACCCGGATCGCGGGCGATTTCGACGCCGCCTTCGGGGAGGTGGACTTCGTCGTCACCCCGACCTCGCCCTCGGTCGCCTTCGGGCTGGGGGAGAAGACCGACGATCCCCTCGCCATGTACCTCAACGACTTCTTCACCGTGCCGATGAGCCTCGCCGGGATCCCGGCGATCTCGATCCCCGCCGGACTGGCCGCGCCGGAGGGCGCCGGTGATGGCGCGCCGGGGCTGCCGGTCGGCTTCCAGATCGCCGCGCCCGCCTTCGGCGAGCAGCAGCTGCTGGAGGCCGCCCACGCGCTCGAGGGCGCCCTCGGCTTCGCCGCCGCCGCGGGCGACGCGGTCCCCTGGAGGGGCGGGGACCGTGCCTGAGCTGGAGGCGGTCATCGGCCTTGAGATCCACGTTCAGCTGGCGACGCGGACGAAGATGTTCTGCGGTTGCGCGCTCAGCTTCGGCGACGAGCCGAACGTCCACACCTGCCCGATCTGCCTCGCTCACCCGGGCGTCTTGCCGGTGCCGAACGAGGAGGCGGTCCGCTTCGCGTTGAAGATCGGGATGGCGCTCGGCTGCGAGATCGCCCCGCGCTCGATCTTCCACCGCAAGAACTACTTCTATCCCGACAACCCGAAGGCCTACCAGATCAGTCAGTACGACATCCCGATCTGCGGCGCCGGGAAGCTCGGCGAGATCCGCATCACCCGCGCCCACCTCGAGGAGGACGCGGCGAAGACGATCCACGTCGGTGAATCGGGGCGGATCCACGGCTCCGCCGCCTCGCTGGTCGACTTCAACCGCGGCGGCACGCCCCTCGTCGAGATCGTCACCGAGCCCGACCTGCGCGGCGCCGCCGAAGCGGCCGAGTGGGCGCGCCTCCTGCGCGAGACGGTGCGCCAGCTCGGCGTCTCCGACGTGAACATGGAGGAGGGCAGCCTGCGAGTCGACGCCAACGTCTCGGTGCGCCCGGCCGGGACCGAGGAGCTCGGCACGAAGACCGAGCTGAAGAACATGAACAGCTTCCGCTTCCTCCAGCGTGGGATCGAAGCCGAGCTCGAGCGCCAGCGCGAGATCGTCGGCGCGGGAGGGACGGTCGAACAGGAGACGCTCCACTTCGACCCGGCGAGCGGCGATCTGACCTCGCTGCGCTCGAAGGAGGAAGCCCACGACTACCGCTACTTCCCCGAGCCCGACCTGGTCGCGATCGCGCCGACCGAGGCGATGCTGGCCGCGGCGCGCGAGTCGCTGCCGGAGCTGCCGGCCGAGCGCCAGGCGCGCTACGAAACGGAGCTGCGCCTCGACCCCGAGCAGGCCAAGCGCTTCGCGGGCGACCCGGCGTTGAGCGAGTACTTCGAGGCGACGTTCGCGGCGACGCGCGCGGACTCCGAGACCGAGGACGATTCGCAGTCCGACACCGCCGCGATCGAGCCGCGCGTGGTCGCCAACTGGGTCAGCGGCGATCTGATCGCGACCCTCCGCGCGGCCGACAAGACCGACGAGGATTTCCGCGACCCGACCGTCCCGCCCGCCGCACTGGCCGCGCTTGCCGCGCAGGTCGCGACGAAGGCGATCTCCCACGGCAGCGGCCGCAAGGTCCTCACGATCTTGGTCGAGGAGGGTGGCGACCCGAAGGCGATCGTGGAGCGCGAGGGTCTCGCCCAGATGGGGGGCGATGACGGCGAGCTCGCCGCGATCGTCGCCGCCGCGATCGAGGGTGACCCCGCTGCCGCCGAGCAGATCCGCAGCGGCAACGGCAAGGCGATCGGCGCCATAGTCGGCGCCGTGATGCGAGAGACGAAAGGCCGCGCCGACGGCGGCGAGGTCAATCGCCTGATCCGCCAGCAGCTCGGGCTGTAGCTGGGGTGCGGGCCGGGTTGAGCCGGCGCCCGGGCCCCAGGGCCTGGACCGGACCGATCGGAGCCCAGGCGCCCGGCCTTTTCGGAGGCGACCCGGGCAGGCTATGGCCGCCTCCGAAAAGGCCGGGTCATGAGGAGACGGCGGAGGGTCCCGGCGAGTGGCGGGGATCGTGGAGGGAGGCGCGCCGGAGGACGGTTCCTCATCGCTCGGATCCTCCCTCGTAAACCTGGGCACACCCTGGTGTGCCCAGGTTTACGAGGGAGCTCTTGAACATTGTGGACCGATGGTGGATCGCACGTCTCCCTGACGAATGCGACGTCTCCGTGACGAGGCCGAGGAAAGACGCCACGAAGACCGCACGATCTGCGCGGGTCCCGTCTGGGAGATGCATGATCCGGCGGGATCCCCGCCGGATCATGGTCGGTCGGTGACGAAGCCTCCACGATCGCAGGGAAGGCGTATGCCTTCGCGGGGAGGTTCGGAGGCCCCGTCTCGCGCTGCGTGACCGTGGAGGAGGCGTGGGATCCGTGACGTCTCCTTCACGTCTCCTGCGCGGTTCCCGGCGTCTTCGTGACGGGCACGGTCCCCGGCGCGGTGAGTTCGCGGTGATGGCCGCCATGCGGAGACAGGTGCGAACGCACCCCGGTGCGATCCCTGGCCCTGGCCCGGACCCTCTGCCGTTCCCCCCATGACCCGGCCTTCTCGGAGGCGGCCACAGCCTGCCCGGGTCGCCTCCGAGAAGGCCGGGTCCCTTTGGCGTCCCGCCAGCGCTCCCCTCTTCCCCTCAGACCCCATTGCTAGCGTTCACAACATGAAGCAACGGCTCCTGAGCGGTTGGCGGCTACTGACCTGGCCCTGGCGCAGGTTTCCGAAGACGATCGGGGGGCTCACCGGGCTGGTCGCGGTGATCTGCCTGATCGTGGTCGGCTCGAACGCCTACATCCTGTTGACCACCGACGGGGAGGCGACCGCGGACGTCGCCGACGTGCCGCCCGCCGAAGTGGCGATCGTGCCGGGGGCGCTGGTGAATGCCGACGGGCAGATGAGCGGGATGTTGGCCGACCGGGTGAAGGAGGCCTCGTTGCTCTGGCACGCGGGCAAGGTGACGAAGATCCTCGTCTCCGGCGACCACGGCACCTGGGCCTACGACGAGCCCGACACGATGCGCAAGGCCCTCGTGCGCTACGGGGTGAAGCCGGAGGACATCTTCGAGGACCACGCCGGCTTCGACACCTGGGCGACGATGGTGCGGGCGCGGTCGATCTTCAACGTCCAGAACGCGGTGGTGGTGACCCAGGGCTTCCACATGCCGCGCGCCCTATACCTGGCCGAAGCAGCGGGGATCCACGTCTCCGGCCTGCTCGCCGACCAGCACCAGTGGGGCACCCAGGGCGAGAAGAGCGAAGTCCGCGAGGTCTTCGCCCGGGTGAAGGCGCTCTGGGACACGACCGTCGACACGCCCGCGATGGCCGGGCCGCGGATCCCGATCCAGACCTCCGACGGTCGGGAAAGCTGGGGCCCGGCACCACCGCCCGGCACGCCCCCGGCGGGCTCACCGGATTCGAGCACCGCGGCCGCCCAGCTGGACGCCCGCGCCGCCCGCTTCAAACGCGACCACGCCTAGCGACGACCGGCCGCGAAGGCGCCACCGGGGCGGTCGCCCCGCCGCCCCCGCCCCGCCTGGCTCCTAGCCCGGCTGGGTCGACAGCTCGGGCGCCGACAGCACCGTCCGCGGCCGCTGGCGCCATGCCTCGGCGGTGACCAGGAGGGCGACGAGGATGATCGCGCTGCCGAAGATCTCGAACGTCTCCTGTACGCCGAGCGGTTCGACCACGAGGCCCGCGATCACTGCCGGGACCGAGAGCGATCCGTAAGCGACCAGGTAGAAGGCCGACATCGTCGCCGCCCGGTGCTCGGGCGGGATCGCCGACGACAGCGCCCGTAGGCCGCCGAGGAAGGCGATGCCGAACCCGGCGCCAGTGGTCACAGCGCCGACGGTGAAGAGGAAGGCCGAGGTGGTCGCCGCTGCGGCCACGATCAGCCCCATCCCGGTGGCCAGCCCGAGCGAGCCGACGACGGCGCCCCGCCACGGTGCCCAGCGGCCGAAGAGGAGCTGGGAGGCGGCCCCGGAGATCGCCAGCATGAAGATGCTGAGGCCGCTCAGCAGGTGGGAGTCGGAGTGGTAGACGAGCGCCGAGAGCTCCGGCCCGAGCGAGAGGAAGAGCCCGCCGATCGACCAGGAGGAGAGCACGGCGAGCGACGCCAGCACGAACGGCCGCCGCACCACCGCGGGCACGGAGGGCCGCTGCGGGGTGAGGCGGAGGCGCGCGTCGGGGGACACCTCGACCGGCTCCGCCATCCGCCAGGTCGCGACCAGGAAGCCGAGGAAGAGGATCGCCAGCAGGACGTAGGGGAGGACACGGGGAGCGGGGAGGAACTGGACGATCGCGGCGGAGATGATCACCCCGGTGCCCATGCCGATCGTCGAGGCGACGCCGTTGGCGAGGCTGACCGAGACCGGATCGCGGTTCGGGTGCAGGTCGAGCAGCGCGGCGCTGGCGGCGCTCAGCGCCAGGCCGGTCGCGAGCCCCTGGATGCCGCGCGCGACGAACAGCCAGGCGACCGAGTCGGCGAGCATGAACGGTACCGTCACGATCGCCAGCGTCGCCATCGCGACGATCAGGACCGGCCGCCGGCCGACCTCGTCGGAGAGCCGCCCGGCCAAGAGCAGGGTGGCGAGGACGCCGAAGGCGTAGGTCGCGTAGACGAGGGTGAGCACCGTCGCGTCGAAGCCCCAGAGCTGACTGTAGGTGTCGTAGAGGGGTGAAGGGGTGCCGGAGGCGAAAAGCGCCATGCCGATCGTCGCCGCGGCGAGGAGGTAGGCGGCTTGGCGGGAGAGCGGGTGGCGGGCGAGGCGGAAGCGTGAGACTGACATCGGCGGCTCCATCTGGATCGGCAAGTTCGATATTTCCAAAGTTTTGGAAGTCAGGTAGTTGTAGCATGTGGTCCATGCCGTCAAACGCTTCTGTGACGAAGTCATCACGTAAGGAGCGGATCCGCCATCCGGAGGTCGAGTCGCTCGACCTGGCGACGATCATGCGCGCCCTCGGCGACCCGCTGCGGATCGAGATCGTGCGCCTCATCGACGCCGAAGGCGAGATCCTCTGCACCGAGCTCTACGAGCGGCTCGGGCTGCCGAACTCGACCGGCAGCTACCACCTGCGCCAGCTGCGCGAGGCGGGCCTCGTCCGCGCCCAGGCGATCGGTCCGAAGCGGCGGCTCAGCCTCCGCCGCGACGACCTCGAATCGCGCTTCCCCGCCCTGCTCGACCTCATCGTCGACGACGCCTAGGCGAGTAGCTCCGCGAGGGGTGCGGGTGGCGTGGGTGGTCGAGCTGGCGCCCGGGTGGAGATGCGGGCCGGCGAGGGTTCGGGCCTGAGGTGGTTCAGGCCTGAGGTATTGGAGCCCCGCCGTCCCGGGCGTCCCGGAGGCGACCCGGGCAGGCTGTGGCCGCCTCCGGGACGCCCGGGACGAGGGGTCTTGCGGGGGGAACTGGCGCAGGGACGGGCCGGCGCGGGGGGAGGACCCGGCGCAGGGACGGGTGCGTGGCGGGGAGATCGGCCACTCGCTGCCGTATGCGGATAGCGCATACGGCAGCAGGGCGCCTCCGTGACGGGACGGAGGGATGCGACGTCTCCGTGACGAGGCCGAAGAAAGTCGCCACGAAGACCGTGCGATCTGCGCGGGTCCCGTAGGGGAGATGCATGATCCGGCGGGATCCCCGCCGGATCATGGTCGGTCCGTGACGAAGACCCCACGATCGCAGGGAAGGCGTATGCCTTCACGGGGAGGTCTCAGGTCCCCGTCTCGCGCTGCGTGGATTGCCCGGGCCATGGCACGGGCAAACCGTGGTCACGTGTTCGTGACCGTGGAAGAACTGTGAAATCTGTGACGTCTCCCTCACGTCTCCCGCGTAGTTCCCGGCGTCTTCGTGACGGACCCCAGGGCCGGTGTGTCCGCCGTCCCTCCCGTGACCCGGCCTTCTCGGAGGCGGCCACAGCCTGCCAGGGTCGCCTCCGGGAAGGCCGGATCCCTTCCCCCCCGGGCGCCAGCCGGCGACGCCCCCGTCCATCGGGCGTCCCCGGCGCACCTCTGTGGAACTGCTCGCCTGGTCCGCTCACCCAGGCTTCGCAACCCACGCCGCCGGCGGAGCGACTAGCTTCCCGGCGATGCCGGAGGGTTGGGTCAACGTCTTCGATGTGCAGCGGGAGGCCGAGCGCAAGCTCGAGCCCGGTCCGCGCGGCTACTTCTCCGGCGGCGCCGGCGACGAGGTGACGCTGCGTGAGAGCGTCGGCGCCTGGCAGGGGTGGCGGCTGCGGCCGCGGATGCTGACCGGGGTCGAGGCGCCCTCGACCGCCGCCGAGGTGCTCGGCAAGCCGCTCCCGGTGCCGCTGCTGGTCGCCCCGGTCGCCTACCAGCGGCTGCTCCACCCCGAGGGCGAGAAGGCGATGGCGCGGGCCGCCGCCGCGGTCGGCACCGTGATGTGCCTCTCGACCCTCGCCAACGCGACCCCCGCCGACGTCGCCGCGGCGGCGCCCGGCGGCCGGCACTGGTTCCAGCTCTACCCCTTCCGCGATGGCGGCGTGACCCGGGCGCTGATGGCGGAGGCGGTCGGCGCCGGCTTCGAGGCCGTGGTCCTCACCGTTGACGCACCCCCGGGCGGCAGTCGCGAGCGCGACGTGCGCAGCGGCTTCACGATCCCCGGCGCGGTCGAGATCCCCAGCGTCGCCGCCGCCCTCGGCGGCTCGCGCACGGTCACGGTGGCGGAGACCTTCGACCTGATGGACCTGACCCTGACCTGGGACGACGTCGCCGGGATCGCCGCCGACGCCGGCGCGCCCCTCTTCGTCAAGGGGGTCGTGACCGCCGAGGACGCGGCGCTCGCGCTCGAGCACGGGGTCGCCGGGATCATCGTCTCCAACCATGGCGGCCGCCAGCTCGACCGCTGCGTGACCACCGCCGAAGCGCTGCCGGAGATCGTCGAGGCGGTCGCCCGGCGGGTCCCGGTCCTGGTCGACGGAGGAATACGCCGCGGCGTCGACATCTGCGTCGCCCTGGCGCTCGGTGCCGACGCCGTCCTCGTCGGCCGACCGGCCGCCTGGGGCCTCGCCGCGGACGGCGCCGCGGGGGCGGAGTGGGTGCTCCGCACGCTGACCCGAGAGCTCGAGCTGGCCCTGGCGCTGATCGGCGTCGCGACGCCGGCCGAGCTCGGCCCCGAGCACCTGCGGAGCGCGGGTCCGACGCGCGTATATTCGGGAGCAGAAGTGTCCGGTTCCAGCAGCTTCTAGATGGCCCAGCGAATTCCAAGAGACGAGTCGCTGAGTCGCGTCCACGGCGTCGGGGCGCTGTTCTCCGCCGCCTACGGCAACGTCGGCTCGTCGATCTACTACGCCCTCGGCGTCACCGCCGCGTTCGCCCTCGGGCTGACGCCGGTCGCCTTCATCATCTCCGGGCTGATCTTTGCCGCCACCGCCGCCACCTACGCCGAGGCGACCGTGATGTTCCCCGAGGCGGGCGGCTCCTCCAGCTTCGCCCGCCACGCCTTCAACGAGTTCGTCAGCTTCGTCGCGGCCTGGGGGCAGATGCTCAACTACACGATCACGGTCGCGATCTCCTCGTTCTTCGTGCCCCACTACCTGGCCGTCTTCTGGCCCGCGCTCGGCCACAGCCCGGGCGACGTGATCGGCGGCGCCGCGCTGGTCGTCGGCCTCGCCCTGCTCAACGTCCGCGGCACCGAAGAGTCCTCGAAACTGAACCTGATCCTCGCCGTGGCCGACATCGCCACCCAGATCGTGCTGGTCGGGATCGGCGTCGTCCTCGTGCTCAGCCCGCAGGTCCTGATCGACAACATCCACCTCGGTGTCGCGCCGACCTGGGACAAGTTTGCGCTCGGGATCGCGGTCGGGATGATCGCCTACACCGGGATCGAGACGATCTCCAACATGTCCGAGGAGGCCAAGGACGCCGCCCGCACGATCCCCCGCAGCGTCGGCCTCGTGGTCGCCGCGGTGCTCGGCCTCTACCTGCTGATCCCGGTCGTCGCCCTCTCGGCGATGCCGGTCGTCCACACTGCCGCCGGCTACCACACCGAACTGGGCTCCAAATACGCCGACGACCCGATCCTCGGCATCGTCGAGAACCTCGGCCTCTCCCAGGGCCCGACCGAAATCCTCCGCTACTACGTCGGCGTGCTCGCCGCGGTGATCCTCTTGATCGCCACCAACGCCGGGCTGATCGGCGTCTCCCGGCTGACCTACTCGATGGGCCAGCACCGCCAGCTGCCCGAGGGGCTGCGGCAGGTCCACCCGAAGTACCGCACCCCCTACATCGCGATCATCATCTTCGCCGGGGTCGCGATCCTCACCATGCTGCCGGGCCAGACCAACTTCCTGGCGACGATGTACTCGTTCGGCGCGATGCTCTCGTTCACGATCGCCCACGTCGCGGTGATCCAGCTGCGTCGCACGCAGGGGGACGTGGAGCGCACCTGGAAGCCGCCGATGAACATCCGCGCCTTCGGCTTCGAGGTGCCGATGACCGCGGTGCTCGGCGGCCTCGGCACCTTCGCCGCCTGGATCGTGGTGATGGCGCTTAACCCCTCGACCCTCTTCGTCGGCACCGGCTGGATGGTCCTCGGGATCGCCGTCTACGTCCTCTACCGCCGCAACCAAGGGCTGCCGCTGACCCGCACGGTGAAGGTGGTGCTGCCGGAGCCGCTCGGGGTCGAGGAGGTCGAGTACCAGTCGGTCCTGGTCGGCTTCGAGGACGACGAAGCTTTCTCGCCGGAGATGGTCGCCACCGCGGTCAAGCTCGCCTCCAAACGGCGGCGCGGCATCCACGTCCATTCGATGATGACCGTGCCGACCAACCTGCCCCTGGACGCCGAGCTGCCCGAGGCCGAAGCCGAGGCCCAGCGCCGGGTCGAGGAGGCGAAGCTGATCGGCGGCGCCCGCGTGACCGGCCACGTGGCGCGGGTGCGCCCGGGCCAGGCGGGCTACTCGGTGGCCGAGGAGGCGGCGGCGATCGAGGCGGCGGCGATCGTCGTCGGCCTCCGCTATCGCAACGGCGTGCCCCAGTACGACAAGACCCTGCAGACGGTGCTCGGCGAGCGTCCCTGCCGGGTGATCGTCGTCTCCGATCCGAGTGACAAGCCGACCGCGGTCCCCGGCGCGGCGCTGGTCGAGGCGACGAGTTGAACCGCGAGCGCGCCTACCACGGAGCCGTCCGCGGCTTCTCGCTGGTCTTCGTCGTACTCGGCCTGGCGCTGCTGGTCGTCACCCTCGCCAATGGCGGCGGTCCGGCCTCGACCGGCTTCCTGATGGGGATCCTCTTCTGCGCCGTCGGCATCGGCCGCTTCTGGATCGCGAGCAGGAAGAGTTGATGATCGCGATCGCGCCGCCGCTTTCGATCTTGGCCAGGAGACCGCGGTGAAGGTCCCGAACGCGGCCCGCAAGGGCAAGCTCCGGCGGGGCCTCGGCGTCCCCTGGCTGTTCGCCGCCGCCTACTCGGCGGTCGGCTTCTCGATCTACTTCGCCCTCGGGGTGGTCGCCGAGCGCGGCCTCGGCCTGACGCCGCTGATCTTTCTCGTCGCCGGCCTGCTCTTCGGCCTGACCACGCTCTCCTACGTCGAGGGCTCGGCGATGCTGCGCGAGCGCGGCGGCTCCTCCAGCTTCGCCCGCCACGCCTTCAACGAGCTCGTCAGCTTCGTCGCCGGCTGGGCGATCCTGCTCGACTACCTGATCGTGATCGCCCTGGCGGCGATCTCGCTGCCGCACTACCTGGTGCCGATCTGGAGCGGCTTCGACGACAAGGGCTCCGAGCTCCTCTTCGCCGCCGCGGTGATCGCCGGCGCCTCCCTGCTGAACATCATGAACGTGACCGGGCGAGGCCGGCAGCGCTCGCTCGCCTTCATCGCGCTCGCCGATCTGGCCCTGCAGCTGGCCGTGATCGGGGTCGGGATCTTCGTCGTCATGCACCCCGACCGGCTGACCGCGCAGCTCGACCTCTTCAGCCACCCGAGCCTGCGCGACATCATCTACGCGGCGGTCGTGGCGATGCTCGCCTACGCCGGGATCGAGGCCGCCTCCGACCTCGCTCCCGACATCCAGGTAAGTCGGCGCGACCTGAAGCGGATTGCCTCCCTCGGTGCGATCGCGGTGCCGCTGGTCTACGCCGGGATGGCGGCGATCGCGCTGATGGCGGTGCCGGTCGTGGCCGGCCCGCACGGCCCCGAAACGGCGCTCGGCAACCAGTACATCCAGGACCCGGTGCTCGGCGTCGTCTCCGCCTTCCACCCGCACTGGCTGGCGGAAATCATGCGCTGGGTGGTGGCGCTGGTCGCCGCGCCGGTCCTCTTCTGGGCGGCGACGACCTCGATGCTGGGGGTCTCCCGGCACACCTACACGCTGGCGATCAACCGCCAGATCCCCAGCTGGCTGGGCAAACTGGAGAAGCGGCGGGCGACGCCCTACGTGGCGATCACGATCTGCGGGCTGATCGCCTTCGGGCTCGTCGCCGTGACCCAGAACATCAAGGTGCTGGCCGGCCTCTACGCCTTCGGCGCGACGCTGGCGATCACGATCGCCCACCTCTCGGTGATCCGCCTGCGGGTGACGATGCCCGACAAGCTGCGGCCCTTCCGCATCCCCTGGGGGATGGCGTGGGGCCCCGCGCAATTGCCGATTCCCGCGATCATCGCGGCGATCGCCAGCGGCCTCGCCTTCCTCAGCGTGCTCGCCTTCCACTCGACCGCGCGCTGGGTCGGGATCGGTTGGATGGCCTTCGGCCTCACCTTCTACGTCGTCTACCGCAAGTTCATCGAGGGGACCTCGCTGACCAAGCGGGTCTCGGTCGGCGAGGCGGCGCTGACCAAGCAGATCCCCGAGGTCGAGTTCTCGAACCTGCTGGTGCCGGTCTTCGGCACCAAGCTCGACGACGACATCGTCGCCACCGCCGGGCGCCTGGCCGCGGCCGAGCGCGCCGACGGCGGCGGCGAGGGCGAGTCGCGGCTGCAACTCGTCTACGTGATCGAGGTGCCGCTGACCCTGCCCCTGGACGCCGAGCTGCCGCCGGAGCGCGAGGCGCAGGCCCGCCGGGCGCTGGAGCGGGCGCGCGAGGTGGGGGAGGAGTACGAGGACGTCGGGGTCTCGACCGAGGTGATCCGGGCGCGCAAGACCGGCGCCGGGATCGTCGAGGCGGCGAGCCGCGCCCACTCCGAAGCGATCATCATCGGCGGCGAGCCGCCGACCAAGATCCGCGGCGGCGGCAGGCTCGGCGGGATCGGCGCCGCCAAGCCCGCGGAGATCGGCGCGGCGACCGAGTACGTGCTGAAAAAAGCCCCCTGCCGGGTGCTCCTGACCGCCCCGCCGGAGCCGGAGGCGCCCGCCGCTCTGGACGCCTCGATCGACGGACACCCCTAGTCGCGGGCGCTCCTTCTAGTATCCGCCGCATGTTCATCCTGATCGTTGGTTGTGGGCGCGTCGGCAGCTCGGTCGCGCGGGCGATGCTCCGCGAGGGCCACACCGTCTCTGCGCTCGACGAGGACCCCGAGTCCCACGCCCGCCTCGAGGTGGGCCTGGAGAAAAGCTGGGAGGACCTCGGCGGCCAGTTCACGGTCGGTGCCGGGCTCGAGGCCGAGGCGCTGGAGGCCGCCGGGATCGACGGGGCGGACGTCTTCATCGCCTCCACCGACGGCGACAACACGAACATCATCATCGCCCAGATCGCCAAGCGCCGGTACAACGTGCCGACCGTGATCGCCCGCGTCCTCGACCCGCTGCGGGCCGAGTGGTACGCGCGCCAGGGGTTGCAGACGGTCTGTCCGACCCGGGTCGCGATCGACATGCTGGAGACCGCCGTGCGCGACTCCGCCGCGCGCGGCGACGGGCCCGAAGGCGCCGCGGAAGCCGCGTAGGGGAGGGGAGGGCGCGTGTACATCATCGTCGTCGGAGCGGGGAAGGTCGGCTGGAACCTGGCCCGCGAGTTGCTCGAGAAGGACCACGAGGTGACGCTGATCGAGTCCGACCGGCGCCGTTATCTGACGGTCGAGCAGGAGCTCGAGCACAACGTCTCCTACGGTGACGCCTCCGAGCTCTGGGTGCTGGAGCGGGCCGGGGTGCAGCGCGCCGACATGGTGATCGCGGTCACCGGCGACGACGAGGACAACATGCTGATCTGCCAGGTCGCGCGCGAGAAGTACCTGGTCGACCAGATCATCGCCCGGGTCAACAACCCACGCAACCGCCAGCACTTCGACCTGCTCGGGATCAAGCCCTCGGTCTCGGCGACCGACCTGATCCTGCGCCTGCTCGAGCACGAGGTGCCCGAGTACGGCCTCATCCACCTGCTCGACCTGCAGGAGGAGCAACTGGAGATCATCGAGATGCTGCTCGGCAAGGACTCGGGGGTGACCGGGCGACGGGTCGGCGACCTGCACATGCCGGAAGGCTCGCTGCTGATCTCGGTGCTGCGCTCCGGCAAGGGCTTCGTCCCCAGCGCCGACACCGTGCTCGAGGAGGGCGACGAGGTCCTGGCCGTGCTCGATCCGGGTAAGGAGGAAGAGCTGAAGGTCTTGTTCGGACCGGCGGGAGACGGCGGTGTCGCCAGTGGCTGATCGCGAGGTCGACTTCCTCCTCGTCGGCGGCGGGCTGGCCGGGGCCAGCTGCGCGTCGGAGCTGCGCAAGAAGGGCGCCGAGGGGTCGATCCTGCTGGTCGGGCGGGAGCCGGAGCCGCCCTACGAACGGCCGCCGCTCTCGAAGGAGTACCTGCGCGGGGACGCCTCGCGGGCGGACGCCTACGTGAACGAGCCCTCCTGGTACGAGGAGAACGCGGTCGAGCTGGCGAGCGGCAAGAACGTGATGTCGATCGACGCCGAGGCGAAGACGGCGAAGCTGCAGGGCGGCGAGGAGGTCGCCTTCGGCCAGGCGCTCCTGGCGACGGGCGCGAACGTGAACATCCTGCGCCTGGAGGGCGCCGAGAACGAGGGCATCCATTATCTGCGCGCCTACGGCAACGCCGACGCGATCCGCGAGGACGCCAAGGCGGCGGAGCGCGTGGTGCTGGTCGGCGGCTCCTACATCGCCGCCGAGGTGGCGGCCTCGCTTGCCGCGAGCGGTACCCACTGCACGATGGTGGCGTTGGAGGAGGTGGCGCTCTCGCGGACCTTCGGCGAGGACGCCGGGCGCTTCTTCCAGGCGGGGCTCGAAGAGCACGGCGTGACCTTCGTCGGCGGCGAGTCGGTGAGCGCCTTCGAGGGCGACGGCCGGGTGAAGGCGGTGTTGACCGAGAGCGGCCAGAGCTTCGACTGCGACCTGGTGGTGGTCGGGGCGGGGGTGAAGCCGGACGTGATGCTGGCCCAGCGCGCCGGGCTGGCGGTCGAGGGCGGGATCGTCTGCGACTCCAAGCTCCAGACCTCGGCGCCCGGCATCTACGCCGCGGGCGACGTCTGCAGTTACGACAGCGTCGTGCACGGGCGGCGGATCCGCGTGGAGCATTGGGACGTGGCGATGCAGCAGGGCATGCACGCCGCCCAGAACATGCTCGGCGCCGACGCCGACTACGAGGTCGTGCCCTACTTCTTCAGCGACCTCGCCGACTGGGCGAGCCTCGAGTACGTCGGCCCGGCGGCCGACTGGGACCAGGAGATCTGGCGCGGCTCGCGTGAGGACGGCGAGTTCAGCGTCTGGTACCTGCAGGGTGGCAAGGTGGCCGGGTGTCTCAGCGTGGGCCGCTCGGAAGACCTGGCGGAGGCGCGACGCCTGCTCGCCGACGGGGTCGACGTGTCGGGCGAGACCGACCGCATCGAGGACCCCAACGCCGACCTCTCTGCCCTCTAGTTATCCTCCGAGGTCGCATTGCGCCCTGGTGTAATGGCAGCACGCCTCGCTCTGGACGAGGTAGTCGGGGTTCGAGTCCCTGGGGCGCAGCTCAGCTGCTGAGGATTTGAAGTGGGAGCGCGAGTTGGCGGATTCGAACTAGATCCTCCGCTGCGCCATCGGCGGCCCCTCGGCCCCGGGGTCATTCTGGTGCAGGTCCGAGACGTTGCCGATGAACCACTGGTCGAAGTCGTGATCGGATGCGGCGATCGCGTCGAGGAAGCCGTCGGCACCCGGCCCTTCCGCGACGACGAGCACCAGATAGCCACCATCGGGCAGCGGCTGGAGGTAAGCCCGATGCTCCTCCAGGCCGTGGCGGCTGTTCATCTCGTCGAAGTCGGCCTGTTTCGGGCCGGCAAGTTCGTCAGCCCACGCTTCCCAGGCGTCGACCTTGTCGGCTGCGAGCGGTATTGCCATTGCGGGCATGAAATGCTCCGTTCCTTGCGGGTTGTACTACCAGGACAGGCGCAGTCTCGCTCGGCGATGGGGACGAGTCAACGGGCTCCTTGGGGCGCAGTGATCCGACATCGTTGCTAGCGTCGTGCCTCGATGTATCGGCAGAAGTTCCTCGTCCTGGCCCTCCCTGCGCTGATCCTCCTCGTCTTGGTCGCGAGCGGCTGCGGCGGTGGCGGCAGCAGTTCGACGACGACGGCGAAGAAGCCGAAGGTCGAAGAACGGGAAAGGTTGAGCAAGGCTGCCTTCATCAGCCAGGGCGACGGGATCTGTGCCGAGGTCAACACCGCGATCGGCTCGGTCGGTGAATCGGCCGCCGAAGCGACCAGCCAGACGACCCAGATCTCCAACCTCTACGTCGGCATGGTCCAGAGCCTCCAGCGCCTCGGCCAGCCGCGCGAACTCCAGGGCTACTCCGAATTCATGGGCGCCGCCGAAAAACTGGCGATGATCGAGGGCGAAGTCAAAAAAGCCGCCGACGCCGAAGAATCCGCGGCGCTCGAAGAAGCCTCTCAGGCGGCCGTGCCCGCGGTCGAAGAATTCCAGTCCCAGGCCGCCGCCTACGGCTTCGAAGAATGTGCTGAAGGCCCGCACGCCCCCGAAGTGACTCCGCAAGCCGGCGCCGGCACCGAAGAAGTGGCGCCGGAAGAATCCGGCGGCGTCGAAGTCACGCCTGAAGAAGTGGCCCCCGAAGAAGAATTCGTCCCCGAAGAAGAAGTGGCACCCGAAGAAGAATTCGTGCCCGAAACCGGCGGCGCCGGCGGCGAAGTCGAAGAAGCGGCGCCGGAAGAAAAGGCGCCGGAAGAAGGCTCTTCCGGAGGGATCGGCGCGGGCTGAGCTCGTAGCTGGCGCCCGCCGGCTGGCGCCCGCGCGAGGGTTCGGGTCGGAGGAATCGGAGTTCCGCCGTCCCGGGCGTCCCGGAGGCGACCCGGGCAGGCTGTGGCCGCCTCCGGGACGCCCGGGACGGGGAGTCTGCGGGAGATCCCGTCACAGGGACGGCACGTCTGCGGAGGGTCCGGTGTCGACGGGCCGAGAACCCGTCGGATGGTCCGGTCTCCGGCCCGTCGACCTGGGGGACGGGGCATCCGTCACGGAGATGCCACATCCCTCGACGGTCAGGAGACTCCGTGGTTCCTTATGGGCGGATGACGCCCATTTCGAACCACGGAGTCTCCTGACCGTTCGGGATCCGGGAAGGTCTGTGACGTCCACCTTCCCGGAGCTCCTCCCGCCGGGGAACCCGTGACGTTCCCTGCCGCCCGCCCGGACCCTCGGCCGTCCCCCCGTGACCCGGCCTTCTCGGAGGCGGCCACAGCCTGCCCGGGTCGCCTCCGAGAAGGCCGGGTCCCTTCGGTGTCCCGCTGGAGCACCTCCCGGCGCCGGACGCCTACGCCGCCGCGCTCTCCTCCCACGCTCCGTACAACCTCGCGTACACGCCTCGTGCGGCGATCAGTTCTTCGTGCGTGCCCTGCTCGACGATCTTGCCGCCTTCGAGGACGACGATCTTGCCGGCGCGGCGGATCGTGCTCAGGCGGTGGGCGATCACGATCGCGGTGCGGCCGTGGAGCAGGCGCTCGAGGCCTTTCTCGATCGTCTTCTCGGTCCGCACGTCGACGTTCGACGTCGCCTCGTCGAGGATCAGGATCCGCGGTTGGGCCAGGAGCGCCCGGGCGAAGGCGACCAGCTGGCGCTGGCCCGCCGAGAGCTGGACGCCGCGCTCGCCTACCTGGGTCTCGATCCCGTCCGGCAAGCCGGCCACGAACTCGGTCGCGCCGACCGTCGCGATCGCCTCCTCGATCTCCTCGAGGCTTGCCGCCGGCCGCCCGAAGGCGACGTTTTCCCGGACGCTGCCGCTGAACAGGAAGCCCTCCTGGGGCACGATCCCGAGTTGGCGCCGCAGCGCCGTCTGCTGCACGCCCCTGAGGTCGTGGCCGTCGACCAGCACGCGGCCCTTCTGCGGGTCATAGAAGCGCGCCACCAGCTTGGCGAAGGTCGACTTGCCCGCGCCGGTGGCGCCGACCAGCGCCAGCGTCTGCCCCGGCGGCACGTGCAGGTCGACGCCCTCCAGCACCCAGCCGTCCTTGGGCACCTTCTCCGGGTCGCCCTCGTCCGCGTAGGAGAACCAGACGTCGTCGAGCTCGATCTCGCCGCTGATCGTCCCCGGGTCGATCGCCCCCGGCGCGTCGACCATGGTCGGCGCGGTGTCGAGCAGGTCGAAGATCTTGTCGAGCGCCGCCATCCCCTGCTGGTAGGTCGTGTACAGCTGGGAGAGTTCCTGGATCGGTTCGAAGAACGTGGCCAGATAGCCGATGAAGGCGACGACGACGCCGACTTCGAGCGCCCCGTTGATCGCCTGCGAGCCGCCGTAGAGGAGGATCACGGCGGTGCCCATCGCGGCCAGCAGTTCGACCGCCGGGAAGTAGGCGGCGTTGAGGTAGACCGTGGTCATGTTGACCGCGCGGTTGGCCTCGTTCAGCTCGGTCATCTCGTCGACGTGGCGCGTCTCCTGGCCGAAGCTGCGCACCACCCGCATGCCGCTGATGCTCTCCTGCAGGTACGCGGTGACCGCGGCGATCCGCTCGCGCGTCGCCTTGTAGGCGCCGGAGGAGGCGATCCGGAAGATCAGGCTGGCGAGCGCCAGCAGCGGGAAGGTGAGGAAGGTGATCAGCGCCAGCTTCACGTCGAGCGCGAGCAGGATCACGACCACCCCGATCAGGGTCAGGCTGGAGGAGAAGATCGTCACCACGCCGGTGGTGACCAACTGCTGCAGCGCTTCGACGTCGTTGGTCATCCGCGAGATCAGGACGCCTGGGTTGTTGCGGGTGAAGAAGCCGATCGGCATCCCCTGGAGGTGGACGAAGATCCGTTCGCGCAGGTCCTGCAGCGCCCGCGTGCCGACCCAGCCGACCAGGTAGGTCTCGGCGGCGGTGCCGGCGGTGTAGAGGATCGCGGCGGCGGCGAAGGCCGCCACCGTCCAGTCGAGCGCCGAGAGGTCGCCGGTGCGGATCCCCGCGTCGATCGCCCGCCCGGCGAGGTAGGGCGGCGCCAGCCCGGCGCCGGTCTCGACCAGGAGCGCCGCGAACATCAGCGCCATCCGCCCGCGGTAGGGGCGCAGCAGGCCGATCATCCAGCGCACCTTGCGCCCACGCTGGTCCTGGCCGCGGACCAGCCGCCACAGGGCGCCGAAGAGGAGGGCGATGTTCTGCAGCGGGTTCTGGACCCGGGCCTCGTCGGCGTCCTCGGCGCGCGCGGCGTCCTCGCGCTCCGGCCCCGCCCCGTCCCGGCGCTCCTCCTCCGCTTTCCGCTCCTCGCTCACAGCCGTGCCATCTCCTCGCGCTCTTCGAGGTCACGCTGCAGGTAGACCGAGTCGGCCAGCCCGTGGTCGGCGATCTCGCGGTAGAAGCCGCAGCCCTCCATCAGCTCCTCGTGGGTGCCGCGGTCGACCACCGCGCCGTGGTCGAGCACGATGATTTCGTCGGCGAGCGAGACGGTGGAGAGGCGGTGGGCGATGATGAACGTCGTCCGTCCGGCCATCGCCTCGCGCAGGCCAGCTTTGATCGATGCCTCGGTGGTCGCGTCGACCGAGGAGGTGGCGTCGTCGAGGATCAGGATCCGCGGGTCGGCGAGCAGCGCGCGGGCGATCGCCACCCGCTGGCGCTGGCCGCCCGAGAGGGTGAGGCCGCGCTCGCCGACGCGGGTGTCGTAGCCGTCCGGGAGTTCCTGGATGAAGGCGTCGGCCTGGGCGAGGCGCGCCGCCGCTTCGACTTCCTCGCGCGTCGCCGAGCCCCGCGCGTAGGCGATGTTGGCGGCGACCGAAGCGGTGAAGAGGAAGCTGTCGTCGGCGACGAAGGCGACCTCGGCGCGCAGCTTCTCCACGTCCACGTCGCGGACGTCGACGCCGTCGACCAGCACCGTGCCCGCGCTCGGGTCGTAAAGGCGGGCGACCAGCGCGACCAGGCTCGTCTTGCCCGACCCCGACGGCCCGACCAGCGCCACCGTCCTGCCCGCCTCGACCGCCAGCGAGACGTCGTGCAGCGCCGGCACCGCCTCGTGCTCGGCGCCCGGCGCGGCCGCGTAGCGCAGGGTCACGTCGCGGAGCTCCACCCGGCCGCCGCCCGCGGGCAGCCGGGCCGGCTCGGGCGGGCTCTGGATCGTCGGTTCGCGGTCGATGATCTCGAACATCCGGTTGCCCGAGGCGACCGCGCGCTGGGCCATCCCCATCGCCACGCCGAGCATCCGCGTCGGCCCGGCCAGCATCAGCAGGTAGGTGTAGAAGGCGGTCAGGTTGCCGAGGCTGAGGTTCCCTTCGATCACCATCCGGCCGCCGATCAGCAGCACCAAGGCGATCCCAAGCTGTGGCAGCAACCCGATCAGCGGGCTGTAGAAGGCCTGCAGGCGGGTCGAGTAGATCGACTGGTCGAAGACCCGCTTGACCACCCGCTGGAAGCGGTGCAGCTGGAACTCCTCGCGGGCGAAGGCCTTGACGATGCGAATCCCGGAGACGTTCTCCTCCGCCTCGGCGGTCAGCTCGGCGACCCGCTGGGCGACCTCCTGGACGGCCGGCCGCGAGACCCGGTTGTAGCGCGCGGCGATCCAGACGACGAACGGCGCCGGCAGGAGGCCGAGCAGCGCCAGCAGCGGGTTGAGCGCGAACATCACCACCGCGGCGAGGACGATCGTCAGGAGGCTCTGGGTGATGAAGACGAGCCCGTAGCCGAGGAAGAAGCGGATCGATTGCAGGTCGACCGTCGCCCGCGACATCAGCTGGCCGGTCTGCTGGGTGTCGAAGAAGCCGAGCTCGAGCTTCTGCAGGTGGGCGTAGAAGAGCTGGCGCAGGTCGAATTCCACCCCCAGCGAGACCTTCCCCGCGACCAGGCGGCGGACCACGGTGAGGCCGAGGCGCAGCACCCCGGCGCCGAGGATCGTCAGCGCCAGCGGCAGGAGGTTGGGCTTGTTGCCGTCCTCGATCGCGTTGATCCCGCGGCTGATCAGCAGCGGGATCACCACCGACATCCCGATCGCCGCCCAGGCCAGGAGCAGCGATCCCCACAGCTGGACCCTGTAGGGACGGAGGAAGCCCATCAACCGGCGGAAGGTGCGCATCCTCACCGACTATACAAAGTGAAGTATTGGCTTATCGGGTCCCGGAGCGGCTTCTATCCCAGCTTTTCGGCGGCCTTTGAGCTGGAGACTTTGCCCGCTTCGCATTTTTTCTGGTGGTGGCCGGGCTTCTGCAGGATCTGGAAGTTGGTGACGGCGTGGTAGGGCGTCGTCGCGCCGTTGTTCTGCGCCAGGGTCACGGTCAGGCGGTAGAAGCCCGGCGGCAGGCCGTGGTAGAAGATCTCCGGCCGCGTGGCGGGGGAGTAGCCGCCCGCGGTGCCGATCCGCTCGGCGAGGATCCCGTTCGGGCCCGAGTGTTCCGGGTAGTCCATCGAGGCGCCCTTCAGCCGTTCGCTGCCCAGCGGGCTGTTGATCGCTTTCTGCAGTTTTTTCGGGTCGACGCAGTTGGGGACCCGGTTGAGGCTGAAGCGGATGTTGCCCTCGCCCAGTTCCGGCTCCCCGCCGAAGTTCCGCGGCGCCAGCTGGAAGTTTTCGAGGCCTACCTTGACCACCACCGCGTGGTTGGGCTGCACCTCGCCGTTGCGCGGGGAGATGATCGAGACCACCGGTTCGCCCGGCGAGGCTTCGGCCGCCTTCGCGTGTTCAGTGTCTTTACCACCGCCGAATACGATCGCCAGCGCGACCGCCGCGCCGGTCACGACCAGCGCCGCAAAGGTTGCCTTCCTCAGCCGCATGAGACGGGACATTACGCGTAAGACCAGAGAGAGCATCGCCCTCCCGGTCGCGGCGTGCCTGGCGTCGGCGCTGCTCTGGGCGATGCCGGCCGCGGCCGCTGCGGCCGGTGGGAACGCGGGGGTGGTCGGCGGCGAAGGCGCCGCTGTGGCGGCCCGGGTCTCCGGGGTGGCGGATCCGGCTTCGAAGGTCGACGTCTTCGCCGGGACCATGCCGGGCCCGCGGACCTTCGGTGGCGGCCACAACTATCCCGGTGCGGCGCTGCCGTTCGGGATGGTCCAGTGGAGCCCCGACACGACTCCGGCGGCGCCCAACTCGGGCGGCTACGACTGGCGCGACCACCACCTCTCCGGCTTCAGCCTCACCCACCTGAGCGGTGCCGGGTGCGCGGTGTACGGCGACTTCCCCTTCCTGCCGACCACCGAAGAACTGACGAGCTCCCCGGCACCGCAGGCGGGGCCGGGATTGGCGGGCCAGTTCGAGCCCGGCTTCTCGCATGGGAGCGAGGGCGGCGAACCGGGCTGGTACTCGGTCGAGCTTCACTCGAAGAAGGGAGCTCCGATCGGCGTCGCGCTGACCGCGACGACCCGCACCGGCATCGGCCGCTTCACCTTCCCCCGCAGCGCCCACGCCAGCGTCCTGATCAACGCCGGCGGCAGCGCCCAGCCCGACGACGAAGCCGAAGTGCACCTCGACCCGGCGCGGCGCGAAATCACCGGCAGCGCCCGGAGCGGCCTCTTCTGCGGTCAGCGCCCGCGCTACAAGGTCTACTTCGCGGCCCAGTTCGCGAACCGGTTCACGGCCTCGGGGACCTGGACCGAAGGCAAGCTCGAACCGGGCAGCGAAGCCGCCGTCGACACCCAGCCGCCGCCCGGCAACCCGAAGGTGACCGCGCGGGCAGGCGCCTACGCCACCTTCGACACGCGCCGGAACCGCACGGTGACGGTGCGGGTCGGGATCTCCTTCGTCAGCGTGGCCGGTGCCCAGCGGGCGCTGCGGGCCGAAAGCGAAAGCCATAGCTTCGGCGCGATCCGCGACGCGGCGCGCAAGCGCTGGAACCAGGCGCTCGGCAAGGTCCGGGTCCAGGGCGGCACCGCGACCCAGATCAGCACCTTCTACACGGCGCTCTACCACGCGCTGCTCGCGCCGCGGACCTTCAACGACGTCGGTGGCGACTACATCGGCATGGACGGCGCCGTCCACCAGGCGCGCGACCGCACCCAGTACGCCGACTTTTCCGGCTGGGACGTCTACCGCACCGAGATCGAGCTGCTCGCCCTGATCGAGCCCCGGCGCGCCTCCGACATGGTCCAGTCGCTGATCGCCGATGCCGAACAGTCCGGCTGCCTGCCGCGCTGGCCCTACGCCAACGGCCAGAGCATGA
>JAFDWF010000201.1 GCA_018268575.1 Actinomycetota bacterium
CAGGTCCAGGTCGCGTTGGTGGCGCCGACCTGGGTGAAGATGTCGTGGACGTGGCGCCAGGCGGCGACGTATTCGCCGGGGTTGTTGCCGTTGACGCCCTCGGCCCAGGGGAACCAGTTGCCGTTCATCTCCCAGTCGAAGCGGAGGAAGAAGGGGTGTCCCCAGGCCTTCGCTTCTTCGGCGAACTTGCGGATGTAGGAGTCATACCGACCGGAGATCACGTCGGAGAGCTGGTATTCGGGCTCGTTCAGGCTCGAGGGCGTCGACTGCGAGCTCCAGCTGAAGAAGGGGATCGCGCCGTGTTCGCGGATCGCAGTCATCGGGCCGGTGGGGAAGTTGTAGTCGGTGCAGGGGGAGTGCGAGCAATCGGCGAAGGGCGAGGCGAAGTGGATCAGCGAGACGGGCTTGCCGGTCTGCCCTTCGAAGCGGGAGACCGCGCCCATGTCCCACGGCGCTTCGGTGCCGGTCAGCTGGTTGCCGATCCAGGCGCCCCAGTAGAGGGAAGTCGGTTCGACCGGCGGTTCGACCGCAGTGGTCTTCGGCGCGCAGATGGAGGAGGCGCGGGCGATGCGGGCCTTGCGGCGCCGCGTCCAACGGCTCCCGGCGCGGACCCGGCGGGCCTCGGTGCAGGCCGCGTTGCCGGTCGGCGCCTTGCCTTCGCCGCGGGCGTGGTGAAGGCCGCCGCCGAGGGCGCGCTGGTTGGCGATCGCGTTTTGTCGGGCGGCCGCCTCGGCGCCCCCCGGGCGCAGGGAGAGCGCGATCAGGAGGGCCAGGAGGAGGGCGGCGGCGAACCCTGCCAGTAGGCGCGGATCTGGCTTTGCAAGCCATTTTTCATGCTGATTCGGGGCCACGGGAAGCCATCGGCTCGGGGGCCGCCGGCTTCAGGGTTGAATCCCCTCCTGGACGTTTGTTCTAGGTCTGAATCAGACGTTTGTCCGCTCAAGAATCGAGGCGTAGAGGCCGAGTAGGAGCCCCGCGCACTCGTCCCAACCGAGCGTCGCCGGGCGCTCGGCCTGCGGCGGCCGCTCGAGCTCCTCGGCGAGGACCTCGCCGACCTCCTCCGCGGGGGCATCGAGGGGGACCGACCGGGCGAAACCGGAGGCGGCCAGCTCCCGCGTGCCGCCGACATCGGCGACGACCAGGCGGCAGCCGGCGGCGGCGGCCTCGACCGCGGCGATCGGGTGGGTCTCGAACTCGCTCAGCAAGGCGAAGACCGAGACCCGCCGCAGCAGCGCCGCCATCGCCTCGGGCCGATCGGCGGGGACGCTGGTGATCTCGACCCGTGCGCCGATCCCGAGCCGCTCGGCCAGCGCCCGCAGCTCGCCCTCGTAGGGGCCCGTGCCGACGATCTGCAGGCGTGCCTCCGGGTGGTGGCGCAGGACAGTCGGGAACGCCTCGATCACCCGGTGGTGGCCCTTGTAGCGCTCCAGCCGGCCGACGCTGGCGACGGTCGGCGGGCCGGAGCGCTCGGGCGCGCCGGCGGCGAAGGAGAGGTCGGTCCCGTTGGGGATGAGGGCGAAGTGCTCGCCGCCGAGGCGCAGCTCGCGGCCGTACTCCTCGATCTCGAAGCGGGCCACCGCGACGAGCCTCGCGGCGCGCGCCAGCAGGGGCCGCTGGACGGTGCGCTGGGCGCGACGGGCGCGGTTGCGCAGGCCGGAGCTGTGGCCGCCGCCGTGGAAGGTGAGGACGTAGGGGAGGCGCAGGGTCAGCGCCCGCAGCATCGCCAGCGGCGGCACCAGCGTGTGGTAGCTCTGCACGTGGACGATCTCGGGATCGGCGCGGCGCACCTCGCGCCACAGCGCCGGGACCAGGAACCAGTCGCGGCCGCGCGGGTGGGCGGGCAGGACGCGGACCTCATAGCCCTCGCGCCGTTCGGTGCGCGGTGCCTCGCCGTCGGCGTCGCCGCAGAGCACGGTCACCTGGTGGCCGGCGGCGGCGTGGCGGCGGGCGACCTCGGTGACGTGGCGCTCGACGCCACCTTGGGTGCGCGGATCGCGCGGGGTGACGACGAGGATCCGCACGTGCGCAGATTAATGCGAGTGGGTGAGGGGATACCTACGATGTCGGCGATGAAGGTGCTGATGCTTGCCCAGACCTACGCGCCGGTCCTCGGCGGCGAGGAGCGCCACGTCGAGGACCTTGCGGCCGAGCTGGCCAGGCGCGGTCACGAGGTCGTCGTCGCGACCCTGCGCCAGCCGGGCGGCGACCCGCCGCCCCAGCCGCAAGGCGTGCGGGTGCGCCTGCTCGACTCCGGCGTCCACCGCATCCCCGGGGTCGAGACCCAGGCAAGCGCCAACTACGCCGCGCCCCTGCCCGATCCGCTGACGACCGCGGGCCTGCGGGCGCTGCTGCACGAGGAGGTCCCCGACGTCGTCCACGCCCACAACTGGCTGGTCAACTCCTACCTGCCGCTCGCCCGCCGCGCCGCCGCGCCGCTCATCCTCACCCTGCACGACTACGGCCTCCTCTGCCCGACCAAGCGCCTCTTCCTCGACGGCGCGGTCTGCGCCGGGCCGGGGGCGAGGAAGTGCCTGCGCCACGCGATCGACTTCTACGGCGCGGGCAAGGGGATGCTGATCGCGGGCGGTGTCGCCGTCGCCGATCCCTGGGTGCGGCGCCGGGTCGACCTCTTCGTCTCGGTCAGCTCGGCGGTCGGCGAGCTGTGCCGGGTCGCGGGCCGGCGCGACCACCGCGTGATCCCCAACTTCACCCGTGAGCTGCCGGCGCCGCCCGCCGATGTCGAGGAGCGGCTCGCCTTCCTGCCCGCGGGGGAGTTCGCCTTGTACTTCGGCGACGTCAGCGAGGACAAGGGGGCGCGGGTGCTGCTCGAGGCCCACGCGGGCTTGGCGGGCGCGCCGCCGTTGGTGCTGATCGGGCGGCGCAACGTCGAGGGGCTCGAGGCGATGCCGAACGTGATCGCCCCGGGGCCGCTGCCGCACGCGGTGGCGATCGAGGCGGTGCGCCGCTCCGCCTTCACCGTAGCGCCGTCGATCTGGGCCGAGCCGTTCGGGATCGTCGCGCTCGAGGCCGGGGCGGCGGGCAAGGCGGTGCTCGCCTCGGCCGGCGGCGGCCTCCGCGACGTGGTCGTCGACGGTGAGACCGGGCGCCTGCTGCCCCCCGGCGACGTCGGCGCCCTGCGCGTCGCGATGGCCGACCTCTTTGCCGACCGCGGGCTGCGCGAGCGGATGGGTGCGGCGGCGGCCGCACGGGTGCGCGAGGCCTTCTCACCCGCCGCCGTCGTGCCCCGGATCGAGGCCGCCTACGTCGAGGCGGTGATGGCGCGCTCGGGGTCCGCGTAGGCGGGCAGGAGCACCTCCGCGATCCGCTCGGCGGCGCGACCGTCCCACAGCGGCGGCGGCTCCAGCGGCGACGCCGGGCGCGCCGCGAGGCGCTCTGGGATCGAGGCGATCGCGCTCGGGTCGAGGCCGAGCAGCTCGTTGGTACCGAGGTCGATCGTCACCGGGCGCTCGGTGTTGGCCCGCAGGGTGAAGCAGGGGACGCCGAGGTAGGTCGTCTCCTCCTGGATGCCGCCGGAGTCGGTGAGAACGGCGCCCGCCCCGGCGACGAGGGAGAGGAAGTCGACGTAGCCGAGCGGCTCGCTGAGCAGCAGGTTCGGCGCCTCGGCGCCGCCGCCCGCGGCCTCCATCATCTTGCGCGTCCGCGGATGGACGGGGAAGACGACCGGCATCGCCTCCGAGAGCGCCGCCAGCCCGGCGACCGTCTCGCCCAGCAGGGGGCCGTCGACGAGCGCCGGGCGGTGGAGGGTGACGAGCGCGTATCCCCCCGGCGTGACCTCTAGCTTGCCCGGTGAATCGGCGGCCTCGATCCGGTCCCGCAGCGCCACCAAGGTGTCGATCATCGTGTTGCCGACCATGTGCATGCGCTCGTCGGGGATGCCTTCGGCCCGCAGGTTCTCGGCCGCCTCTTCGGAGTGCATGAAGAGGTACTTCGAGAAGCGGTCGGCGACGATCCGGTTGACCTCCTCAGGCATCGTCATGTCAAAGGAGCGGAGGCCCGACTCGACGTGGGCTATCGGCAGCTGCAGCTTCGAGGCGACGAGCACTGCGGCGAGGGTCGAGTTGACGTCGCCGGGCACGACCAGCAGGTCGGGCTGTTCGGCGAGGATCACGGGCTCCAGCCGCTCCATCGTCCGCGCCGTCTGCACCGCGTGGGTTCCCGAGCCGACCTCGAGCATGTGGTCGGGCGTCGGCACGCCGAGCTCCTCGAAGAAGATCTCCGACATCGCCCGGTCGTAATGCTGGCCGGTGTGGACGATGACGTGATGGCCGTCCGGATGCCGCTCGCGCATCGCGGCGATCACCGGGGCCGTCTTGACGAAGTTCGGCCGCGTGCCGATCACATAGACGATTCGTACGGGGTCGGTCATCTACGCCCTCCTGACGGTCGGGATCACGCTGTGCATCGCCTTCACCACGCGGCTCAGGGCCGGGCGCTGGCTGATGCCGGCGCTCGCGCGGCGCAAGCCGGACTCGGCAGCGACGAGCAGGCGGACGGGATTGCGCGCGCCGACCAGGATCAGCGTCTGGCTGGGCCGGGCAAGGTCGGTGAAACGTTGCTTCCATTCCTCGGCGCCGAGTAGGAAGTCGTACTCGGAGGCACCCTCCTCGATCGCCTGGCGGATCGTCATCGTCTCGATCGCGAAGCCGACGCCGAGATCCGACCAGCTTGGGTCGAAGCCACCCTGATAGGAAGCATAAGTGTCACCGACTCTCCAGCCGAAGAAGGACGCGATCTGGCGGCCGTTTGCTTCGAGTGCGCTGAGGCGCAGCCAGCCGCGTTCGGAGGCGGCGACGGCGAACGCATGAAGTGCGCGGCGCGAAGCGGCGTCGAGGGACGAGCCGCCGAGACTGTCCCGACGCAGGTCGTGAAGGCGGAACATTTCAGACATGTCGGCGGTGACCGTCGACATGTCTGCGGGCCGCAATACCATCTCGTGCTCCTCGAGTAGGACCCGATCGGCGCGGCGGACCCGCTTGCGAAACTTCTGGCTGCGGCTTGACATGTAGTGATCCCAGTCAAGTCCGCGCAGGTCGATATAGGGGTTGATCGTCCGCTGCTGCTCGATCACGGTCTGGTCGCCCCGGGCCGACCTCTGTAGCGCCTGGCACCAGGTGGCGTCGGAGTCGGCGCGCTCGAAGAGCATCAGTTGGCGACCGAAGCCATTTGCCTCGAGTGCCGCGATGGTCGCCGTGGCAATCTCGGCTTCGTCCTCCGGCACTGCCGCCGGGTGGAAGCGGTCGCCGAGGGAGGCCCCGGCGAAGCGGATCGCCTGTGGGCGACTGGAGCTGTCGAGGACAAGCGGGGTCACGCCGACGACCTCGCCGCCCTCGCGCCGCGCGACGGCGACCAAGGGGATGGAGAAGCCCTTGCCCAGGTGGGTCCACCAGCTATGGAACCACTCCGGGGTGACGAACGCGTTGGATCGCGCAACGGCGAGCTCGCGCCATCGATCGACGAACGGCCCCAGCTTCGAAACCTCGGTGATCAGCTCAGCGCTAAGCATTTCCCATCACTTGTTATTCGGCACTGCCGGACGAAACTGAAGCGCCGCGGGCGAAATCTTACGGGCGGGGGTCGGACTGAGGGGTCTCCAGGTCGGCGAGCTATCTGCGCAGAATGGGCATTTTGTCCGGAAAAAGGAACCAAAGCGCGAGGCGCCGGGCCAGTGAGCGCGGTGCGAGTGCCATCGCCGCGAACCAGGCCGGAAAGGCGAGGCGCATTGCGATGGCAGCGTTGGTGCGGCGACGGACGGCACCGATCGAGTCGCGCACGAGGCCGAACCGTGAATCGCCCGGGATCGGGTGACGGTCTGGGTCGAGGCGCAGGGAGATCATCCGGCGCGCGAGGTCGGCAATCGAGAGGATGCGCCGCGGGTGGGGGAGATCGAGTTCGGCGGCGAGCCGCAGGAGGTCGGTCGAGGTCTGCCTGCCGTAACTGACCGTGGCGCGGATCTGGTCGAGATCGATCCCCGGTTCCTGGGGCTCGTAGTTATTGGCGCCGTGGACGCGGTATGAGCAGCTCACCTCCTCGATCGTCGCCACGCGGCCGAGCAGGGTCGAGAGGTGGACCAGGTGCCAGTCGGCGCCGAGTCGGTAGGCCGCCTCGGGGATCGGCAGGATCGGGGCCAGGGCCTCGCGGCGGAAGGCGTAGGCGCTGGTCGGCAGCCAGGCCAGGTCGAACGGGTAGGCGAGCTCGGCCGCCCGCAGGTCGCCGGTCGGCATCGGCCAGTGCGGCGGCGGCTTCAGCTCCCCGGTCGGTCCCCCGGCGGCGTCGATCACCTCCATCCGCATCTGCGCCTTGGCCGCGCCGGGGTCCCCGGCGAGGGCCGCGGCGGCGCGGCGCGCGGCGGCCGGATGGAGGACGTCGTCGGCGTCGAGGAACATCACTACGTCGCCCCGGCAGCGGGCGAGGCCGGCGTTCAGCGCCGAGGCCTGGCCGCCGTTCGCCTGCAGGACGACCTCGGCCCGACCCTCGTAGGTGCGCAGGACGGCGCGCGAGTCGTCGGTCGAGCCGTCGTCGACGACGATCACCCGGGTGCGCGGATGGTCCTGGGCGAGGGCGCTGTCGACCGCGGCCGCGAGGTAGCGGCCATAGTCGTGGTTGTTGACGACGACATCGACGGCGAGGGAGGCGCCGTCGCTCATTGCGTCCCGGCGGGAATCCAGCCGTAGACCCGCCGGTAGGGCAGGTCGGGCTCGGCACGGCGGAAGAGCAGGACGGAGACGAAGGCGGCGTTGGCGAGCGTGCCGGGGGGGATGACGGCAAAGCGCAGGGTCGAGGTTTCCCCCGGCGAGAGGGTCAAGGAGCGGGTAACTTCGCGGCCGCCGGCGAACTTCGCCCGCACTTCGTAGGCGGTCCGTCGTTGCTCCTCGTTGCCGACGCCGACGCGGACGCTGGCGCCGCCGGGCCCGGGCCGCATCCACAGCTCGCTGAACCCTTCCGCCTTGCTGTTGGAGAGCGGTACCTGGGCGAGGACGATCGCGCCCGCGGCCAGCGCCAGGGCGGCGAGGCCGCAGGCCGCCGCGAGCGGCGAGACCGGTGGCGGGCGGAGCGCCGCCAAGCTCGTCCCGGTCCAGTCCGCGGGGCGCCGGGCGGCGGCGATCGCGGCGGCGACGAGGACGACGAGGGCGAGGGCGATCGCCCAGGTCGCGGGCGTCAGCCCGCCGAGGTAGTTGAGCGGCAGCGGCAGCAGCGCCAGCACGGCGAGGCTGAGGCCGAGGCTGATCCAGAACGCGCGCGGCCACGGCTGCGGGCCCTCGACGAAGGCGGCGAGGAGGATCGCGTAGCCGGTGAGGAAGAAGGCGAGCGGCGCCAGCAGCAGCAGGCTGAGCCAGCCGAGCGGGACGACCAGCGCCAGGGCCGCGAGAACGACCGCGACGATGACGACGGCGCGCAGGTCGCCGTGCCCCCTCACGGCCGGCCCCCGAGGTCGTAGATCGCGATCAACCCGTTGTCGTAGATCCGCGCCGTGCCCGGAATCGCCGAGAACTTGCTAACCACGCCGGGGAACAGCAGCTTGTCGAAGTCACTGTCGCCGCGCAGGGGGAAGAAGTAGCCGCGGAGGCCGTCGTTGGAGACTTCCCGCCGGTCGGTGACCACGTAGCGCAGGTCGTTTTCGCGCAGCATGCGGACCTGCCACGGTTCGAGCGAGGGGTTGGTGAGCATGTCTTCGACGTCGGGGCCCTTCCCGGTCGTCACGTTGCGCCCGCCCGGCACCAGCAACAGGTTGGCGTCGGCGGTCGCCGCGGCCCAGTTGCCCTCCGGCCCTTCGGCCTTCGCCCATTCGGCCATCGCCAGTGGCGGCGAGGAGATCGTCCCGCCTGCGGCCGAGACGCGCAGCGGTTTCGCCAACTGGGCGTCCCAGGGCCAGCCGGAGATCACGCCGCCGATCAGGACGAAGCCGAAGGCGCCGGTCAGGAGCCACGGCGCCCACCTTCGCGACGGCCAGCGCAGCTCGGTCAGCCCGGCGCCCGCGACGACGAAGGCGAGCCCGATGAAGAAGAACTCGCTCGCCCGGTTGCCGGTCTCCCAGGCGGCGGGCGCCAGCCGCAGCCCGAGGGCGAGGAAGAAGCCGAGCGAGCCGAGCATGAAGAGGAGCGGCCAGGGCCGGGTGCGGTAGCGCCGCCAGGTGGCACGGATGCCGAAGACCCAGCCGATGCCGAGCAGGGCGACGCCGAGCAGGGCGACGAGCCGTGCCCCGATCGGGGTCGGCCCGGCCGCCCCGCCGCCCTGGAAGAGCCCGCGCGGCGCCGACTCGCCGGCGATCGTCTTGCCCAGCGCTTCGAGCGCTTCCGAGAGCGGGTTGGAGAGGTAGGAGAAGGTCTCCCCGGCGACCACGGCCAGCCAGCAGGCGGCGAGGATGGCGGCGAGGAGCGCGTACGGCCAGGGGTTCGGCGGGTCCCAGTTGCGGGAGGAGTACCAGAGCAGCCCGGCGAGCAGGGCGAGGATGACGATCAGCGCGTAGGAGGTCAGGTGGTGGGTGATCACGATCGCCGCGATCGCCACGATCAGCGGCGCCGCCCACTCGCCGATCAGCGTCCTGGCGGTCGCTTCCCGCTCGGCCACCATCAGCATCACGATCACCAGCAACGGGAGGGCCAGCGACTCGTAGGAGAACTGCGCCCCCCAGAAGAGGAAGTTGAAGTTGGTCGTGTAGATCGCCGCCGCCAGGCCGGCGGTGCGGGCCGAGCCGCCGATCCGCTCGAAGAGCAGGAAGAGGCCACCGATCAGGGTGAGCCGGGCGATGCCGACGAGGACGGTCCCGGCGGCATAGGTGGAGAGGCCGGTGACCTTGACCAGGGCCGAGGTCGCGCCCTCGAAGCCGGGGTAGTAGGGCGTCACCTTGAGCACCGGGTTGTGGTGGAAGAGGTGCCCGTGTTCGCGGATCTGTTCGACGTTGAAGGCGTGGATCAGCTCGTCCGTGAAGGTGAAGGACGGGGCGTCGTGGACGACCTTGACGAGGTAGAGGGCGATCCCGAGCAAGCAGACCAGCGCCAGCCGTTCCCCGTTGCTCGCCTCGCTGCCGAGCAGGCGGAAGAAGATCGGCAGCCCGATCACGACGAGGCCGACGAGGTAGGCGCTCATCGCCGGTTCGCTGCCCGCCCGGGCCAGCGCGTTGCCGAGCGCGCAGAGGAAGACGCCGAAGCCGACGACGAGCAGGCTCAGCGCGAACCGGTTGGACCGGGCCCTGTGCACGACGCGATCCTAGGCTCGACCGGAGGACGGATCGGGGCGGCTCAGGCGTCCGCGCAGGCCGGCGAGGGCGTAGCCGGCGCCGGCGGCGCCGATCCCGGCGACCAAGGCGAGCGAGCGCAGCGGGCCGTAGGCGTCGCCGCGCAGCAGCTCGCCGAAGCCGCGCAGGAAGCCGAGCGGGATCGTGACGAAGAGGTGGCGGCGCTCCGCCGCGAGCCCGGCCTCGGCGCCGACCGCCTGTGCCAGGGCCGCCTTCCCCTCGCCCTCCTCGAAGTTGCGGATCAGGAAGTAGCGCAGCGTCGTCCGCCCCGGGGCGACCTTGTGGCGGACCCGGGCGCTCGGCTGGTAGAGCCAGTGGGTGCCGGGGAAGGCGGCGGTGACCCGGATCCCGAGGCTGGTGTCGTCGAGGGCGTGCCCGGCGGAGAGGACCTTGCCGCCGAGCCGCAGCTCGCGCGGCGCGACCCCGGCGGCGAAGCCGCCGACCGCGTCGAGCGCCGCGCGGCGGACCGCCATGTTGGCGCCGATCGCATTGCGGATCGGCGCCACCGCGGTCGGCAGGCCGCGGTAGGAGCAGCCGAAGACCCAGTAGAACTCGGTCGGCAGCCAGCGCGGCTCGGAGCCCGCCCAGACCGGGTCGAGGGCGCCGCCGACGCCGATCGCCCGCTCGTCGGCGAAGGCGTCCAGGAGCCCGGCGATCCAGCCCGGGTCGGGCGCCGCGTCGTCGTCGGTGAAGGCGATGATCGTGCCGCTCGCCGCCTCGAGCCCGGTGTTGCGGGCGCCGACCACGCCGCGCTCGTGGGCGTTCTCGAGCACGGTCACGGCGCCCAGGTGCGCGCGCGCCCAGGCTGCCAGCTCGGGGTTGTGGTCGATGACGAAGAGGACCTCGCGCGGGGTGACGGTCTGCGCGGCGAGCGCCGCGGCGCACGCTTCGAGGTCGGCCTTCGCATCAAGGCTCCAGGCGGCGACGACGACCGAGACCGTCGCGGTGCCGACCGGTGAGCTCGCCGGCTCAGCGCTTGGCGGCCGGTGCAGCGGCACTGGTCTGCCGGGTCGCGGCCGCACCGGCGACCGGGTGCTCGCTGTGGATGCTGCGGCGCCTGCGCGCCTCGCCGATGATCGTGCCGAGGACGCGCAGGCCGTCGCGGAAGGCGTTCAGGTTGCTGGCGCCGGAGATCCGCTCTTTCTCGTAGCTCGGCACCTCGGCAATCTTCATCCCGGCGCCGGCGATTCGCAGGTTGATCAGCGTCTCCACCTCGAAGCCGGGGACGTCGAGCGAGATGAACGGCAGGCAGCGGACCCAGAAGGCGTTGTAGCCATAGCAGAGGTCGGTGAAGTGGGTGCCGTGGAGCACGTTGGCGGTGCCGCTGAGGCAGCTGTTGCCGAACCTGCGCAGCAGGGTGATGTCATCGGAGCCGCCGCCGGGAAGGAAGCGCGAGCCCTTGGCGAAGTCGGCGCCCGCTTCCAGCGCCTCGACGAAGCGCGGGATCTCGGCCGGGTTGGCGGAGCCGTCGGCGTCGAGCATCACGATCAGGTTGCCGGTCGCGGCGGCGAAGCCGGTGCGCAGCGCGTCGCCCTTGCCTTTGCCGCCCTGGGTGGTGACGCGGATTGAGGGGTAGGTGCGCCGGGCGACCTCGATCGTGTTGTCGCGCGAGTTGCCGTCGAC
This sequence comes from Actinomycetota bacterium, assembly GCA_018268575.1. Taxonomy (GTDB): domain Bacteria; phylum Actinomycetota; class Thermoleophilia; order Solirubrobacterales; family 70-9; genus VAYN01. Next base: position 10,877 of record JAFDWF010000201.1, read on the forward strand.
GAGGATCACCTCGTGCAGTTCGCCGGGCAGTTCGCCGAGGACCTGGGCGATGTTGCCCTCCTCGTTCATCGCTGGGACGACGACAGAGACCTTCGCGCGCCGGGTGCGCGAGCGCCGGTCCGGGCCTTTGTAGGGCTGCGAGTCGCGGGCTGCCAGCGACTCGACCTCGATCAGTGGCACGCCGCCGATCCGGGTCGGGCGGGCGGCCGGGGCCTCGAGCAGGTCGAGCGGCCGCGGCAGCATGCTGACCGGGACGCCGACCGCCTTGAAGGCGCGGACCAGGTTGAGCAGCCCGGCGTCGTCGGCGTGGGCGGTGGAGATGACGACGCGGTCGGCGTCGTGGCTCTCGACCAGCTCCAGCGCCCGTGTCCTTCCGGCCGAGTCGTCGGGCTCGAGCGGCGCAACGCTGGCGACGACGGAGGCGTACTGGCGCAGCGGGGCGTAGGCGCGCAACCGGTCGGCGACGTCCTCGTCGCCGACCAGGACCCAGCGCTCGACCGGGTTGAGGTCCCGCAGGAAGGGTGCGACGCCGGCCCGCACGCCGAAGTCGAGGATCACGAAGGCGCCGAAGAGGGCCAGCTGTTCGGCCCCGTCGATCGGGGCGAGGAGCGAGGCCGACCAGGCGAAGAGGGCACCGACGAGGAGGCGCATGACCGGCCAGCCGACGCCGCCTTCGCTGCTGATCGCGTTGCGGTCAGGCCGGGCACCGTAAACGCCGAGTGCGCCGTAGGCGAGGACGAGCAGGGCGGGGGCGACGGGTAGCGCCGGGAACACGTCGACCCGGGCGATCAGCGTCACGCCAAGCAGGGCCAAGGCGGAGCAGACGAAGTCGACGATCGGCAGCAGCCACCAGCCGAGCCCGCGGCGCGCCGCCGGCATCGAGGCGATCGTCGGCCGATCCTGGACCAGCGCCTCGTGTGGAATGGCCGAAACGCGCTGCTCTATCGGGATCTCGAGGGGAGGTGGCTGCATCTCTTTCTGGCGATGGGTGGGAGGGCGAAAACCGCCCGGCGAAAGCCGAGCGGTAAGAAATACCTATTTGGGTGTCCGATGCCCCTATCGGCAGTGCCGGGCCCAATAGTTGAGCTTCGGCCGAATCCCCTCATGCGGGAATCCACTTCCTGCCTCATCGAACGGGTCAGCGCTCCACGGCTATTGTTTCAGCCGCGGTCCAGATTGGGGCCGCCCACCCTCTTGGGCTCGACCTAAAGCCCGTAGGCCCCTTTCAGCTCCGGGTCCTTGGCGGCCAGCATTTCGGCCAGCTCGACCATCACCTTGCACTGCTTCCAGGTCGCGTCGTCCTGCATCTTGCCGTCGATCATGTGGACGCCGGCGCCGTCCGGGATCGCCTCGAGGACCTTCTTCGCGAAGGCGACCTCCTCCGGCGGCGGGCTGAACACCTTCTTGGCGATGCCGATCTGCACCGGGTGCAGCGACCAGGCGCCGACGCAGCCCATCAGGAAGGCGGCGCGGAACTGGGCCTCGCAGCCCGCGACGTCCTTGATGTCGCCGAAGGGCCCGTAGAAAGGCAGGATCCCGGCCGACGTGCAGGCGTCGACCATGCGGGCGATCGAGTAGTGCCAGAGATCCTGCTGGGCGCTCGCCCGCTCGCCCTGGTCGGGGTTCTCCGGGTCGGCCGGGTCGCCGAGCACCAGGTAGCCGGGGTGGCCGCCGCCGACCCGGGTGGTCTTCATCCGCCGCGCCGCGGCGAGGTCGGCGGGGCCGAAGCTCATCCCCTGCATGCGCGGCGAGGCGTAGGCGATCTCCTCGACGTTGACGACGCCCTGCGGCGTCTCCAGCAGGGCGTGGATCAGGATCGGGCGCTCGAGCCCGGCCTTCGCCTCGAGCTGGGCGAGCAGGCGGTCGACGTAGTGGATGTCCCGGGCGCCCTCGACCTTCGGCACCATCACCACGGCCAGCTGGTCGCCGATCTCGCCGACCAGCTGCACGAGGTCGTCGAGGATCCAGGGGCTCTCCAGCGCGTTGACCCGGGTCCAGAGCGCGGTGGTGCCGAAGTCGGACTCCTTCGCCGCCTGGATCAGGCCAGCCCGCGCCGCCTCCTTGCGGTCGACCGGGATCGCGTCCTCGAGGTTGCCGAGCAGGATGTCGGTCTGCTTGGCGATGTCGGCCGCCTTGGCGACCATTTTCGGGTTCGAGAAGTCGAGGAAGTGGATCATCCGCGAAGGGACGACGGGGATCTCGCGCAGCGGCTCCGGCGCGCCGATCGCCTGCGGATGAAAGAAGTCTCTGGGGTGTCTCACGCAGCTCCTCCTGCCGTTTTCTTGGTCCGCGGAATCTATTTCAAGGGTCGCGGAGCGCGCGTCCTTGCGGAAGAATCGGCGCGATGATCGCCGCTCCCAAGCCGCCGGACGAGGAACGTCCTCTCGCGGCCCTTCATGCCCTCAACCTGCTCGACACCCGAGCGGGAGAACCGCCTCACCGCTCGCCCAGCGGGTCTTCGGCGCCTCGATCGCGACCTTCACCGTGGTCGACGTCGACCGCCAGTGGTTCAAGTCGTCGGTCGGGATGGGCTGCGAGGAAGACCCGCTCGAGACGGGCTTCTGTCCGCACCGCGATCGGCGCGCCGGGGACGATGGTGGTCGAGGACGCCCGCGTCGACCAACGCTTCCACGACAACCCGCTGGTCACCGGCGACCCGAACATCCGCTTCTACGCCGGCCACCCCGTCTCCGGGCCCGGCGGCGAGGTGCTCGGCACCCTCTGCGTGATCGACGACAAGCCCCGCTCGCGCGACCAGTTCGACGCCGAGGCGCTGCGCGAATTCGCGGCGATGGTCGAAGCCGAGGTCGCCTCGTTCTCGCTGGCGATCGGCGACGAGCTGACCGGGCTCGCCAACCGGCGGGGCTTCGAGATGCTCGGCGGGCGGCTCGTCGCCGCGCCCGCCGGCTGGGGCTGGCGCTCTGCGTGATCTACGCCGACCTCGACAACATGAAGCCGATCAACGACCTGCACGGCCACGAGAGCGGCGACCAGGCGCTGCGCGAAGTAGCTGCGACCCTCGGCTCGACCCTCCGTGCCTCCGACCTCCTCGCCCGCCTCGGCGGCGACGAGTTCTGCGCCCTCCTGGTCGGCGCCGCCGCCCAGGCCGCGCCGACCCTGATCGCCCGGGTCGAAGGCGCGCTTGCCACCCGCAACGCCGAGGCCGAGCGCCGCTGGGACCTCTCGCTCAGCCTCGGCCTGGCAGAAAGCCCGGCGGGGGAGGATGAAGCGCTCTGGGACCTCGTCGCCCGCGCCGACGCGGCGATGTTCGAGGCCAAGCGCGCCAAGAAGGCGAGTCGCGACACACGGCGCGAGTTGGCTTAGAGCCCCATTCAGAATGCGGCGTGTGCGACTGGCGAGTGCCGGACCGAGCGGGGGTAGGACGCAGGGAGGCCTAATGGCAGAGCCATTTTGGCCGACCGAGGACGACGCCCCGCGAAGTGTGTCCGGCGCCGCCAGGCGTGCGCGGGGCATTCTGAAAGGGGCTCTTTGGGAGTCTGTTCCGGGCGCGCGGCGCGGGGAGGGTTCGGGCCGGGCCGGGCCGAGCTGGCGGCTGGTGGGGTGCGGGGCAGCGAGGGACGGGGCCGGACCGATCGGGGCCCAGGCGTCCCGGCCTTTTCGGAGGCGGCCCTGGCAGGCTGTGGCCGCCTCCGAAAAGGCCGCGTCCCTCTGGCCCCCGGGCGCCGGCCGGCGACGCCCCCATCCCTCGTCATCCCCCGGAGCTCACCACGCACCTCCCCGCCTAGGTCGCGCCGCCGAACCAGCGTCGGCGCAGCTCTGTGGCGAGCGCCGTGGTGATCGGCCCCTCTGCGGCGATCTCGGTGTCGTCGATCGCCCGGATCGGCTCGACTCCGCGCAGCGAGCCGGTCAGGAAGACCTCCTCGGCGCCGCGCAGGTCTTCCAGCGTCAGCCGCCGCTCGCGCAGCTCGACCCCGATCTTGGCCGCTTCCTCGATCACCGCGGCGCGGGTGACGCCGGGCAAGATCGAGCCCTCCAGTGGCGGCGCCACCAGGATCCCGGCGCGGACGGCGAAGACGTTCGCCCGCGCGGCCTCCAGCACTTCGTCCTCGCCCCGCACCAGGAGCGGTGCCGCGCCCGACCCGGCGCTCGCTTCCGCCCACGCCAGCATCTCCCGGTCGGCGTACTTGTGATCGCCCCAGCCCCGCTCGACCGGGAGGCTTCGTAGCGCGGTGGCGAAGGGGCCGGTAGGGAAGACGTCGTCGGGCTCGAAGCCGGCGACCACGATCGAGCTGCGCAGGCCGCCGTCGCGGGTCGGCTCGACCGTCAGCCGCAGCCGCCCCAGGCCGCCCCCGCGTGAGCTCGCGAGGACTTCGTCGGCGAGCTCCCGCGGCGGCTTCATCCCATAGAGAGCGCGGACGCTGCGACCGATCCGCTCGAGGTGGGCGCCCAGTTCGATCGGCCGGTCCTCGAAGATCAGGATCGTCTCGAAGACGCCCAGTCGGGGGTCCGGGTGAAAGCCCGGTGGGGAGGGGGCGGCTCGACGCAAGGCGTCGGCGATGATAGGCCGCTCGCTTCCGTCGCGGGACGCATGCGCCGAGGAGATCGTCTTCGTGAAGACACTGCTGATCGACAACTACGACTCCTTCACCTACAACCTCTTCCAGTTGCTCGCCGAGGCCAACGGCGAGGAGCCGATCGTCGTCCGCAACGACCGGATGGGCTGGGAGGAGCTGGCGGCGAGCCTCGATTTCGACAACGTCGTGATCTCGCCCGGGCCGGGCAGCCCCGAGCGCGAGGCCGACTTCGGCGTCTGCGCGGAGGCGATCCGCCGCGCCGAGGTGCCGCTGCTCGGCGTCTGCCTCGGCCACCAGGGCCTCTGCGCCGCCTACGGGGCGAAGGTCGTGCACGCGCCGGAAGCGATGCACGGCCGGCTCAGCGCCGTCACCCACGAGGACGGCGGCCTCTTCGCCGGCCTGCCGCGCGAGTTCCAGGTCGTCCGCTACCACTCGCTCTGCGTCGAGGACCTGCCCGCGGAGCTCGAGCCGACAGCGTGGACCAGCGACGGCATCCTGATGGGTGTCGCCCACCGCGAGCGCCCCCAGTGGGGCCTGCAGTTCCACCCCGAGTCGATCTCGACCGAATACGGACGGGCGATGCTGGCCCGCTTCCGCGACCTGACGATCGCCGCCCGCGGCCGCCCCGGCGCCGCTCCGGTCCGCCGCGGCGCCGCCTTCGCCCGGCCCCGCCCGGCGGGCCCCGACCTGGAGCTGCGCGTGCGCCGCCTCGACACCGCCTACGACACCGAGCGCGCCTTCCACCACCTCTACGGCGCTTCCGAGCACGCCTTCTGGCTCGACAGCAGCATGCTCGACGGTCGCGCCCGCTTCTCCTTCATGGGCGACGCCTCCGGGCCGCTCGCCCAGACGATCAGCTACGACGTCGCGACCGGCGACCTGACCGTGACCGGCGAGGGTCGGAGCCGCGTCCTCGACGAGTCGATCTTCGACTACCTCTCGCGCGAGATGCGCCGCTTGCGCCACCTCTCCGACGACCTCCCGTTCGACTTCAACTGCGGCTTCGCCGGCTACCTCGGCTACGAGCTGAAGGCCGACTGCGAAGGCTCGGGCGCGCACGCCTCGACGATGCCCGACGCCTTCTTCGTCTTCGCCGACCGGATGATCGCCTTCGACCACCTCGAAGGCGCCACCTACGTGCTCGGCGTCTGCCCCCGCTCGGAGCCGGAGGAGACCGACCGCTGGATCGCCGAGACGGCGCTGCGGCTGGCCTCGCTGCCGCCGATCGAGGTGCCGGAGTGGAGCGAGGTGGCGACCGAGCGCGAGCCGGTCCGCTTCCACCTGGCCCGCTCGCACGAGCGCTACCTCGAGGACATCGCCGCCAGCAAGCGCCAGCTGATCGACGGCGAGAGCTACGAGATCTGCCTCACCAACAAGATCACCGCCGACGTCAGCCCCGACCCGCTGCCGCTCTACCGGACCCTGCACCGGGTCAACCCGGCGCCCTTCTCGGCCTTCCTGAGGATCGGCGAGGCGGCGGTGCTGAGCTCCTCGCCGGAGCGCTTCCTCTCGATCGGGCGCGACCGCTGGGCGGAGGCGAAACCGATCAAGGGCACGGTGCGGCGCGGCAGCGAGCCCGCCGAGGACGTGCGCCTGGCCGAGGAGCTCCGCACCGAGGAGAAGTCGCGGGCCGAGAACCTGATGATCTGCGACCTGCTCCGCAACGACCTCGGCGTGGTCAGTGAGGTCGGCACCGTCCACGTGCCCAACCTGATGCAGATCGAGAGCTACGAGACCGTCCACCAGCTGGTCTCGACCGTGCGCGGGCTGATGCGCGAGGAGATCGAGCCGCCCGACTGCGTGCGCGCCTGCTTCCCCGGCGGGTCGATGACCGGGGCGCCGAAGAAGCGGACGATGGAGATCATCGACGCGCTCGAGGGCGAGGCACGGGGGGTCTACTCGGGGGCGATCGGCTACCTCGGCCTGAGCGGCGGCTGCGACCTGAACATCGTCATCCGCACGGTGGTCATGGACGGCGAGAAGACGAGCCTGGGCGTCGGCGGGGCGATCGTGATGCAGTCCGAGGCGGAGGACGAGTACCAGGAGATCCTGCTGAAGGCACGCGCCCCGATGCAGGCGATCGACCCGCGGGTCGACCCGCAGTCGGTCTTCGAGCGGGCGCCGGCCTGAGCCGGGCGGGGGCCCGGTGGGGGCGTAGCGCCGATATCCTCCACATTCCACGTAACCGAGAGATCAGGCAGGAGCCCATGGCCGTAGATACCTCCGCGTACCGCGAAATGACCGACGAGCAGGAAGCGATCGTCGAAATGGTGCGCCAGTTCGCCGACGAGCAGATCATCCCCAACGCCGAGCACTACGACCACGAGGACACGTTCCCGGAGCCGATCGTCGAGCAGATGAAGGAGCTCGGCCTGTTCGGGGTGACGATCCCCGAAGAGTACGGCGGCATGGGCCTCGACCTGACCACCTACGCGATGATCGTCGAAGAGCTCTCGCGCGGCTGGATCTCGATCTCCGGCGTCGTCAACACCCACTTCATCGGCTCCTACCTGTTGATGAAGTTCGGCACCGAGGAGCAGAAGCAGTACTTCCTGCCGAAGATGGCGACCGGTGAGATCCGCGCCGCCTTCTCGCTCTCGGAGCCCGAGACCGGCTCCGACGTGCAGGGCATCAAGGCCACCGCCAAGGAGGACGGCGAGGGCAACTGGGAGCTGAACGGGCAGAAGATGTGGGTCACCAACGGGCTCGGCTCCGGGGTCGTCTTCGTCTTGATGAAGACCGACCCGAAGGCCGATCCGCCCTACAAGGGGATGACCTGCTTCATCACCGAGAAGGAGCCCTGGAAAGAAGTGGGCGAGGGCGACTTCGCCGGCCTCACGGTGCCGCCGAAGATCAAGAAGATGGGCTACAAGGGGGTCGAGTCGACCGAGCTCGTCTACGACGGCTACAAGTGCAAGCCCGACCGCATCCTCGGCGGCCCGGGCGGCGTCGGCCAGGGCTTCGTGCAGATGATGGACGCGCTCGAGGTGGGCCGCGTCAACGTCGCCGCCCGCGGCGTCGGCATCGCTCAGCGGGCGCTGGAGCTGGCGCTCAAATACAGCCAGGAGCGCAAGACCTTCGGCAAGCCGATCGCCCAGCACCAGGCGATCTCCTTCAAGCTCGCCGACATGGCGACCCGGCTCGAGGCGGCCCGGTTGGTGACCCGCAAAGCGGCGCGCCTGAAGGACGCGGGCGAGCGCTCCGACCTCGAGGCCGGCATGGCCAAGCTGCTCGCCTCGGAGACCGGCAAGGAAAACGTCGAGGACGCCTTCCGCATCCACGGCGGCTACGGCTACTCGAAGGAGTACGAGATCGAGCGCCTCTACCGCGACGCGCCGCTGCTCCTGATCGGCGAGGGCACCTCCGAGATCCAGCGCATGGTGATCGGCAAGAAGGTCCTGCAGCGAAACAAGATCTAAGGCAGACTGTGGCGCCGTGGCTTCCACCCCCGAGCTGATCCGCACCGCGGTCGAGCGCTTCCAGGCGGAAGTCCCGGCGCTGGCGAAGCTGAAGCTGGTCTTCGGCCTCGAGTTGCGTGCCAAGCACGACATCCAGCTCTACCGGGTCGAGCTGCCGGGGCCGAAGATCACCAAGGACCTCGCCCAGGACGAGCGGGTGCTGGTCGAAATCGACCGGCCGCAGTTCAACCAGCTGGCCGAGAAAGGCACGCTGGCGAGTTATCGCAAGGCCGCCGAGACCGGCCACATCAAGGCGACCGGTGACTCCAACGTGGTGAAGCTGGTGGTGCAGGTGGTGGAAAAGCAGGAGGAACGGGCCCGGCTGCGGAAAGTGCACTGAGTGAGCGCGAGCGAGCATCAGGGCAGCCATGCACTACTCCAGTCAGACGAGGAGTGGGACGCCCGCAACAAGGTCCTCTCGGAGACCTTGACGACGTTGGTCCGCCGCGAAGTCCCCACCGCGAGCCGTGGCCTCGACATCGGCTGCCAGAACGGCTGGACCACGGACCGCTACGCGCAGCTGACCGGCTTCGACTGGGTCGGGATCGACCCGGCGTTGAAGGGGGAGGAGAGATCCCCCGACGGGATCGACCTCCGCCCCGGGACCGCGGACGAGCTCGCGTTCCCCGACGACACGTTCGACGTGGTGATGCTCGCCAACGTCTACGAGCACATCTTCCCGCAGTACCGGGTCGCCTCCTTCGCCGAGATGCGCCGCGTGTTGAGGCCGGGCGGCGCGGTCGTCGGCCAGATCCCCAACCCCTACTTCCCGATCGAGTCGCACAGCCGGCTGCCGTTCATGGGCTGGCTGCCGATCCGGGCGCAGAAGGTGTACTGGAAGCTGGCGCCGGTCAGCTGGGAGCACGACTTCTTCGTCGTCACCCCGAGGCACCTGCGCCGCGACGCCGAGGCCGGCGGGCTGGAGGCGACCATGGTGCGCAAGTTCAACTACCCGCCCGAGGTGATCCCGGAGCGCGTCCGCGGTATCTACAAGATGCTGCAGGCGCCGATGCGGCTGTGGCCCTGGGCCTGGCAGTTCGTCCTGCGTCCGCGCCCGTAGGCGCCCCCTCCCGGGGCGAGGACGTCCTACAGGCGGACGAGGTTGGACGCCGAGATCTTGCGCGTGACGCCGCGGAAGTCGATCACGATGGGCGCCTTCTCGACCACCGCCTGATAGTCGACTTCGCGGTGCGCAGTGACGATCGCGACCAGGTCGGCTTCGGCGAGTCCGACCTCGAGGTCGACCGACGTCAGGCCCAGTTTCCCGAGCTCGGGAACGAAGGGGTCATGGTAGGAGAGGTCTGCTTCGAGCGCCTCCAGGAGGCGCATCATCTTCAGGGCCGGGGACTCGCGGATGTCACCGGACCCGGCCTTGTAGGCGGCGCCGAGGATCATCACCTTGGAGCCCTTGACCGGCTTGCCGGAGAGGTTCAGCGCCCGCTCGATGCGCTCGACGCAGTAGGCGGGCTGGGCCTGGTTGACCTTGCCGGCGAGCTCGATGAACTCGGGGTAGAAGTCGTGCTCGCGGGCCTTGAAGGCGAGGTAGAAGGGGTCGACCGGCAGGCAGTGGCCGCCCATTCCTGGCCCCGGCTCGAAGCGCATGAAGCCGAAGGGCTTGGTCGAGGCGGCGTCGATCACCTCCCAGACGTCGATGTCGAGTCGGTCGCAGAGCTGCGCCAGCTCGTTGACGAGTGCGATGTTCACCGAGCGGAAGATGTTCTCGAGCAGCTTCGAGAGCTCGGCCGCCTCGGGCGAGGAGAGGACGACGACGGTCTCGCAGATCCGCGCGTAGAGCTCGTGGGCGCGCTCCGTGCAGGCGTCCGTCAGCCCACCGACGAGCTTCGGCGTGGTGCGCACGGTGTAGTCGGTGCGACCGGGGTCGATGCGCTCCGGCGAGAAGGCGAGGTGGAAATCGCGCCCTACCTTCATCCCCGACTCCTCGAGGATCGGCGCGACCTGCTCGCGGGTCGTCCCCGGGTAGGTCGTCGACTCCAGCACGATCAGCTGCCCCTGCTGGAGGACCTGGGAGAGGGCGGTGGCCGCGTCGAGCAGGTAGGTGAGGTCGGGTTCGCGCGAGCGCGTCAATGGGGTCGGCACGCAGATCACGATCGCATCGCAGGTCGCCAGGTCGGCGTGGCGGGAAGTGGGGTGGAGGCGCTCGCGGATCGGGGCAAGCGCCTCGTCGGAGATGTCCTCGATGTAGGAGCGTCCTTCCGACAGCGCCTGCGTCTTCCTCGTGTCGAGGTCGAAGCAGACCACGTCGCTGCCCTCCTCCGCGAAGGCGACGGCGAGCGGGAGTCCTACGTATCCGAGTCCGACGATGGCGATCTTCATGGGCGCGAGTCTAGATCGTCAGCTTCGCCCTACTCCTTTAGCATCCTGCGCCAAATCCCTAGGAGGCGCAGTTGAGCGACCAGATAACGAACGAGTTCACCACCGATCAGGCGCAGCGCGAGGCGAGCGGTGCCCACAGCTACGGGCGCTATCTCGAGGAGTTCGAGGTCGGTGCGACGTACAAGCACTGGCCTGCGAAGACGGTCACCGAGTCCGACGACCACCTCTTCTGCCTGATCACGATGAACCACCATCCGCTCCATCTCAATGATGTCTACGCGGCGGAGTCGCAACAGGGCCGCAACGTGGTCGTCGGTCCGCTGGTCTACTCGTTGGCCCTCGGGATGTCGGTCTCCGACGTCTCGGGCAAGGCGATCGCCAACCTGGCGACCGAAGAGTTGAGCCACCCGAACCCGGTCTTTCACGGCGACACGCTCTTCTGCGAGACCGAGGTGCTCGAGGTCAAGCCGTCGAAGTCGAAGCCCGACCGCGGCGTGGTCAAGGTCCACACCCGCGTCTTGAACCAAGACGGCGTGCTGGTCGCCGAGTTCAAGCGGCTGGTGCTGGTTCCGAAGCGGCCCGCCTAGCCAGCCGGCCCGCAACGATCGCGACGACGACCGGCTCGATCGCGCCGACGCCACAAGCGACTGCGGCGACGGCGACGACGCCGGCGACCGTCGCGATCCCGCCGGCGGCGATCAGCTGTATGGCCAGCAGCGCCGTGTAGATCGCCGCCAGGAGTGGATAGCGCTTCTGGGACATCAGAAGGCCGGAGCTGGGCAGGGTCGCGTAGTTGATCAGGGCCGGGACCAGCATGAACTCGAAGATCGGAACCGAGTCCGGATATCGGCCGCCGTCGACCAGCGGAATCGCAAACGGGGCAGCCACCGCGGCGATGCCGATCAGGGCTGAGACCGGGAGGATGCTCTGCCTCATCCAGTTGCGGAGCATGTGGACCTGCGCCGCGGCCGAGTCGATCAGGTCGCTCTGCGAGGTCCGCACGCGCATCACGGCCAAGAGCGAGGGTAGGGGCCCCATGACGATTGCGATGTAGCGCAGCGCGGCGCCATAGCTGGCGACGGCGTCGTCATTGAGGAATCCGGCGACGATGAAGATGTCGGCGTAGGCGAATCCCGCGGAGGCGAGGTAATAGAGCGTGAGCCAGCCAGACTCGCGGCCGAACTCGCGTGATACGCCCGCACCGAAAAGAGAACCTGCGCCGCTCCGGAGGAGCGGCACGCAGACGATTGCGCCCACCAGACAGGTGGCGCCCGCGACGGCTGCCGCGGTCACCGCGCCGGCATCGACGAACCCGGCCAGCGCAGCGATCCCGACGACGATCAGTGCACCGCCGCGGCCAACCCCGATCCAGCCTGCGCGGGCGAATGAGAGGTGGGCCTGGTGGTGGTAGACCCCCAGTTCGACCACGGCGTACCCGGCGGTGTAGGCGGCAGTGAGGGCAACAAAGAGAAGGCTTGACCCGACGCCTGCCCCGCCTGCGATCGCGACCCCGGCGATCGCCAGGGTGCCGATCGCGAGGACCAGCAGCAGGCTGGCCGCGATCGCGAGGCCGAAGCCGGTTGCTTCCTCGTCGCCGCGCGAGACGCGCTCGGCCTCGGTCCGCATGTAACGCATGCGGATGCCGCCGGTGAGCGCCGCCCCCGCGAATTGTCCGATGTTTAGGAACAGCACCAGATAGGCGAACGAGCTCGTGCCGAGCGCGCGGATGAAGAAAACCGTCGCCAGGGCACTGAACCCGCGGCCGAGCAGGTCGAGGACGAACGTGGAGACGAATCCCCGGCGGAAAGTCGAGAGCTTTTTTCGTTGCTCGGTCATCGGGGCCTATCCTGCTGATTCTCGGCCAGGACTCCGGATTCCTGGAGCGATGCCGATAATCCCCAGTGCAGATGAGCTTCCCGATGCCGTACCGATTGCGATGAACCGCGCCGCGTCGCGTCTTCGAATCGACCTGCTCCCGACCCTCCTGGCCGGGGTCGGCGCGATAGTCGTCGGCGTCCTGGTGGTCAAATCGCCGCCGGCGGCGGTGGCTTTCGTCGGCCTGATTGCGGTCGGGATCGCGACGCTTCGCTACGGCACCTTCGCTGCCGCCGCGTCGGCCTTCGCCTTGTTGCCATGGATGGTGACCTTCGAAGGCGTGCTGCCGAACCAGGTGGGGACCCTGATCGCCTCGGCCGGCACCGCGGCGTTGCTGACGATGGTCTGGCCGCTCGAATTCGAGTCCCCTCTAATCCCCTTCTCCGCCTTCTTCTTCCTCGCCGTCACCCTCGGCCACCTGGCGCTCTCCTCGGACAAAGAAGACCTCTTCCAAGCCGCCAAGTACATCGACTTCGCCTTCGTGGCCTTGGCCGTCACCTCGTCCCGCGGCAGGCAGATGATGCCCCGCTTCAAGCGTCCCGTCTACGGCAGCTGCGTTGCCGCGATGGGCGTCCAGCTGGTCGTGATTGCGGCCGGTCTCGGCAAGGTCGGGACCTACTACCACGCCGGCGAGCGCCTCGGTTTCACCGGCGAGGCGCCTCATCCGCTCGCGCTGATGACGATGGTGATCGCCGCTGCCGGGCTCTGCACCAGCACCAGCCTGCGCAAGGGCCTCCTTTTCGCTATCGGCGCGGTGCCCTCGGCCTTCACCGGTGTCCGCTCTGCGCTGTTCGGGCTGGTCGCGGCGCTGCTCACCTTCGTCGGCAAATCTGACGCCAAGCTGCGCGCCGGGGTCGTCCTCGTGCTGATCGCCGCGGTCGCCTTCGCAACCGGTGCGCTCGACGTCCTCACCTCCAGGATCGCCAGCCAGGGCAACGAATTCTCCTCGCTGGCCACGGCGGGGTCTGGGCGCGGCGAGATTTGGACCGCGGCCCTGAACGGCTGGGACCACGCGGGGCCCTGGGCGTGGGTATTCGGCACCGGCCTGCGGACGATTCCCGCCTTCGAGTTGAAGGAAATCGGAGTCGAACTGATCGGCCACTCCGACATCGTCGAGGTGCTGGTCCAGTTCGGCGTCGTCGGCTTCGTCGGCTACCTAGGGATCTGGCTCGGGCTACTGCGCTCACCGGCGAACTCCATAGTCCTCGTCCCGATTCTCGCTTTCGGAGCAGTCAACGGATCACTCGAATACGTTTCGTCGCTGACCGTCGGGCTGGTCCTCGCGGCCTGCTTCGCCGACCGGCGTCGCCTGGGGCTTCCGGCGGCATCGGACTCGCCGCCCTCAGGCTGAGCGACCCGCCCGCGAGAGGCGGAAGATGACCTTGTCCACGGCAGCGCGGGCGGTCCCGATGCGGGTCCGCTGGCTGCGCCAGCGCCGCGCATACCCGCCCAGCGCCGGATCGTGGGTGATCATCCCCAGCCCTTCGAGCATGGTCGGGTGGAGATCCTGGTAGAAGGGCTTGGCGAGGTCGGGGCGGCCACTGTGGTCGTAGAGGCTGTAGCGGGACCACCAGCCGAGGTCATAGCGGGGGAGCAACTCGACCACCCCGGCCGCGCTCCGCTCGAAGAGGACCCGAGCCTCGATGTCGTCGGTTGCGACGGTGAGCTCATGGACTCCCCATAAGGCGAATATCCAGCCGTTCAGAACCGCGCAGGGCTTTTTGGTCGGATACTCCTCGAGTACTAGGGCGCCGTCGAGTTCTCGCTGGGCTCCCCCGGCAGCGACCGGCACGTTTAGTGGTCCGAAGGACTGGCGGGCCAGCTTCAGGTAGTGATCCTCGCCGGTCAGCTGATGCGCACGCAGCAGGGTCGAGATCGCCTGCCCTTGCCCCATCGCCGAGATCCAGCCCGCGGCGAGGTCGTACTTGGCGACCGGCAGTCCCGTGCGCCAGACGAGGCCGATCTCCTCCTCGGCCGAGCGTTCGAGGAGCCAGTCGACGGCCTTCAGGAATTCGGCGTCGGTCGGCTCGCCGTCGAGCCGTCGCTCCCAGAGGCCGAGCGCGTACTGGGCGATCGGGATGATCCAGTCGTATTCGGAGTTCCGCATCCTCGCTTCCGTCAGACGCGTCTTGCCGCTGAGGTCGCAGTAATAGCCTGCGATCCCCTTCGGGTCGACGTGGCGGCCGAGGGGCTGCGGGGAGAAGTCGATGCCGCCGCCGACCATCGACAGGACCGCGCGTTTGGCTTCGATCACCGCCTTGACGGGCAGTGGTGGCTCGGGGACGGCCGCGGTCTCGCTCTCTCCGGCGGGTGCCAAGCCAGGCATTATGATCGCCAGGCTGTCTCGTCTGACGATGCCCGTCTCCAGCAAGCAATCTCGCGGCCTTGCCGTCGCTTGTGTCAGTCTCGACCCGGCGGGCGAGGGCGGGATGGCAGAGGTCCTGCGCTCGCTGCTCGCCTCGCCACTGGCGGAGCGCTACCGGATGCGGATGATCGTCACCTACGCAATGGTCTCGCCGTGGCGGAAGCTGCTCCGCTTTGCCGCGGCCCTGGTCGAACTGGCGGTCTGGTGCCTTGGGGATGGGACGCGCATCGTCCACATCCAGGGGGCGGTGCGGGGGAGCCTTTACCGCAAGTCGGCCTGCGTGTTCCTCGCCCGGGCGCTGCGCCGGCCTGTCCTCTTCCAGATCCACGCCGGCCCCGGTGACATCGAGGACTTCGTCGATCGTCTCGACCCGATTCGGCGCGGTGTCTTCAGCGCCGCGCTGCGTCGTGCCACTCGGACCGTCGCCGTGTCCAGCGAGAGTGCCCAGGCGGTCGAGCGCTGCTTCGGCGTCGCCCGCGTCGGCGTCCTTGCCAACCCCGTGCCGCCGGTTGCCGGCGGCGGGGTGGATGTCGGTTCCCAGGGCGGCGCCCGGGTGCTGTACCTGGGAGGCTTTTTCGACCCCGCCAAGGGTGGCGCGGTCCTGGTCGAGGCCCTCGGGACGCTCGCTGCCGAGCGTCCCGATGACCATTTCCAGCTCCACGGCCCTGGAGATGCGCCGCCGGGGTTGGTGGACCTGGTCACCCGGACCGAGAACGTCGAGTGGGGCGGCTGGCTCGCCGCCGACGCCAAGCGCGAAGCCTTTCGCGCCGCCTCGATCTTCGTCCTCCCGTCGATCTCCGAGGGACTGCCGATGGCGCTGCTCGAGGCGATGGCCTGGGGCCGGGCGATCCTCGCCACCTCGATGGGAGGCGTGCTCGACCTGGTCGCCGACGGCGAGGACGGCGTCCTGGTCCCGCCTGGGGATGCGCCCGCGCTTGCCGATGCTCTACGCCGCCTGCTCGACGATCCGGAGCTGCGCCGACGGATCGCGGCGGCTGCCGAGCGCCGCTCGGCCGACTTCACCGAGGACGCCGTCTGGGGCCGGCTCGGGACGATGTACGAGGAATTGTCGGCATGAACCGGGTGAGCCGCGCCGGCCGCACCGCCGATGCCGTCTTCCTCGCCTACCACGCGATCGTCGCCGACGGCCCCGAATACCTGTCTCTGAACCCACGGACTTTCGAGGCCCAGCTCGACTTTCTCCTCGCCAAGGGATATCGGAGCGGCACTCGGTCCGATCTCGAATCGGTTGCCGCCGGCCGTCGCCTGCCAGGGAAGACCGCATTCCTGACCTTCGACGATGGCTTCCTCGACACCTACGAGGTCGCCGCCCCGATGCTCGCCGGGCGCGGTTTCACCGGCTTCGTCTTCGTCCTCCCACGGCACCTGGACGACGGCGCGGCGCTTGCCTGGCCCGAGGTCGACGGTGAGGTGCGCCGCCATCCCGCGACGATGCGCTCGATGACCTGGGAGATGGCCGCTGGGTTGGCTGCGGCGGGTTGGGAGATCGGTGCCCACACGCTCACCCATCCGCGGTTGACGGGGCTTGACGATGAGCGCCTGCGCGAAGAGCTGGAGGAGGGGAGGCGGCTGGTTGCCGACCGGCTCGGACGCTGCGATACCTTCTCCTACCCATTCGGCGCCTGGGACGCTCGGGTCGAGCAAGCTGCCGCCGACGCCGGGTATCGCTACGCCTTCACGCTGCCGATCGAGGCCCAGCCCGTCTCCGGGCCGTTGTCGCTCCCGCGGCTCACCGTCGACGACCGCGACACCGTGAACCGGTTCCGGCTGAAGCTCAGCGTCGCCGGACGCACGCTGCTTTTTTCACAGCTGCGTCCGACGATCAGGAAGTTGCGGCGTCACCAGGTGCATTCGAACGCCGAGTGACCAGTTCGCGCAGCACCATGCCGACGAACTTGAAGTTCGTGAGCAGGTAGCGCTTACCGAGTCGCCGTGGTTCCTGCAGCATCCGGTAGGCCCACTCGAGCCCGGCGCGCTGGAGGTACTTCGGGGCGCGGGTGGTGACACCGGCGACGACGTCGATCGAGCCGCCCACGCCCATGGTGAAAGGGGCGCCAAGATCGCGGCCCAGCCGACCGAGGAAATGCTCCTTTCGCGGCGAGCTCATCGCGACGAAGAGGATGTCGGGCTTCGACTCGCGGATGGCTGCGGCGATGGCGTCGGTCTCGGCATCTTTGAAGTAGCCGTGCTGGCGCCCGGCGACGATGAGATCCGGCAGTTGTGCCCGTAGCTTTTCGATCGCCGTCTCCAAGACCTCGGGCTTGGCGCCGAGGAAGTAGACCCGGTAGCCGAGATTGTCAGCCGCCGCCAGCATCCTGTGCATCAAATCTATTCCCGCCACCCGTTCGGGCAGCGGGGTACCAAGCAGGCGGGCGGCCCAGACGACACTCTGGCCGTCGGCGGTGATCAGCCCGCAGGCCTCGACCGAGCGGCGCAGCTCCTCGTCGGTCCGCATCGAGACCAGCTTTGCCGCGTTGATGCTCATGTGCTGGAGGTAGCCGCGGGTGTCGATCGCCGCGCGGCAGCGAGCGACCGCCTCCTCCATGTCGACTGCGTCGAGGGGGGATCCGAGCAGGTGGACCCTGCCCTCGGTGGCGGGCGGGGCGGCCACGATTGACTCAGCCGCGGGCCCGGTCGGCCGGGTCGGGCACCTTGCCGTCGTCGGGGTCGGGCACCTTGCCGTCGTCCGGCCTTAGACCGGTCGACGGGGCCGACTTCTTGGCCGGGCGCTCGTGGGCGGACGTCGAGATCGGGATCGGACGGTAGTAGCTCGTCTCGCTCGGCCGCGGAGCGCCGTTGACGACGACACCGACCAGCGGCGCGTGTAGCCGCCGTAGGTGCACCCTCAGCTGCTCGACCGAGTCACGCGTGCTCTCGCCGAGGCGCGCGACCGTGAGCACCGCACCGACCCTGCCGAAGAGCGGCAAGGCATCGGCGACGAGCGCGGCCGGCGGGGTATCGATGATCACCTTGTCGTATCCGCCTTCGGCCCATTCGAGCAGCTTCGTCATCCGCTTGCCCTCCAGGAGCTCAGCCGGATTCGGAGGCAGCGGGCCGGCGGGCAGCAGGTCGACTCCGTTGACGGTGCGGATCGCGCTCTCGGGATGCTCGCCCTCCGCGAGGATCTTGCTTAGACCAGGACCAGAGGTGGTCCCGACGACCTGAGCGAGAGTCGGGCGGCGCATGTCGGCCTCGATGACCAGGACGCGCTCACCGGCCGCAGCCGCCGCCCGGGCGAGGCCCCACGCGATCATCGTCTTGCCCTCTCGCGGCATCGCCGAGGTGAGGAGCAAGGAGCGTGACTGCCGCGTAGCGTCGATGTAGCGAAGGTTGGCGCGCAACATCATCATGGCCTCTCCGACCCCGGTATCGCCGCCGTCGCGGGAGTGCGACTTGGTGTTCGGGATCGTGCCCAGGATCGGCACGCCATAGAGCTCTTCGATCTCCTCGGGCCCCCGGATCCGCCGGTCGAACTGCTCACGGAGGAAGATGCCGGCAATCGCGAGCAGGATGCCGACGACGATCCCGAGGGCGACATTCCGCTTGGTGTTTGGCGACGACGGCGATTCCGGAGCGGTCGCCTTCTGCGCGATTTCGGCGCGGCCGGTCTGGATCGTTGCCAGTGCCTGTAGTTCGAGGACCCGCCGTTCGAGCGTCTTCCCGGCGGCGCCGTTTCGTTCCGTTTCTCCGAGGCTTTCCAGCTGCGCTTCGGCCAGCTTCTCGGCCCGCTTCACCTTGGCGGTTTCGATTTCGCGGCTGAAGGCGACGAACTGCTGGGCGAATTCGTTGGCCAGCCTCGCGGCGAAGGCGGGGGAGGGATCCGTAGCGGCGATCGATACCAATTCCGATTCGCCCTCCGGGCTGACTTCGACTTTTTCACTGACCTCGCCCCCGGTCAGGCCGCCGCCCATCGCCTTGGCGGTGCGCACGGAGAGCGTCGTCAGCGAAGCGAGTTTGAGGTTGGTCGCGGCTTCGCGCGCCGGATCGGCGTTGGCGGCCGGTTCGACTCCGAGGAGGCCTGCTTCGACCGTCTGGTTGGTGAAGAGGAGGGACGCGGAGGCGGTGTATTCCTTCGTCTGGGTCTTCGAGTAGGCGAACGCGACGATCGGTGCAACGACGATGCAGATCAGGGCGATGCGCCAGTTGCGGCGCAGGATCCCCAACTCGCGTCGCAGCGCCAGCTTGTCCTCGGGTCGGTCGGTGGGCATCTGGGGGGTGGGCATCTTAGCTAGGGGTCCTCAAGGCGAGATTGGATGAGGTCAGTAGGCACCCCGCCCCGACAGCACGGCGGGGAGGGTGGCAAGCAGGATCTCGATGTCGCGGGCAAGGGACCAGCCGGCAACGTATTGGTAGTCGAAACGGACCATCTCCTGGAAGGGGCTCTGCGAGCGGCCGTAGATCTGCCAGGGGCCGGTCAGGCCAGGTCTCAGCTCGGCCCGGCGCAGGTGCCAGTCTTCGAGCGCTTCGGCCTCGCGGAAGATGATCGGTCGCGGACCGACGAGGCTCATGTCGCCGCGGAGGACGTTGAACAGCTGCGGCAGCTCGTCGATCGAGGTTCGCCGGATCAGCCTGCCGACCCTGGTGATCCTTGGGTCGTCGCGGATCTTGAACATCACACCGTCGGTCGATTCGTTCTCTTTTTCGAGTGCCGCCTTGCGCTCTTCGGCGTCCGCGTACATGGAGCGGAACTTGAGCACCTCGAACGGTTCGTTGTGGCGGCCGGCGCGGCGCTGGCGGAAGAAGACCGGCCCGCGGGACTCGATCCGGATCGCCGCGGCGATCCCGAGCAGGACGGGGGAGAGGACGACGAGCGCGACTGCCGAGCCGGCGACGTCGACGATCCGCTTGGCGATCCGCGCGCTGCGGGTCAGGCGCGCCGGGCCGAGCGAGATCAGCGGCAGGCCGCCGACCTGGTCGAGGGCGCGTGCGCCGTCGAGGAACTCGAATAGGCGCGGGACGACGTCGATCGCCACGCCCGCATCCCGGCAGGTGCGGATCGCGTCCAGAAGCTCTACGTGGCTGGCCCGGGAGAAGGCGATGATCACGCGGGCGATCTGCCGGCTGCTGAGGAGTCGCGACAGTTCGGAGAAGCCGCCGAGCAACGGAAGGTCGACTTCGCCGACCGGATGGAATTCGTCATCGACCATGCCGATTGGTACGAGGCCGTACTGGTCGTTGTTGCGGAGCTTGCCGACCAGCTGTCCGGCGACCACTCCGGAGCCGAGGATCAGGGTCCGCTGGCGCAGGTCGGTGACCCGGTGGATGCGCGTGCGGACGATCGTGCGGCCGATCGAGTCGAAGATCCCGAGGAGGGCGACACAGCAGACGGCCGTGATCGCGGGTGATCCGAGATCGAGAGCGGCGGCGGCGACGAACACGGGCCAGCTGAGCAGGAGGAGGCCGACGCAGAAGGGCGCCACTTCGTTGAGTGAGGAGGCCCAGGATCCAAGTCGGTCACCACTGTGCAGGCCGAGAGCGAAGGAGAAGAAGCTCCACAGCAACGCGGTCATCAGGGCGAATCCGATGATCGCAAGAATGCTGGCGCCCGGCTCGAAGATCACCGCCGCGATCACCGCGGCGAGAAGCGAGGAGATCAGGTCGGAGACCCAAAGACGATGCGAAAGAACGACGCCGCGGCGTCGTGCCTTCGAGGCGGAGGCTGGAACGCGCAACTCTCGGGCTTTCGCGCCCGCGCTGGCTGCGGTCGAACTCTCCATCACTGGTCTCTTTCGTCAAACGGGGGGCTGACCCGAGGTTCTTCCTGGGGAGGGATGCTCACGCTTGTACATATCGTCCTCATGGAACGAACCTTGAGCATGGGAAGGGTCCTTCATCACCTTAGAGGGCGGCGGCCCGCGGCGTGTCGACTGGCTCGTAATCTGGGCGAGACCCGCCAAATGGCCTAGTTGGCCATGACGGCGGCGAGCGAAGTCCCGACGACGATGTTGTCGTGTTCGACAATGCTGACGCCAGTGCTCGAGATGCTTCGGTAGATGCCGGCCTTGAGGTAGGTTTCGGCAGTCTGGATGGTTTCGCCGTACATCCGGATCTGGCCGTTGAGCAGCGTCTGCTGGACTCCGTCGAGCCAGAGTTCGACAAAGCCTTCGCTCGGGTTGCGCTCGAGGTTGACGCGGTAGACCAGGTCGTACCAGCGTTCCTGTTCGAGCTGCGGGCCGCGCCAGTACGTCGGCGAGCCGTCGCCGGCGCCGAAGCTGATCGAGCGGTTCGAGTCGAGGAAGGTGGCGATCCCCGGGGAGCCCGACCACGGCTTCTCGTGCAGCTGGTCGATCAGCTGCCAGGGGCCCTGGAACGTGTAGCCGACCGGTACGCGGATGTCGTCGCGCACGTAGATGTCTTCGCCTTCGTGAAACGTCGGCCCGGTGACCTCGGAGCGCTGTGAGCCGGTGTCCGGCTCGACGTCGCCCGGCTGTACTTCGAAGCGGCCCGCGGCGCTGCCCTCATAGGGATGCGCGCTGTTGATCGTGGCGCGATAGGACAGCGACTGCACGTACCAGCCGGAGAAGCTGCCGTCGAAGAGGCCCTCGAAGATGACCTTGCCTTCCGGGGCGGGAGCCGGGAGCGGGGCGACCGGTTCGCTTGGGGTGGTCGGTGGGGCCGGGGTCGTCGGCGTGGTGGGCGTGGTCGGCTTGGTCGTGCCCGAGTGCTTCGAGCCGCTCGACGAGCCGCCACCTTCGACCGAGGCGCTCTGGCCGATGCCGGTCGTGCCGCTGCTGCCGGCGCTCGGTGCATCCGAGCCGCGGCTCTTGCCCGACCTGGTGGCGCGTTGGCTGCTCAACCGGTGCGCGCCCACCTTGCCTGGGGTGGCGCGGTGGCGACGCTTGTGGGCGCTCCCACCGTCGCGCCCGTGGCCTGCGGCGCCGGCGCCGGCAGGTACCAGGAGGGCGCAGCAGATGAGGAGGACGAAGGCGGCGGACGGACTCCGAAGCGTTTTCATGCCCTGTCATCGGAGGCCTCCTCACGCTTCTGACCGGGGCCACGTCGCGATGGACGCTATGGCACCGAGCCCGTGGACGTTTGTCCTGTCGAGGGGCGGGACTAGATGATTGATTCCTAATCCCCGCACACCCGGATGACGGGCCTGACACGGCGCATCTCTGCGTCCTCGGGCTTGCCTTTGCCCACCGGCAGAGGCTGCGCCCTGCGTCCTTGACCTGCTTGGTCAGGCCCGCCCCCGGTCACACGCGGATTAGGAATCAGTCATCTAGTGAGGCAGTTGGGTGATCACCAGCGAGTCGTCTTCGATCCGACTGACGCCTTCGCTGTACCGCGAGCGATAGATCCCGGTCTTCAGGTAGGAGTGCGGCATCTGCTGGGTGAAGCCATATTGCCGGAAGTGGCCGTTGCGTAGACGCTGGTGCTTGCCGTTCAGCCAGACTTCCATGAACCCGACCTTCGGATTCTGGGAGAACTTCACCCGGTAGGTGAGGTCATACCAGCGGTTCTTGACCAGCGGCTTCGATTGCCAGTCGAGCTCGCTCGCGTCCCCGTGGCCGATTCTGATGCGGCGATCGGAGGTGAGGAAGATCGCGGTGCCCGGCGAACCGCTCCAGCCTTCGGCCTCGTGGAACTGCTGAATCAGCTGCCAGGGACCGTGGAAGGTGTTGTCCTTGGGGACGCGGAAGGCAGTGCGAACGTAGATGTCGTCGCCTTCTTCGAAGGTGGGTCCGGTCCCCTCGGCGCGTTGCGAGCCGGTTTCCGGCTCGATGTCACCGGGGCGGACTTCGAAGAGGGCGTTGCCGTTTCCTTCGTAGGGGCTGTTGTGAACGATGCGGACACGGTTCGGCAGCGCCTGCATGAACCATTCTGGGAAGCTGGCGTTTTCGAAGTTGCTGACGAAGACCACGCGGCCCGGCATGTGTGGATTCTGCAGCTGGGCCGGATTGGCCCTGACCTCCGCGGAGGTCGTGGTCGATCGGGCCCCGCCGCTGGCGCTGTCGGTGCTGCCGCAGGAGACGAGCACGACGATGATCGTGGCCAGCGCGGCGACGAAGGCCGCAGCCCGGAGCAGGGAGGCCCGGCCGGAAGTGGGGGCGCGGCGCGCAAACACGCTTTCGAGTCTAGGCGGGAAGCCTAAATATCCCTTGATGTCGCATCACGGGCGAGTGCTGAGGCAGAGGCGGAGCTCGAAGACGTTCTCGCCGGGGGCACTGCGCCCGCGCGCGCGAAGGAAGGGCCGTGCTTCTTTGACGCCATAGCGCGGCGAGGAAAGGCCTTCGACGACCTCGAACTCGAGGCCCGCGGCCTCGACCAGCATCGTCGTCGCCTCGAACTCGACCTTGGCGATGTCTGGCCCTGGCTCGATGCTTTGGCTCGACGCGAGCGGGAAGTTCCACACGAGATCCTGCGGTGCGGCGCACTCGACCGTGTCGAGGATGGTCAGCACTGGCCCGGTGGGGTCGAGCTCGACCCGACGGGTGTAACGAAGCGGCGTGGCCAGTTGCTCGAAGCCGCGGTGTCGGCCATAGAACGTAGGGCGGGGATCCTCGGGCCGCCACTCGAGTGCCTCGGCCCTCGTGCGGTCGCCGAGTGGGAAGCGGGGCGGCTCGGGAAGGCGATTCTGCTCCTCGCCGTCAGGCTGCATGGTGGCGTGGAACCCAGTCGATCGGAAGAGCTTGCGCAAGCGCGCGTCGGGCGCGTAGCGGTACGCGCCAGGGTCCTCGATCAGCGGCTCGCCGCGGTAGCAGAGCTCGAAGGAGAGCTGATCGTTGTGGGCGTGGCCACCCTCGCCCCCGAGTCCGGTATCCCCACAGCGGATCAGGAGGTAGATGTCGCCGCGGCGGAGGACGAAGTAACCACCGTCGGGGAAACCGATCGAACTTGGCGCCGGTGGCGGGTCTCGATCGGCCTGGGCGAAGAGGTGGAGGTGAGAGCGGGGATCGGCCTTGCCGTAGTCGCCCAGCGGCAGGAAGCGGCCGTCGTCGTTGTCACCGAGTTGCGGCGCGAGGCCGTCGGGCCGGGTGTAGGCGGCGACGAAGTCCAGCATCCGGTCGAGCTTTTGCTCGAAGGAAGTCGGGAGCGTCGCGCCGGGAGCGGCTCGCAGGACGTCGGCGCCGCAGAGGAACAGCTCGGTGACGAGGCGGTGGTACGGGATCGAGGCCTCGTGGCTGCAACCGTCGTCGCGTACCTCGTGCTCGATCTCGGCGAGCAACTCGTCCTTTGCCCATGCCAGCCACCCCGCACCCTCCTCGCCCGCCGCGAAGAGGGAGGCGACGACGAGCAGGCCGACGACGTCGGAGAGATAGTGGTTGCTGCGCACCGGCGCCCACTCGGGGTGGCTGCGGATGAAGCGGCCATGCAGCAGGAGGCTGGCCGCGACCGGTTGCGCCCAGCGCTCGGCGGCCGCCTCGGGGGCGGCGATGACGAGCGCCGCGATCCAGTTCGCCGCCCGGATCGCGACATCCATGGTGCAGACCCAGTTGACCCCGAACTCGACCGGGTTGGCCTCGATCCAGCCGGTCAGTTGAGCGCCAAGCTCATCCAGGTAGAGGTCGTCACCGCTCAGTCGAAATGCGGCCGCCAGAAGCGGTAGGTGCTGGAACCGCGAGAGCTCCCACGGCATCTTCACGTCGGCGCCGGGGACGTAGGTCGACAGAAGGTCGCTGTGCTTCACCGGCCAGCGGTGGCCGTGGATGAAGTCGACGCTCCAGTCGATCGTCTGCCCGAGCTCGGTGGGCCCCGAGCCGAGCAAGTCGAAGCGGTGCGCCACGATCGCGTCGGCCCGGGCCAGGAGGTCCCGGCGGCCTTCGTCGTCGAGCGTTGCCAGCAGGCGCTCGAACCGCATGACGGTGGGCAGTGCTTGCAGGGCTGGGCCTCGAAGCGCGTCGCCGAGCGCGATGCCGCCGAGCGCCTGTCGCAGCTCGTCCGGACCAACGGCTCGCGGTCGCCGGGTGAGGCGCCAAGCGCGCGCGTGCGCGCGGAGTGGATCGACGGTGCGGCGACGGACGGCATCCGCGATCCCGCGGGGGCCGGCGGAGCGCAATCGTCCCACCAAAGCGTCGGGGCTGCGTCGGATCGAGTTCAACCACGGTGGAATCTAGTCGGGCGGGTGCCGATCGATCGTCTATTCTCGCCGCCGACCGGATGACGGAGCCCTCGGCC
Organism: Actinomycetota bacterium; assembly: GCA_018268575.1. GTDB lineage: Bacteria > Actinomycetota > Thermoleophilia > Solirubrobacterales > 70-9 > VAYN01. The sequence continues at coordinate 35,584 of JAFDWF010000201.1, forward strand.
GCCAAGCCTGCCGCCACAACGAGCCGTCGTCGGATGGTCGTCGTTTCCGGGTTCGGCGATGACCTGATGACCCCACGGGGTCAGCGCACCCAGCATCTGATCGAGGCGCTCGGGGTGGAGTGGGAGGTCGAGCTGATCGCGATGCCCGCCCAAGGACACCGGGGCGGTGGCGGCACCAGCGGCCGCAGCCTCGCCCGCCGCTTTGCCAGCTGGGGCGTTCAGCAGGCGCTCTTCGACCGCTGGGAGCCATGGGCGCGCAAACGCTTCTCGCGTTGGCTGCCGGGCGCCGACGCCGCGGTGCTGATCGTCGCGCCATGGTCGCTCGCGGCGATCGCCGCGCCACGACTGCGGGCGGCGGGCATTCCTTACGTGATCGATGCCGGCGATCCGTGGACGGTCGGCATGGCTGACTTGGAGCGCACGCTTGCCGTCCGCCGTGGACTTCGTGCGGAGAAGCCGATCTGGGGCGCCGCCGCCGGGGCGATCCTGACGACGCCCCAGCAGGCGTCAAGGATGGAGGCGAAGTACCCGGATCTGCCGATCATGGCGCGGCCGAACGGGTACGAGCTGCCCGCGGATGCGATCGCGCCGGCCGAGCGGCCCGCTTCCGATCCCGGGGTCCTGCGGCTCGTCCACCTAGGTGTCATCTACGCGGCGCGGCTCGACATCATGCCGCTGCTCGTCAATCTCAGGGACAGCGGCCGCTGGGAGACGATCCGATTCGACCAGTTCGGCGCCGATCCCGAGGGGATGCTCGCCGATGCGCCGGCCGGGATCGAGGTCCACAACCACGCGGCCATCCCGTGGCCTGAGGTCGTGGCGCGCACCGCTGAGTTCGACCTTGCCGTGGTGCTCGGCAATGAGCTCGGCGAACTGCTGCCGAGCAAGGCGATCCAGTACCTGACCCTGCCGATCCCGCGGATCGCCGTCACCGACACCGAGCGCGACGACGCGCTGACCGACTTCGCCGGTGACCACACGGCCTGGCTCGCCGTCGCCCCCGGAGATCCCGAGGCCGCTCGACTGATAGCCGACCACGTCGCTCATGCCTGGACCACCGCCGAGCTGGAGCCGCCGCAGGCGGACTCATGGCCCGCGGTTGCCACTGATCTGGCGACCTTCGTCGACCGCTGCGTCTCGGCGACGCCCCGGGAGGGCCGTTAGGCCTTCTCGATGAAGGCCCGGTGCCAGTAGGCGAACTCGAGCAGGCAGTAGAGGATGCGCTTATGGTCGGCGCGGCCGCGGCGGTGCTCGTCGGTCAGCCTGTGGACCTCGCCCGGGTCGATCAGATCCGCGGTCGGACTCGCAGGGGTGTAAAGCCGGTCGAGCTCGTCGCTCAGCGAGCTGCGGAACCAGTCGTCATAGGGGGTGGCGAAGGGGTGCTTGCGCCGGTTCATCACCGCCTCGGGAACCAGCCGCCCCCGCAGCGCCTTGCGGTAGAGCCACTTGCGCCTCAACCCGCGTACCCGAACCCGCGCCGGGATCCGCTCGATGAACCGCATCAGCTCGAGATCGAGAAAGGGGACCCGCTGCTCGAGGCTTGCCGCCATCGAGGTCTTGTCGCCGTAGAGGAGCAGGCTGTCGGGCAGGAACATATGGGTGTCGAGGTAGAGGACCTGGGAGAGTGGATCTCGCCCCTCGCCGAGGTCGGCGAGGACGCCGGCGGCGAGTGCCCGGCGTTCGTCGGCCGCTGCCGCCGCGGGCCCCTTGGTGAGGCGCCCGCGGGTGTCGGCGTCGGCGATCTCGAAGATCTGCAGGACGCGGTCGAGGTCGTCCTCGGGGGCGAGCAGGCGGGTGGCCCGCTTCAGCCGCTCGTTGCGGGGCACCCGCTCGGCGGCGGCGACCACCGGCCGCGCCAGGGCCGTCGGGACGCGGGCGATCAGATCCAGCACCGCGCCGGCCTGGTGGCGCTCGTAGCCGCCGAGCGGCTCGTCGGCGCCCTGGCCGGAGAGGACGACTTTCACCGACTGGGCAGCGAAGCGGCTGAGTTGGAAGACGGCCGGTGCCGAGGCGGCCCCGGTCGGTTCCTCGAGGTGGCGGACGCAAGCGTCGAGTTCGGCGGTGAAGTCACCGTGCTCCATCGCCGTGGCGTGATGGCGGGTGCCGAGCTCGGCCGCCGTCGCGGCCGCCGCCGAGCGCTCGTCCAGGGTCTCTCCTGCTCCCGGAAAGCCGATCGTGAAGGTGAGCGGCGGCTCGTCGGCCTTGCGCCGCATCGCCTGCACGATCGCGGTCGAGTCGAGGCCACCGCTGAGGAAGGCCCCGTAGGGGACATCGGACATCATCTGCCGAGCGACTGCGTCTTCGAAGCGCGACGCCAGCTCGTCGGCCAGCGCGTCGGGCTTGCCGGTGGCCTTCTCGCCGGGGGCGGAGCGGTAGGAGCGCACCTCGACGCCACCCGGCCCGGCGATCAGCAGCGAGGCGGCGGGAAGCCTGGAGACGCCCTTGAACATCGTCCGCGGCGAGGGGGTGAAGCGCCAGGTCAGGAAGTGCTCCAGCGAGACCTCGTCGACGGCGGGCTCGATCAGATCGGCGGCGAGAAACGCGCCGACCTCGGAGGCGACGCCGACCGTCCCGTCGCGCTCGAGCCAGTACAGGGGCTTGACCCCGAACGGGTCGCGCGCCGCGACCAGGGTCTGGCGCTGCTCGTCCCAGAGGGCGAAGCCGAAGATCCCGTTGAGGCGGGTGACGCAGTCGGTTCCCCACTCCTCGTAGGCATGGACGATCACCTCGCAGTCGGAGTGGGTGGCAAACTCGTGGCCCGCCGCCTCGAGCTCGGTGCGGATGTCGAGGTGGTTGTAGATCTCGCCGTTGGCGACGAGGTGGCAGTTGCCGTCCTCTGAGTGGAGCGGCTGGTCGCCCCCCGCCAGGTCGATGATCGCGAGGCGGGTGTGGATCAGCGTCGTCGGTCCGTAACGGCTGACCGACTCGCCGTCCGGGCCACGATGGCGGAGGGCGGCGCAGATCGAGGCGGCCGCTTCGTCGTTGAGCGGCCCGCGCGCATCGACTATGGCTGCCACGCCGCACACGGGCGGGGAACTGTAGTGCTAATGGGCTTCGTCAGAGGCGTGGGCGGGAGGCCGGGACTCCTCCGCCAGCGAGGTGATCTCGAGCTGACCCTGCGCTGCCTCCTCGAGCACCTCGGTTGCCTCCTGCGCCGAGCGGGCATAGAGCTCGACCAGGAGGTGGACGACGATCTGCTCCTCGTCGTGCTTGTGAAAGCGGACGTGGGTGAAGAACTCGCGCACCCCGGCGTCGCCGAAGGCGCCGTAGGTGAGGAACTCGGCAGCTTCCGGCCCGGAGCAGGTCTCTACCCGGTCGGCGTCGATCGTCACCGTGCAGGAGGCGACCCAGGGGGTGCCCGCCACCATCCTTTCCCAGCGGTCCACGAGCGGCACGACGCGGTCCTCCTCGAAGGCGAGGTGGGGTTGGTCGTGCATGCAGGCGAGGCACTGGACGACTGCTTCCTGGACCTCGTCGACCCCTTCGGCGAGCGCGCCGGTCTCCGGGTCGACCCGCCGGATCGCGTCGTAGTGAAGCTGGATCTCGAGATCCTGGGACCAGCACCGGTAGCAGCGGAGCCAGGCTGCCCGTTCCCCGTTCATGTCGTTCATCCCTCCATTTTTGCGCCTCGGCTCCGCCGACCGCCCGGTCGGCCTCTCGCGACCATCCCGCTACCGTTCGGATGTGCCGCGTACCGTCAAATCCGCTGCGTCTGCCGCTCTGGGATGCGCCTTGGCGATTCCGGTCCTGGCCGTCCTCGCATACTACGTCCACCCGGTACGGGTCGTCGACGCCCACGTCCTCGCCTGGTTCTCCCGGTTCGAGTACACGACCCCGACCTCGTACGTGTATACGACGACCGGCCACGTCGCGCGGGCGATCACCTTCTTCGCCGAGCCGGTGCCACTGCTCGTCATCGTCGGCTTCGGCTGCGCCTACGCGGTCCGCCGCCGGCGTCCCGTCGACGCGGTCGCGGCGCTCGTCATCGTCGCCGGCGCCAACCTCACCACCCAGACCCTCAAGCACCTGCTGACCCACGATCGCTACGAGCCGTTCCTCGCCCACCATCCCAACATGAACACCTTTCCCAGCGGCCACGTTACCGCCGCCGCGACCATCGTCGTCGCCCTCGTCTGGACCGCCGCGCCCGCCCGCCGCCGCGCCATCGCCTGGGTGGGGGCCGCCTATGTCGTTCTCGTCGGCATCTCCACCTTCGTGCTCGAATGGCACTTCCCCAGCGACGTCCTCGGTGCGCTCGCCGTCACCGGCGCCTGGACCTTCGGTGTCCTCGCGGTCTACCTTCGCCTCGCCGAGCGTCGCTTGCGGCTACGCCGCGGCTCCCGCCCCGGCGCGCTCGCCGACCAGCTCGACGATCTCGCCGATGATCTTGCTGACGTCGAAGTCCTTCGGCGTGTAGACGCCGGCGACCCCCGCGGCACGTAGGCGCTCGGCGTCGGCGAGCGGGATGATCCCGCCGACCACCACCGGGATGTCGAGCCCCTCCTCGTCCAAGAGGCGGACGACCTCGGGGATCAGCTCGAGGTGGGAGCCGGAGAGGATCGAGAGGCCGACCACGTCGACGTCCTCCTGCAGGGCCGAGGTGGCGATCTCGGCCGGGGTCAGGCGGATGCCCTGGTAGATCACCTCCATGCCGACGTCGCGGGCGCGCAGGGCGATCTGCTCGGCGCCGTTGGAGTGGCCGTCGAGGCCGGGCTTGCCGACCAGGATCTTGATCCGGTGGCCGATCCGCTCGGAGGTCTCCTCGACCAGGCGGTGGGTGGCCTCCAGCTGGGCCTTGTGGGCCGGCGGGGCGGCGCCGTCGACGCCGGTCGGGCCGCGGTAGGCGCCGAACGCCTCGCGCAGCACCTCCGACCACTCGCCGGTGGTGGCGCCCGCCTTGGCGGCGGCGATCGTCGCGGGCATGATGTTCACCGAATCGTCGGCGGCGACCCGGGCGAGCTCCGCCAGCGCCGCCTCGACGGCGCCTTGGTCGCGGTTCGCCTTCCACTCCTGGAGCGCTTCGATCCGCTCCCGTTCGACCTCTGGGTCGGGGGTCATGATGCCGCCGTCGGCGCCCGCCGTGAGCGGCGATTCCTCGGTCTCGGTGAAGGAGTTCTGGCCGATCACCTTCTGCTCGCCGCGCTCGATCCGGCCGACCCGCTCGCGGTGCGACTCGACCAGGCGGGCCTTCATGTAGGGGACCGCCTTGACCGCGCCGCCCTGCTTCTCGACCGCCTCCATCTCCTCGCGGGCGCCGGCCGAGAGCTCCTCGACCAGGCCGTCCATGACCACCGAGCCGGCGAAGATGTCGGGGTACTCGAGCAGGTCGGTCTCCTCGGCCAGCACCTGCTGGATCCGCAGGCTCCACTGCTGGTCCCAGGGGCGGGGGAGGCCCATCGCCTCGTTCCAGGCGGGCAGCTGCAGGGCGCGGGCGCGGGCGTCGCGGCTGAGCGTCACCGCCAGCGCCTCGAGCACGATCCGCTGCACGTTGTTCTCCGGCTGGGCCTCGGTCAGGCCGAGGCTGTTGACCTGGACGCCGTAGCGGAAGCGCAGCATCTTCTCGTCGGTGACGCCGTAGCGCTCGCGGCCGATCTCGCGCCAGAGCGCCGCCATCGTGCGCAGCTTGGCGATCTCCTCGATCACCCGGATGCCGGCGTTGACGAAGAAGGAGATGCGGCCGAAGACCTTGGGGAAGTCCGCCTCGGCGACCTGGCCGCGCGCTTTCACCTCGTCGAGCACGGCGATCCCGGTGGAGAGCGCGTAGGCGATCTCCTGGACCGGGGTCGCGCCCGCCTCCTGCAGGTGGTAGCTGCAGATGTTGGTCGGGTTCCAGCGCGGCACCTCGTTGACGCTGAAGGCGACCATGTCGGCGATCAGGCGCAGGCTGGGCTCGGGCGGGAAGGCGTAGGTGCCGCGCGAGAGGTACTCCTTGATGATGTCGTTCTGGGTCGTGCCGGAGAGGGCGGCGCGCGCGACCCCGCTCTCCTCGGCGACCGTGACGTAGAGGCCGAGCAACCAGGCGGCCGTCGCGTTGATCGTCATCGAGGTGTTCATCTCCTCGAGCGGGATCCCGTCGAGCAGCTGGTGCATGTCGCCCTTGTTGGCGACCGAGACGCCGACCTTGCCGACCTCGCCGCGGGCGAGGACGTGGTCGGGGTCGTAGCCGGTCTGGGTCGGCAGGTCGAAGGCGATCGAGAGGCCGGTCTGGCCCTTGGCCAGGTTCTTGCGGTAGAGCTCGTTGGAGCGCTTGGCGTCGGAGTGGCCGGCGTAGGTGCGCATTACCCAGGGGCGGTCGCGCTCGGGGAGTCGGTGGTTGCTCATGTCGCAGATGTTATTTGGATACGAGGAAGGTCGCGCATCTCTGTGACGAGCCCGCACAGCAGCCGAAATCCGCCGCCCAGATGGGGCCGAAGACGCAACAACTGGCGCGGGCTGTGTTTAGGTTGGCGACCTCGCATCCTCGGCGGTGCGGGGTGCTCCGCATGAAGACCAAGCTCGCAATCGCCACCGTCTCGCTGCTCGTCGTCGGCCTCGTCGTCGCCGGCGCGGCCTCGGGCGCCTTCGTGGCGATCTACCGAAATGCCTTGGAAACGACGGCGCAGCGCACCGAAATCATCAAGGTGGCGGGCAAGGAATGCACCCGCGGCGGGGCCCAGACCTCGCTCAAGATCACGGTCGGCAAGCTGACCGAAGAGTGCGCCTACCGCACCCCGGTGGTCGGGTCGGACCTCGAAATCGCCGCCACCGGGCGGATCCTCGAAGGCACCCCGGCCGCGGTGGTGAAGAAATCCTTCCTCGGCTTGCAACTGCGGGCGGGCGGCGGCGGCAAGCTCGAGCTGCGCGTCTTCCCGGCCCAGAAAAAGGTCCAGATCGCCAAGGCGACCGAAGCGGGGATCAAGTACCTGGCGATCAAGAAGAACGTGGTCTCGCTGAAAGAAGCGATGAAGCCGGTGGTGCTGCGCCTGCGGGTGGTCAGCGGCGCGGGCGAATCGGCGGGCACCTGCAAGATCGGCGGCTACCTGGCCGGCGAACTGGTGGCCGAAGCCGAAGATCCGGCCTGCAGCGAAGTGAGTGGCGAAATGACGGCGCTCTCGGCGGGTGCGCCGAACAACGGCGTCGGCCTGATCGCCGGCTTCGAAGCGATCGTCGTGCGGACCCCGGTCCGCTTCTAACCTGACCCACGTCAGCCGCCGCGCGGGAACGCCACCTTTTCGTGGACGACCTTGCTGACCAGGCGGGCGTAGACGCCGGCGCCCTTCGGGGTCAGGTGGATGCCGTCCCAGAAGAGGCTTTCGCCGCCTTCTTCGGCCACCCGCGCCCAGGGGATTTCGGTGGTGTGGTGCCAGAGCTTTGACGCTTCGGCGATCGCTTCGTTCGACTCGTCCTGCCAGGAGACCGGGGCGTGGTCGGAGATCAGGAAGAGCTGACCGACGTTCGTCGTCGCCTTGCGCAGCGCCTCCATGTCTTCGCTGTAGAGCGGGCCGTTGTTGCCCCACTGGATCACCATCGCCGCCGGGCGGTGCCCCTGGCGCTTGATCGCCTCGATGATTTCGAGGAATTCGTCGGCCTGGCGGCCGACCTTGGCGTCCATCGAGAAGCCGGGGCCGAGCCGGGAGGCCAGCTGTTCCTTGGCGCCGATCATCACCGAGTCGCCGAGCATCACGATCCGCGGCCAGTGCTTCGCGGGCGCCGGCTTCTTCTCCTGCTGCCCGCCGGCCTTGCCCTGGGGCGGGGAGGACCCGCGCGCGTCGCCTTCGGCCTGCGGCAGCTTGGCGTGCACCTTGGCTTCGGTCGCGGTCGAGGCCGCGGCCAGTTCGGGGTTGGAGCCGCCGGCGCCGACGATGCCGCTCCAGCCGACGATCAGGATCACCGCGAGGACGCCGCCGATCAACGCCGGGCGGGCCCACTTCATCGCGCGCTCGGGCATCTTCGGGAGCTTAGCCTTGCCGCTGAAGGGCAGCTCGATGAAGCGGTAGGAGAGGTCGGCGAGCGCCAGGCAGAGCAGCAACTGCAGCGGGATCAGGATCCCGCGCGGCAGGGCGATATCGACGCCGGGCCGGGTCATCGCCAGGACCGGCCAGTGCCAGAGGTAGAAGCTGTAGCTGCGCAGGCCGAGCCAGAGCAGGGCGGGGCGGCCGAGGATGCCGCCGAGGCGCGCGGCGGGGTGGGCGAGGGCGGCGAGCAGGAGCGCGGTCGCGATCGCCACCCAGGCGTAGCCGCCGTGCCAGAGCGCCAGGTCGTAGTCGTGGACGTGGACGAAGCTGAGGATCAGGTAGCCGAGCGCGATCACCCCGAGGGCGTCGAGGATCGGCCCCACCAGGGGGCCTGCCTTGTGCGAGGGGAGGCGCAGCTCGGTCGGGCTCCAGACCAGCGCCAGGGCGACGCCCGCGAGCAGGCCGACGGCGTGCGTGTCGGTGCCGTAGTAGACGCGCGAGGCGTCGTGGCCGGGATCGAAGAGGATCCAGGCGAGGACCACCGAGCCGATCGCCCCGGCGAGCACGCCGAGCAGGAGCCGGCCACGGCCGAAGACCTTCATCCCGACCGCGAAGACGAGCGGCCAGAAGAGGTAGAACTGCTCCTCCACCGAGAGCGACCAGAGGTGGGTGAAGAGCGAGGGCCGACCGAACTGTTCGAAGTAGGACGTGTGGGCGAAGATGAAGTGCCAGTTGGCGAAGTAGAAGAGCGAGGCGAGCGCGTCGCCGCGGATCTGGTCGATCTTGCTCGGCTCGGCGATCGCCGAGGCGATCATCGCCACCGCGATCAGGACGCCGACCGCGGGCAGCAGGCGGCGGGCGCGCCGCAGCCAGAAGCGGCCGAGCTGGATGTGGTCGGTGGAGCGGAACTCGCGCAAGAGCAGCGAGGTGATCAGGAAGCCGCTGATGACGAAGAAGACGTCGACGCCGAGGAAGCCGCCGGGCACCCAGTCGAGGCCCGCGTGGTAGCCGAAGACCGCCAGCACCGCCAGCGCCCGCATCGCGTCGATCCCCGGCATGTAGGGGAAACGGCTGTCCTTCGGCCTGCTCATCCTTCCTCGATCATTTCGGGTCGGTTCCGCCGGTTCCTTGGCGAATCCCCGCGGCTACGTCTAGGTGCATAATCTCGACCCGATGTCGACCTCGACGCCATCGTTGTCGATCACGGTCGAGAAGCCCCGCATCTCCGACCCCCATTCTGGTTTAGGGGGAAACTGGCGCGTGATCGTTCGCAACGACAACCACAACACCTTCGACCACGTCGCGCAGACGCTCGCCCGCGTCCTGCCCGGCGTCAGCCTGGACCAGGGTCACCGGATCGCCGAGCAGATCCACAACACCGGTCAGGCGATCGTCTGGACCGGCCCGCGCGAGCCGGCCGAGCACTATTGGGAGCAGCTGGAGGGCGCGGGCCTGACGATGGCGCCGTTGGAGCGCGCTTGAAGAGGCGACGCCGAACGCCGGCCGCGATCGTCGCGGCGCTCCTGGTCGCTGCCGTCGCCCTGATCGCCGTGCCCTCTGCGGGCGCGGTGATCACGCTGCCGGAAAAGTTCGAAGACCAGACCGTCTGGAGCGGCCTGAGCCAACCGACGATCGTCAAGTTCGCGCCGAACGGCGAGGTCTTCGTCGGTGAGAAAGGCGGGAAGATCCTCGTCTACAAAAGCGTGAACGACAAGACGCCGGAAGAATTCGCGAATCTGGCCAAACCCGTCTATGACTACGAAGACCACGGCATCCTCGGCATGGCGATCGATCCGCTCTTCGAGCTCGGGCGACCCTACGTATATGTGCTCTACACCTTCAACCACAAACTCGAAAACCCGGCCACTCAGGAACCGCAGGGCTTCGAACCGCGGGCGCAGACGCCGGCATGGCCGTCGGCCGAATCAAACTTCGAACACGACAAATGCGAAAACAGCGAAAAAGCCAAAGAAGAACACAAGATCGAAAACCCTGGCTGTGAGGTCAGCGGTGTCCTGGTCAAACTAAAAGCGGACCCAGCCGGGACCGAAGCCGAACCCTCGGCTGCCGAACCCCATGAAGAAGTGCTTCTCGAAGGCTGGTGCCAGCAGGCGACCACGCACTCGATCGGTGACCTCGGCTTTGGCCCGGAAGGCGACCTCTACGTCAGCGGCGGCGAAGGCGCGATGTACTCGGAAGCCGACTACGGCCAGTTCGGAAACCCCTGCGAAGACCCGGTCGAATACGAATCGCCGGGCGTGGTCAAACGGCTCACCGCGCTGGGCGGCTCGCTGCGCTCGCAGAGCGTGCTGCGCGACCATTCCCTTCCCAATCACCCGACTCTCCTCTCCGGGTCGATCCTGCGGATCGACCCGAACACCGGGGAAGGGGTCCCCGGCAACCCCTTCTACGGGGCGACGCCGATCGAAAAGAACAAGCAGCGCATCGTCGCCTTCGGCTTCCGCCAGCCGTGGCGCTTCACGATCGACCCGCGGCTCGGGGAACTGTATGTCTCCAACGTCGGCAACGGCTCCTACGAGGAGGTCGAACGGGTACCCCTCGGCTCCTCGGCGCCCTACAACGGCGGCTGGCCCTGTTACGAAGGCAGCGAAAACGGCAAGCCGGCGAAGAACTACACCTATGCGGGCGAAAGCGAAGGGCACCCGTACGCGTCGATCCAGTACTGCATCGACCAGTACGCCGCCGAAGAAGCCGGTCATCAAGAAACCGAAACGCCGTTCTACGCCTACCCGCACAACGGGCCGGCCGTGCCCGGCGACCGCTGCTACCACGGCACGCCGCTGGCGACCGATGTCTCCGGCAACGCCTTCAACGAAGGGACCGCCTACTCGAAGGCCTATCGCCATGCCTTCTTCTTCTCCGACGCGATTCGCGGCTGCATCTACGTGATGCTGAGCGGCGCCGATGGGAAACCGAACCCGGCGACCGCGACCACCTTCCTCTCCGACACCGAACCGTATGCGTTCCCTGCGGTGGATATGGAGCAAGGTCCCGAAGGGAACATCTTCTACGTCCAGCTCGCCGGCGCCGGCGGTGGCAGCGTGCATCGGATCGTCTACACCGGGACGACCGAACGGGAAGAAATCGAAAAGGAAGAACGGGAAGAGCGGGAAGGGCGGGAACGGAAGGAACGGGAAGAAAGGGAACAGAGGGAAAAGGCGCCGAAGTCGAACCCCACGCCCGCCCCGAGCCCGAGCTACAAGCCGCCGCAGATCAAGAAGCGGCCCGCCAAGAAGACGACGCAGCGCTACGCGAAGTTCGTCTTCAACGGCCAGGGCGAGACGAAGTTCCGCTGCAAGCTCGACGGCAAGGCCTTCTCCTCCTGCAAGTCACCGCGGACCTACAAGCACCTGAAGCCCGGCAAGCACTCCTTCCGCGTCTTCGCGGCTGGCCCCTCCGGCACCAGGTTGAGCGCGAACCGCGTCTTTCAGTGGAAGATCGTCGGCAAGTCCTGAGGGCGCTGCGCCTGGCGCTGGCGGCTCTGGTGGTGCCGCTGTGCCTCTTCGGCGCGGGCACCGCGGTGGCGGCGACGCTGCCGGCGGGCTTCCAGGACGAAGTGGTCCTCGAAGCCGATCAACCAGGCATGGAACACCCCACCGCCTTCAAGTTCGCGCCGGACGGCCGTACCTTCGTCGCGCTGAAGGGCGGCAAGATCCTCGTCTACCCGGCCGGGGCGAACTCCTCGACCGCGCCGACCGTCTTCGCCAACCTGGCCAAGCCGAGCTACGACAACGGCGATCATGGGTTGCTCGGGCTGGCGCTCGACCCGAAGTTCGACGAAGGTCGCCCTTACGTCTACGCGCTCTACACCTTCAACCATGAACTCGGCGTTCCGCCGAGCATCGAAATGCCGAAGTACCCGTCGGCGGGCAGCGGGGTCGCCGCCTACGAAGGTGACGAATGCCCTCCGAGCGAAGAAAACAAATGCGTGGTCAGCGGCCGCCTGGTGCGGTTGACCGCAGAAGGGAATCACGCCAAAGAAGCGGGTGGTGAAGTCGAACAGCAGGTCCTGCTCGAAGGCTGGTGCCAGCAGTCGAGCAGCCACTCGATCGGCGATCTCGGCTTCGGGACCGAAGGGGCGCTGTTCGTCAGCGGCGGCGAAGGTGGGATCTTCACCAACCCCGATTACGGCCAGTACGAAAACCTCTGTGGCGACCCGAACGGCACCAAGGGGCAGGACATGGTGCTGAACCCGGAAGCCGAAGGCGGCTCGCTGCGCTCGCAGAGCATCTTCCGTCCCGACGGTCAGGTGCTCCTCAGCGGCACGCTCGATCGGATCGACCCCGATACCGGTGAAGGCTGGCCGGGCAACCCGTACGCCGGTGACGCGAACGCGAACAAACGGCGGATCGTCGCGATGGGTTTCCGCAATCCATTCCGGTTCGTGGTCAGCCCGCGGCTCGGCGACGTCTTCGTCGGCAACGTCGGCGCCAATACCTACGAGGAGATCGACCGGGTTCCGATCGGCGGCCCGCTCTACAACTCGGGCTGGCCCTGTTACGAAGGCCTCGGCCGCAACTTCGAATTCGAAGTGCTCGGTCTGAATGCCTGCAACCGGCTCTACGACACGCCAGGCTCGACCGCGACGCCCTTCTTCTACTACTCGCACACCTCGCCGGTCGCGCCCGGCGACAAGTGCTCCCACAGCTCCGGCTCGGCGATCTCCGGCTCGGCCTTCTACGAAGGCTCGACCTATCCGAGCGAATACGACGACGCCCTCTTCTTCGCCGACTCGGTCCGCGGCTGCATCTACGTGATGCTCGCCGACGGCGAAGACCGCGAACCCGATCCGTCGACCGTGCGGCCCTTCCTCTCGGAAGGGACCAACTACCCGGGGGTCGATCTCGAGCAAGGCCCGGACGGATCGATCTACTACGTCAGCCTCTACGAAGGGACGATCAACAAGATCTCCTACGACCCGGGGGCGCCCACCGCCAAGCTGAAGACGGTCGGCCATCCCTGGGGCCCGGCGCCGTTGCAGGTCGAATTCGACGCGGGCGAATCCACCGGCCCGGCCGGCGACACGCTCAAGTACGAATGGGACCTCGACGGCAACGGCGAATTCAACGACGGCTCGAACGCACCGACGCAGCAATTCACCTACGCCGACGGCACCCATAACGTCGTCGTCGCGGTCCGGGTCAAAGACGTCCAGACCGGCAAGAGCTCGGTCGCGAAGCTGACCGTCTTCCCCGGCGATGCGCCGCCGAAGGTGACGATCTCCGAACCGTCCCCGATCCTCACCTGGAAGGTCGCCCAGCCGATCCACTTCGCGGGCTCGGCGGTGGCGGAGGAAGGGAGCGGGGCGGCGCTGCCGGCCGAAGACCTGTACTGGAAGACGCGGTTGCTGCACTGTCCCTTCGAAGCGTCGAGCTGCCACGAACACCCGATCCAGATCTTCCCCGGCGTCGCCGGAGGGACCGTCGGGGCGCCCGACCACTCCTATCCCTCCTACGTCAACTTCATCCTCAGCGCCACCGACGCGCGCGGCCTGACCGCCGAAGCCTCGGTCAAAGTCAAGGCTCGCCCGGTGCCGCTGCAGCTCCGTTCCGAGCCGGCCGGCATCCCGATCGCGGTAGGGGAAACGAAAGTCGTGACGCCGGGCGAATTCCTCGCGATCGAAGGCTCCCGCACCGATGTCGCGGCGCCGGAAACCGCGCAGGTCGGCGGGGTCGCCTACACCTTCGAACGGTGGTGCGACGGCGGCGCCCGCGTGCACGAGGTCCCGACCGACGCCGCCGGGACCTACACGGCGATCTACCGATCGGCCGGGGGCGCCGCCGGAAGTTGCAGCCCCGACGGGGGCGGCGGCCACGGCGGTGGCGGAGCCGGAGGGGCCGGGGGCGAGGTGGCGGGGCCCGGGACCGTCGCCAAGCCGAGCCTGAGGCGGCACCCGGCGAAGCGGACGAGGTCGAGGACGGCGAAGTTCGCCTTCTCCGGCTCCGCCGCCGCCCGCTTCCGCTGCAAGCTCGACCGCGGCAGGTTCCTCGCCTGCCGCTCGCCGCGGGTATACCGGGCGCTGAAGCCGGGGAGCCATAAGTTCCGCGTCTACGCGATCGGCGCCTCCGGCGGGCGCGGCCCGGCGAGGGTCTTCAGCTGGAGGATCCTCGCGAGGTAAGGCGGAGGCCTGTGATCAGGCCGCCGTGGCGGAGGGCCCAGAGGCCGGTGGCGAGCGCGGCGAGCAGTGCGAGCGCGGCGAGCGGGACGCTGCTCGGCTGAATCGCGAGCAGCATGGTGGTCGCCACCACGGGCGCGCTCACCGCTGCGATCATCAGGCAGGCCTCCCGGCCGAGCACCACGAAGGCGAGGGCGAAGGTGCCGACCAGGGTCTGTCCCATCGTCGCGAAGCTCGGGCCGACGACGCCGAAGGGGGGGACCAGGATCAGGTCGAGGCCGATATTGACCGCGACCGAGGCGATCGAGACGCGGGCGACCAGTTCGCTGCGCCGAGCGCCGACCAGGGCGGCGAGGAGCGCGTAGTAGATGACCGAGAAGACGCCGCTGCCGCCGAGGAGCAGCAGGAGCGGGGCCGCGGTGCCTTCGAACCCCGAGCCGAAGACGACCGGCAGGACGAAGGCGGCGACGACGCCGGTGACACCCACCAGGGTCGCCCAGAGCCCCAGGTATGTGAGGAGGCGCGGGGTCGGCAGCTGCTCTTTGAGCTCCTGGCCGGAGGCGGTCGAGCGGGCGTGCTCGGGCAGCGCGGCGACCAGCCAGTAGCTGGTCAGGGCGGTGACGAAGGTGAAGACCTGGTAGGCGAGCGAGTAGATCCCGACGTCGGCGTCGGAGCGGAAGATCGCGAGGATGAAGATGTCGGCGTAGGCGACGCCGTAGGAGGCGAGGCTGACGATCGCCATCGCGCCGACCGCGCCCATCACCGTGCCGATCGGATGGTCGGGGATCTCCTCGGTGGGGGCGCGGAAGAGGCGCTGGCGCCGCTCGACGACGACGACCGCGATCGCGAAGGTGACCACCGAGGCGATCGTCAGCAGGACCTGGGAGCCGATCACGCCGAGGCTGGTGGCGGCGACGATGGCCAGTGCCAGGGCGAGGGCGATCACCCGCTCGAGCGTCTGCAGGGCCGCGATCTCCCCCATCCGGCCCTCGGTCTGCTGGACGGCGAAGATCCCCTGTAGGCCGACGAGGGCGACCGCCGAGAGGACGACGCAGACCAGCGAGGTCGGCGAGTCGATGCCGAGCGCGACGGCGAGGGGGATCGCGACGAGCAGGCTGGCGCCGGTCGCCAGGGCGGCGACGTAGAGCGAGGGCCGGAAGGCGGCGCCGATCGAGCGGTCGCCGGCGCTCAGGACCGGTACCGCCAGGAACGGCCACGACCCGGCTACCAGGGAGACTCCGAGGGTGAGGGCGAGGAAGAGCGAGACGACGCCGAACCCGGCCGTGCCGAGGGCGCGGGTGAGGACGACGATCAGGAGGAAGTAGCCGCCCGCCCGCCCGACGTATCCCGCCCAGAGCCAGCCGACGTTACGCGTCAGGCTTCGCGAGTCCATCGAGCCATGCTGGCGGGTCGGGGGGACGCGTCCGGCCCCCCGGGATGCTCGCGTCGGTCAGACGCCGGAGGCGACTATGGACTCGGCGGCGAGCAGGGTGTGCCAGGTCGGCAGCAGCGGGATGACGTACCAGGCGACGACCGACTCGCGGATCTCGGCGATCTCCTGCGAGTACCAATAGCGTTCGAAGTCGGCTTTGTCCTCCCAGACCATCGTCTGCTGGAAGGCGAGCGGGTCGTCCACCGCGCGGGTCAGCGACCAGCTCTTGGCGCCGTAGGCGGTGCACTTTTCCACCGCCGGTTCCCAGGCGTTGAGCCAGCGGTCGCCCCGCAGTGGCGCGATGTGCCAATCGAGTCTGCAGACGTAGAGCATCTCCTGATCCTTTCGCATCGTCGCCGCGGGCGTAGCTACGCCCCGACCTCCGCCCGGATCGCCCCCGGGCCCTCCTCGGTCTTGCCGGCGTCCTCGGACTCGGCGCCGACCAGCACGGCGATCTTGCCGAGGTGCTTGTTTTCGTGCATCAGCTGGTGGGCGACGGGGACGCCGTCGAACCCCATCGTCTGCCAGAGGACGGGGCGCACCTTGCCCTCGGCCATCAGCTGGTTCGCCCGCATGCACTCGTACGCGTTGGCGAAGTGGGAGCCGATGATCTGCTTCTGGCGCATCCACAGGTAGCGGACGTCGAAGTCGAGCTGGAAGCCGGAGGTGGCGCCGCAGATGACGACTTTGCCGAACGGCTTCACCACGTAGACGGAGGTCGGGAAGGTCGCCCGGCCGACGTGCTCGAAGACGATGTCGGGGGAATCGCCGAGGATCTCCTTGACCCGGTTGGCGAAGCCGCGCGAGGCGCGGAAGCGCTCCTTGTCGGCGGCCGGGTCGGTGAGGTTGGCGTCGGTTCGCATCATCTCGCCGAATTCGGAGCGGTCGATGTAGTCGACGGCGCCGAGCTGCTTGACCAGCTCGCCCTTCTCGGCGTTGGAGACGACGCCGACCGCGTTGGCGCCCGCCGCCTTGCAGAGCTGCGTGGCGAAGACGCCGAGGCCGCCTGCGGCGCCCCAGATCAGGACGTTGTGGCCCGGCTGCAGCTTGCACTGGTCGATCAGCATCCGGTAGGCGGTGAAGTAGGTGAGCCCGTAGGAGCAGGCCTCGGCCCAGCTCATGTTCTGGGGGCGTGGCAGCAGCTGCTGCGCCTGCACCTTGGTGAACTCGGCGAACGAACCCCAGGTCGTCTCATAGCCCCAGATCCGCTGGCTCGGCGCGGCGAGCGGGTCGAGCCCGTGCACCTCGACGTCCTCGTAGGAGGCCTGGTTGCAGTGGACGACGACCTCGTCGCCGGGCTTCCAGCGGGTGACGCCCTCGCCGACCTTCCAGACGATGCCGGAGGCGTCGGAGCCGCCGATGTGGTGACCGTACTCGGGATGGTCGCCGTAGCCGAAGACCGAGACCGGCTTGCCCAGCGCCGCCCAGACGTTGTTGAAGTTGACCCCGGCCGCCATCACCCGGACGATCACCTCGAAGGCGCCCGGCTCGGGGACCTCGATCTGCTCGAGCTGGAAGGCGTCCTTAGGTTCGCCTTCGCGCTCCTGCCGGATCACCCACGCCGCCATCGTCTCCGGGAGCGTTCCCGGCTCGACGTCCAGTTGGGTCAGGTTGCTGGTGTCCACAGCCAAAGCTTGCCTCCGTCTTGGTTTCCCGCCTGCCGCGAGAGATCCTAGATGTGTGTGGCCTACGCCGCGTCGCGCTCGCCGGCGGGCGAGCGCTCCTCGGGTGCCTCGCGTAGCTCGGGCGCGGTGACCTGGCGGACCGTGATGTGGGTCGGTTCGGGCGGCTCGATCTCCTTGCCGGGGGCGACGCCCATGCCCTCGACCTTGCGCAGCTGCGGCAGCAGCCTCGCCTCCATCGAGCCGACCGCCTTGTCGTAGGCGGTGGCCGCCGTGGTCAAGCCCTTTCCGACCCGCTCGAACTCGCCGAGGAAGCGCGAGAAGCGCGCGTGCAGGGTGCCCGCCGCCTCGGCGATCTCGGCCGCCTCGGCGACCATCCGCTCCTGGCGCCAGCCGAGCTCCATCGTCCGCAGCAGGCCGATCAGCGAGGTGGGGCCGACGAGGAGCACGTTGCGCTCGAGGGCGTAGTCGAAGAGCTCCGGGTCGGCGGCGAGGGCGGCGTGCATGGCGGGCTCGTTGGGGATGAAGCAGACGACCAGGTCGGGAGTCTCCCCGGCCTTGAATTGGCCCTGGTAGTCCTTGGTGCTGAGGCTGCGCACGTGCTCGCGGGCCTGCCGCGCGTGGCGGGCGAGGTGGACCTGGCGGGTGCTCTCGTCCTCCGCCTCCTGGGCGTCGAGGAAGGCGTCGAAGGGGACTTTCGAATCGGCGACGAAGCTGCGGCCCTCGGGGAGCAGGAAGCGCGCGTCGGGGCGCAGCGCGCCGTCTTCGGTGCGCAGGGTCTCCTGCAGCTCGAAGTCGACGTGCTCGGTCATCCCGGCGATCTCGATGCAGCGGCGCAGCTGCATCTCGCCCCACTGGCCGCGGGTCTGCGGCTGGCGCAGCGCCTTCTTCAGGCCGGCGGTCTCGGAGTTCAGGTTGCCGACCGTCTGGCCCACCTGCTCGAGCAAAGTGCGGGTCTGCAGGTCGACTTCGCCGCGTTTGCGGACTTCGGCCTCGATCTTCTCCTGGCCGCGGGCGATCCGCTCGGTCAGCGCCTTGATCTCGGCCTGGCGCCGGTCGATCTCGTGCTGGCGCCGGTCGAGGGCGGCGGCGGCGTTGGCGGCATCGACCTTGCGCGACTCCTCGTTCATCCGCTGCAGGTCGGCGACCGCGGCGGAGGTCGCCTCGGCGACCGCTGCACGCACGTCGAGCGGCTCGGTGGCAGGCTCCTCCGAGCGCCTGAGCAGCGCGTAGAGGAGCCCGGCGACGACGGCGACGAGGAGCAGGATCACGATGGCGAGCAGGGCGGTCATCTGGACCGTCGATGGTTGCGCGTGGGGCGGACGGCAACGGCGGTTCGGAAGCCCGCAAGGAGCGTGGATTTAGCTCTGTGCGTGGTCCCGGGTGGAAGTGCAAGATCGATTGCTCACGGCGTTCGCGTCGCCGGCTGGCGCCCGGGGGAAGGGACGCGGCCTTCTCGGAGGCGACCCGGGCAGGCTGTGGCCGCCTCCGAGAAGGCCGGGTCATGGGGGAAGCGGCGAGGGTCCTACGTTCCGCTGTTCCTTATGCCGGGATGGTGGCCATAAGGAACAGCGGAGTGAGGGTGCCGCGGGAGACGTGAGGAAGACGCCGGGAACCGCGCGGGAGACGTGACGGAGACGTCACCGGTTCCACGCTTCCTCCACCGTTACGAAGACGCAGCGCGAGACGGGGCCTCCGAAACTCCCCGTGAAGGCTCACGCCTTCCCTGCGATCGTGGACCCTTCGTCACCGACCGACCATGATCCGGCGGGGATCCCGCCGGATCATGGATCTCCCGGGCGGGACCCGCGTAGATCGCACGGTCTTCGTGGCGTCTTTCCTCGGCCTCGTCACGGAGACGTCGCATCCCTCCGTCCCGTTACGGAGACGCCCTGCTGCCGTATGCGCCATCCGCATACGGCAGCGAGTGGCCGATCTCCCCGCCACGCACCCGTCCCTGCGCCGGGTCCTCCCCCCGCGCAGGCCCGTCCCTGCGCCAGCTCCCCCCGCAAGACCCCTCGTCCCGGGCGTCCCGGAGGCGGCCACAGCCTGCCCGGGTCGCCTCCGGGACGCCCGGGAGGCCTGAGCTCCGATCGGTCAGGCCCGGACCACTCGGGCGCCAGCCCTACCCGGCCCGAACCCCACCCGGGCGCCAGCTTCCCCCTCAGGGCAGCAGCAGGTCGTTCTTCGACGAGGCCCGGTACGGCCCGACCCTGAGCGTCGCCGGGGTGCCGGGCACGCCGACAGCGGAGATCGTGTAGCGGCCGGTCGAGAGGGCGGCCGAGTAGGTGCCGGGGCTGCGGGGGCCGATCTGCGGCGAGGTCGAGGACTTCGGGCCCTTGATCTGCAGCTTCGCCTTGCTGCCGGTCTGGTTGGCGGTGACGAAGACGACGGCAAGCGGCGCCTGGGTCTTGATCGGCGGCTGCGGGTGGTTCTGGTTTTGCGGCAGCTGCTGGTGCTTTTCCGGGCCCATCGCGATCTGCCGCGGCTGCACGGTCACGCCGCCTGGGCCGATGATCACGCTGACCCGGGTCGGGACCGCGGGGCGCGGTTCGTTGGGATGGCTCTCGGCGCCGCACCCGGCGCCGGCCACGGCCAGGATCAGCGCGGCGAGCGCGCCGCCCCCCGCGACCTTGGCTCTCCCGAGAACCCCCATCTGGGGGTGAATCTAGCCGAAGGGGAGGGCGACGACTTCAGCCGTAACGCCATCTTCACCTACCGCGAGCTCGGTGCCAGGCTCGGCCTCGCGACGCACGATCGCCAGGCCGATCGGCCCGAGGGCGGGGGAGACGACGGCGCCGCCGAGCGCGCCGACCTCCTTCTCGCCGAGGCGCAGGGGGGCGCCGGGGGTCGCCGCGGCGCTCAGCTTGAGCCCGCGCAGGTGGCGGTTCGGCTTGCCCTTGTAGTGGAGGCGGGCGACGGTCTCCTGGCCGATGTAGCAGCCCTTGGTGAAGCTGACGGCGTCCTCGACGATGCCCGCCTCGGCGGGCATCGTGGCGTCGTCCATCTCGGCGCCGAAGCGGGGGACCCCGGCCTCGACCCGGACGATCTCGGCCGCCTCCGGGGTGACCTCGACCGCTCCGGCCTCGACCAAGGCGGCGAGGACGCGGTCGCGCTCGGCGAGCGGCAGGAGCAGATCGATCCCGTCGCGCGTGCCGACCGCCACGACATCGACGCCCGCGACCGTCGTCGCCTCGTTGGCAAACTCCGGCAGCGGCGGCGTCCCGGCGAGCTCCGCCGCCCGCGGCCCGATCAGGGAGACGGCTCCGCGCTCCGCGGTCGCGTCGGTGACCGAGACCTCGCGCCCGATCGAGTACATCGTCAGGTGACGGAGGGCGAGGTCCTTGGTCGCCGGCTCGGTGTCGAGGAGGATCGCCTCCTCGCCCACCCGCAGCACCCGCAGGTCGGCCTGCATGTGCCCCTTGCGGTCGAGCAGCGCCGCGTACTGGCCCTCGCCGACGCCCAGGGCCTCGACGTCGTTGGTCAGCTGCCCTTGCAGGTACTCCGCCGCGTCCGGCCCGAGCACGTCGATGAAGCCGCGCTCGCGGGGGAGCACGCCGCACTCCTCTCGCAGCTGTCGGTACTGGGCGTCGAGCTCGACGGTCACGTTCATGGCCCGGATTCTAGGAAGCCGCGCCGCTCCGCTTTTAGATGTGTCTAAACTCTGTTTTCGACATGTCTAAATCTCAGGCCATCGAGGACTACTGCAAGGCCGTCTACGTGCTGGGCCTCGACCGCGACGCCCTCGTCCCCACCGGCGAGGTCGCCGCCCGCCTCGGCGTCACCCCGGCGACCGCCACCGCGATGCTGCAGAAGGTCGCCGAGCTCGGCCTCGCCGAATACGTCCCCTACAAGGGCGTCAGTCTCACCCCGGCCGGGGAGCGCGTGGCCCTGGAGGTGATCCGGCACCACCGGCTGATCGAGTCCTTCCTCGCCGAGGCATTGGGGATGCCGCACGACCAGGTCCACGCCGAGGCCGAGGTGCTCGAGCACTACATCTCTGAGGACCTCGAGGCGTTGATCGCGGCGAAGCTCGGCGAACCAAGCCACGACCCGCACGGGACGCCGATCCCCGGCCCTGACCTGGAGCCGCCGATGCCGCCCTCGCCGGGCCGACCGACGACGCCGGGGGCGAGGCCGTGACCCCTCCCGCGGCGCGCTCGGAAGCCGAGCAGGCGCTCCCCGGCGAGGCCGCCGTCGCCCGCGCCGCGCGCGCCTCGCTGGCCGGCCACAACCGCGGGCTGGCCCGGATCTGGCCGTTCCTCGGCCCCGCCTTCATCGCCGCGGTCGCCTACATCGACCCCGGCAACTTCGCCACCAACGTCAGCGGCGGCGCCAAGTTCGGCTACCTGCTGCTCTGGGTCGTCCTCGCCGCCAACCTGGTCGCGATGCTGGTCCAGGCCCAGTCGGCGAAGCTCGGCATCGCCACCGGCAAGAACCTCGCCGAGCTCTGCCGCGAACGCTATTCGCGGCGCACCTCGATCGGTCTCTGGCTGCAGGCGGAGGTGGTCGCGATGGCCTGCGACCTTGCCGAGATCGTCGGCGCCGCGCTCGGCCTCAACCTCCTCTTCGGCATCCCGCTGTTCGTCGCCGGGCTGATCGCCGGCGCCGGCACCTTCGCCCTGCTCGCCCTGCAGCGGCGCGGCTTCCGCCAGCTGGAGGCGGCGATCACGGTGCTGGTCGGCGTCGTCGTGGTCGCCTTCGCCTATGAGCTCCTCGACGCCTCGCCGGACGGCGGCGAAGTCGCCCGCCACCTTTTCGTCCCCGGCTTCGGCGGCACGGAGAGCATCCTGCTGGCGACCGGCATCGTCGGCGCGACGGTGATGCCGCACGTGATCTACCTGCACTCGGCGCTGACCCAGCACCGGATCGTCGGCCGCGACGAGGACGAGCGCCGCCGCATCCTGCGCTTCGAGAAAGTCGACGTGGTGATCGCGCTGGCGATCGCCGGGCTGGTCAACCTGGCGATGATGATCGTAGCCGCGGCGCTCTTCCACGGCACCGGCCTGGCCGGGATCGAAACGATCGAAGGCGCCTACCACGGGCTGCAGCAGATGGACTCGAACGGCGCCGCGACGATCTTCGGCATCGCCCTGCTCGCCTCCGGCTTCGCCTCCTCCTCGGTCGGCACGCTCGCCGGGCAGGTGGTGATGCAGGGCTTCATCCACCGCCAGATCCCGCTCTTCCTGCGTCGCGCGATCACCCTCGCGCCCGCCCTGCTGGTGCTGGCGATCGGGGTCAACCCGACCGACGCGCTGGTCGGCTCGCAGGTGGTGCTCTCGTTCGGGATCCCCTTCGCGCTGGTGCCGCTGCTGCTGATCGCCGCCAAGCGCGAGGTGATGGGCGCGCTGGTCAACCCGCGCTGGCTGAGCGCGGTGGCGGGAGTGCTCGCCGGGCTGATCATCGCCCTCAACGTCTTCCTGCTCTACGAGTTCGTCGCCGGGTAGGCGGGCGCGGGGACCGTCGCGCGGTCGGAACGGTACCCTTCGCGGCGATGGCACTTGCCGAGGACTTCCAGCGCATCGTCGACGCGCTGCCGCCCGACTGGACCGACCTCGAGGTCGACCTGCGGATCGACGACGAGAGCCGCTACATCGACACCGCGGTCTTCGTCAGCCAGGTCAACGCGCAGGTCTACAACCGGCCCATCGAGCGGCACTGGCGCCTGGTCGTCGCCCACAGCTTCGGCCACGCGGCCGCGGCGGAGACGGTGAAGGGCGTGCTGGCGAAGCTCGACGCGGAGGGGATCGCCGGCGAGCTGCGGGTCGCCGAGGTGCGCGAGGGTCGCTCCGAGGTCGTGCAGATGTGGGGACGCCCGGAAAGCGTCCGCGAGGAGTTCCGCGAGCGCCGCAGCATCTGAGGCGGCGCCCGCTGGAGCACCGATGGCCCGCGTCGTCAGCATCGCCACCGACCTGATGCTCGCCAGCCGGGTCGACGCCGGCCTGACCGCCGCCGGGCACCACGTGGTCCTGGCCCGCTCGGTCGAGGGCGCGCCGCTGGACGAGGCCGAGTTGATCGTCGCCGACCTCGAAGTCGCCGACCCGGCGGAGCTGGCGGCGACCGGGGTGCCGGTGCTCGGCTACTACTCCCACGTCGACGCCGAGACGAAGGCACGCGCCGAGGCCGCCGGCCTGGCCCAGGTCGTGCCCCGCTCGCGGATGTCGCGCGAACTGCCGGAGCTCGTCGCGGCGCTGCTCGAACGCGCCCGCGAGGGCTAGTCGGCGAGGTCGAACGTCCTGGGGACGTCTACCGGTCGTGGCAGCAGGCCGTGGGCGCTCGCCCAGGCAGACCATTCCCTCAGCACCGCTTGGTCGAACGGCAGCGGGTGCAGGACGGGGAGGAGGACTTCGAGTTGGGCTTCCTGGTCGGCCCGTTCGAGGCTCGGGTTGGCGGCGAGCAGGTCGCCGAGCGCCTTCTGTGGCTGCCTCTCGGTGAAGCGGTACCCGTGGCGGGTCGCGGCGACCATCGCCTCGACCAGCTGCGGTTCGGCTTCCAGCTCCTTGCGGGTCGTCGTCAGCACCAGCTCCGGATAGGGCGGCGCTCCGTATTCGTCGACTTTGAAGACGCGCAGGGGGATGCCTTTGCGCTGCGCCTCGACCGCCTCGGCGTTCCAGAAGCCGGTCGCCGCGTCGACCTTGCCCGCCGCCAGCGCGCTCACCGCGTTGAAGCCGATCGTCACTTCGTCGACCCCCTGCGGGTTGCCGCCGTCGGCGCTCACCTCCGATTCGACCACGGCGGTGTCGGAGGGGAGGCCGGTGACGCCGACCGTATGACCGTCCATCTCGCGCGGGCGGGCGACCGGACCTTCGGCGCGGGCCAGCACCGCGGCCAGCGGCCGCTGCACGATCGGCATCAGGCCGACCAGTTCGAGCCCCTTCTCGTCGGCGATGGCCAGGTCGGTGATATCGAGGATCGCGAAGTCGGTGCGGCCGGCGGCGAGCAGCTTCGGCGCGTCGGTCGATTCGCCGGGGACCTGGATCTGGAGGTCGATTCCGCGGTCTTCGTAGTAGCCCTCGGCCTGCGCCGCGTAGATGCCGGTGTGGACCGCGTTGGGGGTGAAATCGAGCACGACGGTCGCGCCTTTCGGCGCGCCCGGTTCAGCGCCGCTCCCGCCGCAGCCGGCGACGCCGGCGAGCAGCAGGGCGGCCGCCAGCAGCGCAGCAGCCCGTCTCATCTGCGGGCCACCCTAATTCCTTGAGCAAATATGGGTAGACTGCCGCCGCTTCCCTTTTGGCGGGGGCACCGGTTAGGGACAAATCTTCTAGGAGGGGATCAGAGAGTGGAGCTGGAGCAAAAAGGACTTTCTGCGTATCTCGCGGAGTTGATCGGCACCTTCCTGCTGGTCTTTTTCATCACCAGCGTCGTCACTCTCTACGTGTCGGTCGGCTCGTCGACCTCGTTCGGCTCGGACTTCGCCGTCGTCGGCTTCGTCCAGGGGCTGGCGCTGTTCGGCGTGATCTGCATGTTCGGCGCGGTCAGCGGCGGGCACTTCAACCCGGCCGTCACCCTGGCCGCGGCGACGATCCGCAAGATCAGCGTGATCGACGCGGTGATCTACATCCTCGCCCAGTGCTCGGGCGCGGTGCTCGGCGCGCTGCTGACCAAGGGCCTCCTGCTCGACGAGGGTCGCGCCGTCCACTATGGCGCCGGCTCGATCAGCCCGATGCTCTCCGGCAACGTCGCCGGCGCCGCGGTCGAGGCGATCGGCGTCTTCGCCCTCGTGCTGGTGATCCTCGCCGTCGTCTTCTCGACCAAGAGCCTCAAGGACTGGGGCCCGCTGGCGATCGGCACCACCTTCGTCTTCATCGTCATGGTCGGAGGCCCGCTGACCGGCGCTTGCTACAACCCGGCCCGCTGGTTCGGCGCCGCCCTCGTCTCCAACGAATGGGGCGGCGTCTGGCCCTACCTGGTCGGCCCGGTGGTCGGCGCGCTGGTCGCCGTGGGCGTCTGGCGCTTCGTGATCGAGGGCGGTGGCCTCTCCCCGAGCGAGCCGCCCCAGCGGGTGGCCCCGGCGGCGGCGCGCGGCGGCAAAGGCGCCGGCCCCGCCGATCCGAAAAAAGCCTAGGGCGGCGCCCGGAGCCAGGCGCCGGGCCAAACCTCCCGTTTCGCACAGGGCGCGTCCGGCCGAGCCGGCGCGCCCTGTAGCTTTGCCGGGGTGCAGCGGGTTACTTTCTCCCGAAACTTCACGTTGTCCCTGTCGCGGACGTGCCAGTGCTACTGCAAGTACTGCGCCTTTGCCACGCATCAGGCCCACCTGCACGCGCCCGTCGACGTCGAACGGATCCTCGACGAAGCACTGAGACGGAACACCAAGGAGCTGCTCGTCCTCACCGGCGAGCGCCCCGAGGTCAACCCCGTCGTCGCCGAGCGCCTCGCCGCCTGGGGCCACGAGGACTTCACCTCCTACGTCGTCTGGGCCTGCGAGCGGGCGCTCGAGCGGGGGATGCTCCCGCACACGAACCTGGGAGTGCTCTCGAAGGAGGACCTGGCGCGACTGCGCGAGGTGACCGCGTCCCAGGGGCTGATGCTGGAGTCGGTCGACCCGAGCCTGATGGAGACGGTGCACGCCGGCAGCCCGACCAAGCACCCGCTTGAGCGCCTGGCCACGATCCAGGCGGCAGGCGAACTGAAGATCCCCTTCACCAGCGGGATCCTCGTCGGCATCGGCGAGAGCCCGGACTCGCGTGTCGAATCCCTCGAAGCGATCGCCGCGCTCCACGCCGAGTACGGCCACATCCAGGAGATCATCCTGCAGAACTTCGTCCCCCATCCGCGCTACCACGGCGCCGAGGTGGCGGAGATCGCCGAGGAGGCCTCGAAGGCGCGCTGGGGCGGCGAGGGACAGGTCGGTGCCGAGGTGCCGCTCCCCGGCTGGGCGAATCCGGTCGGCATCGAGGAGATCAAGTGCCTGATCGTCGAGTGCAGGCGGCTGATGCCCGACGTGGGGGTGCAGGTGCCGCCGAACCTCTCGGACTGGTGGCCGGAGCTGGTCGAAGCCGGGGCGACGGACCTCGGCGGCCTCTCCGCCAACGGCGACCACATCTCCCCGGAGGAGCCCTTCCCCTCGCCACACCAGGTGCGCAAGGAGCTGGCGCCGCGGGGCTACGCGCTGACCGAGCGCCTGTGCGTCTACCCCCAGTACATGGACATGGACTGGATGGAGCAGGGCGTCCTCGACGTGATCAAGCTGAAGTACTGGAGCTTCATCCCGCGCCGCGGCTCGGGGCGGCGCTCGGAAGAGAGCATCGACGCCGGGCTGGCGCCCCGGGCGATCGAGAAGGGCCGTGACGGTGTCGCGCTCTCCGAAGACGAGCTGACGGCGCTCTTCTCGGAGACCCGCCCCGAGGTGATCGAGGAGATGCGGATCGCCGCCGACGAGCTCCGCCAGGAACTGGCCGGCGACCTCGTCACCTTCGTCGTCAACCGCAACATCAACTTCACCAACATCTGCGTGGTCGGCTGCGCCTTCTGCGGGTTCGGCCAGGGCAGGCGCTCCCCGGACGCCTACGAAGTGGCCGAGCCCGATTTTGCCGCGCGGATCTCCGAGGCGGTCGAGTTCGGCGCCACCGAGATCTGCATGCAGGGCGGCATCCACCCCGACCTGACCCTGGAGGAGTACGGGCGCTGGCTGCGCCTCGCCAAGGAGACAGCGCCGCAGCTCCACCTCCACGCCTACTCGCCGATGGAGATCAACCACGCCTGCGAGCGCTCCGGCAAGGAGCCCGGGGAAGTCTTCGAATACCTGCTCGACCAGGGGCTCGGCTCGACCCCGGGGACGGCGGCCGAGGTGCTCGACGACGGCGTGCGCCAGCGGATCTCGCCCAACAAGCTCCCGGTGGCGCGCTGGATCGAGATCATCGAGGCCTCCCACCGGGCCGGCCTGCGCTCGACCTCGACCGTGATGTTCGGCCACATCGAGGAGCCGCGCGAGCTCGCCCGTCACATGACGGTGGTGCGCTCACTGCAGGAACGGACCGGCGGGATCACCGAGTTCGTGCCGCTCAGCTTCATCCCCTTCAACACGCTGCTCGGGCGCACCCACGGGATCGAGGAGATCACCGTGCAGGAGAACCTCAAGCACACCGCCGCCTTCCGGCTGGCGCTGGGGAGGACGATCACGAACCTGCAGGCGAGCTGGGTGAAGATGGGCCTCGAGGGCGCCACCGAGGCGCTGCGCTGGGGGGTCAACGACCTCGGCGGGACGCTGATGGAGGAGAACATCTCGCGGATGGCCGGGTCCCAGCACGGGGTGCGCCTCGACCCCGAGGACCTGATCGCCGCCGCCCGCGCCGCCGGCCGCACGCCCGCCCAGCGGACGACGCTCTACGAGATCCTCGAGACCTACCCGGCGGCCGGCGTCTAGCGCGACGGCCCGATCCGCGATCATCGCCTGGCGATGCGCGCGATGGTCCTCGATCAGCCCGGCCGCCCACTGCGGCTGGCGGAGATCCCCGAGCCGGAGCCCGGTCCGGGGCAGGTGAAGCTCGCGGTCCGCACCTGCGGCGTCTGCCGCACCGACCTCCACATCTACGACGCCGAGTTGCAGGGCGCGCCGAAGCTGCCGCTGGTGATGGGACACCAGATCGTCGGCGAGGTGGTCGGCGCGGGGGAGGGCGCGGAGCGCTTTGCGATCGGCGAGCGGGTCGGCGTCCCTTGGCTCGGCTGGGCCGACGGCACCTGCCGCTACTGCCGCGAAGGGCGGGAGAACCTCTGTGAGCACGCCAGGTTCACCGGCTACGACGTCGACGGCGGATACGCCGAGCTCACCGTCGCCGCGGAGGACTTCTGCTTCCCGATCCCGGACCTCTACTCCGACGCCGAGGCGGCGCCGCTCCTCTGTGCCGGACTGATCGGCTACCGGGCCCTGCGGCTGGTCGGCGAGGCGGAGCGGGTCGGCTTCTACGGCTTCGGCTCCTCCGCCCACATCCTCTGCCAGGTCGCGGTGCACGAAGGGCGCCGCGTCTTCGCCTTCACCCGCGACGGCGACGGTCCGGGACAGGCGTTCGCGCGCAGCCTCGGCGCCGAGTGGGCGGGCGGGTCCTCGGAGACGGCGCCGGAGGAGCTCGACGGGGCGATCGTCTTCGCCGCGGTCGGGCCGCTGATGGTGCAGGCGCTGAAGGCGAGCGCCCGCGGCGCCCGGGTGATCAGCGCCGGCATCCACATGAGCGAGATCCCCGCCTTCTCCTACGACCTGCTGTGGGAGGAGCGGACGCTCGGCTCGGTCGCCAACCTGACCCGCGCCGACGGCGAGGAGCTGCTGCGGATCGCGCCCGAGGTGCCGGTGCGCGCCGCCGTCACCACCTACCCGCTGGAGCACGCCCAGCGAGCGCTGGAAGACGCGCGGGCCGGGCGGATCGAGGGCTCCGCCGTCCTCGTCGTCTCCTCCCGCTGAGCGCGTTCGCACTTCTCCACGCTATATGGGGACAACTGCGAACGCGTCGGGGGCGCACTGGTTGAGTTCGCAGTTCCCCTCACTATGCGGGGATAACTGCGAACGCGCCATTGGCGGACGGCGTTCAGCGGAAGAGGTCCTCCTCGCGCGGCCGGCGGATCGCCGCCGCGCCGGGGCCGTCCTCCTCGCCGACCCAGCGGCCGAGGCCGCCGACCACCACGGCGGGCACTGCTGCCGCCTTGTCGCGGACGAGGTCGGCGGCGGCCGCCGCCTCGTCGGCGATCGCAATCTGCGTCGCCATCAGCTCGCGCCCGTTGGCATCGTGGCGCCCGCGCCAGTCGTCCAGCGGCGCCAGCCCGGCGCAGCCGATCGCCACCTCGGCCTGGCCGATCCGCCACGCCCGTCCGAAGCTGTCGGCGATCACGACGCCGATCGTCGCCTCCGCCGTGCGCCCGATCTCCGCCCGCAGCCGTCGCGCCGACTCGTCGGGGTCCTCGGGCAGCAGCAGCACCGACTCGGGATCGGAGACGTTGGAGCTGTCGATCCCGGCGTTCGCGCAGACCAGCCCGTGCTTCGTCTCGACGATCAGCACCCCGCGCTCGGCCCGGATCACCTCGGCCGACTCCTCGAGGATCAGCTGCACCAGGTTCGGCTCCTTGCCGATCGCCCGGGCGAGCTTGCTCGCCTCGGCGCCCGGGATCACCGACGAGAGCCGCCGCATGCGGCCCTCCGCCTTGGAGACGACCTTCTGCGAGATCACCACGACATCGCCGTCGTCGAGCTCGCCCGCCTGGCGGGCGATCAGCGACCCGAGCGGATCGCCGGCCTCGATCTCGGGTATGCCGACGACCGCGCGGACGCGCACTTCGGCTGCTTCGCCGCGTCCACCGCTCATATCCCCAGCGCCCTCGCCGTGCGCTTCGCGCCGCCGCCGCGCTCCACTCGCATCGTCAGCGCCACGATGTCCGCCGGGGTATCGAGGTCCAGTCCCAGCGAGGGCAGCTCCTCGACCCCGTAAGCGATCCCCGCGGCGCGCGCCGCCGCCACGTGACGGTCGCGGCTGCCCTCGCCGAAGCTCGGCTCGATCGCGCTCGGGGGCGCGAGGACGAGGGCGTTGGTGCCGGCCCCGTGGCGATCCGGGATCACGGCGACGTAAGGGTCGGGGACGCCGGTCAGCATCTTGTCGAGCTCGCGCGGGTCGAGCAGGGGGCAGTCGCCGGGAAGGAGGGCGACGCAGCGTGCTCCGGCCGCCTCGGCGGCGGCGATGCCCGCCAGCGCGGCGGCGCTGTGGCTCGAATCGTCGAAGTCGCCGAGGAGCTCGGCGCCCGCCGCCGCGGCGAGCTCGGCCGCCGCCGGCTCCCGGCTGACGACGATCGTGCGCTCGATCAGGCGGGCCTTGCCGATCGCCTCGAGGACGTCGCCGATCATCGCCGCCACCAGCTCCGGTCTGCGGGCCGGCTCGACCCCCGGGCCGAGGCGCGACTTCGCCACCGCGAAGCGCTTCACCGGCACCACCGCGGTGGCTCTCATGCGTCGATCAGCGTCGCCGCGTAGTCGAGCACGGTGCGCGCCAGGCGGACCCGGCCGGCGGCGCCGTCCATCAGGGTCGAGGTGGCGATGGTGGGGACGTCGGCGGGCGGCGGGTCGGGGTCGCCCTCGTCGACGACCATCGCGTCGATCAGTCCGGCGTAGAGCGAGGCGACGCCCGCCGCCGTGGTCGGCCGTCCCAGCGCTTCCATGAACTTGTTGGTCGGGCCCTTGACCACCTGCCCGCCGACGTAGGGGGAGACGGCGAGGACCGGGGCGTGGGCGGAGGCGATCGCCTCGCGCATGCCCGGCACGGCGAGGATCGGGCCGATGCTGATCACCGGGTTGGAGGGGCCGATGAGGATCGCGTCGGCGGCCCGCAGGGCGCCCAGTACCTCGGCGGTCGGCTCCGCCTCGGCGATGCCGTCGAGCTCGATGCCGTGCACCTCGGGCTTGCCGCCGTCGAGGATCAGGTATTCCTGCAGGTCGCGGCGGCCGACCTCGGTGAGGACCTTGGTGCGGACCGCCTCCTCGCACATCGGCAACACGGTGGCGGTGGCGCCGACGCCGCGGGCAATCTGGGCGGCTGCGTCGGTGAGCCGGCCGCCGGCGGCGAGGAACTCGCGGCGGTAGAGGCAGGCGGCGAGGTCGCGATCGCCGAGGCTGAACCAGTTGGGAGCGCCGACCTCCGCCATCCGCTCGAGCACGCGGAAGGTGTCCTCGCGGAGGCCCCAGCCGCGGTCCTCGTCGATCTCGCCGCTGAGCCAGTAGGTGATCAGGTCGGGGTCGGGGGAGACGTGGACGCCGAGGGTCTCGATGTCGTCGCCGGTGTTGGCGATGACGGTGAGGTCGGCGCCGATCTCCTCCTGGATCCCGGCCGCCAGTTTGGCCCCGCCGGTGCCGCCCGCGAGGAGGGCGACGCGCATTCCGTCCTGGCTTCGCAAGGGGGCGAAGTCTATGCTGCCGGGCGTGAGGCTCGACGGGCGGAAGGCGCTTGTGACCGGTGGCGCGAGCGGCATCGGGGCGGCGATCGCCGAGCGGCTCGCCGCCGAGGGGGCGGAGGTCTGGGTCGGCGACATCGACGTGCCCGGGGCGGAGAAGATCGCGGGCGAGGTCAACGGCCACGCGGCCGAGCTCGACGTCACCAGCCTCGACTCGGCCCGCGCCGCGATCGAGGGGATCGACGACCTCGCGATCCTGGTCAACAACGCCGGGACCGACGAGTTCGGCTTCTTCCCGTTGACCACGCCCGAGCAGTGGCGGCGGGTTATCGACGTCAACTTGAACGGAGTCCTGAACTGCACCGCGGCGGCCCTGCCGGGGATGCAGCAAGCCGGCTACGGCCGGATCGTCTCGATCTCCAGCGAGGCGGGCCGCGTCGGCTCGAAGGGCTCGGCGGTCTACTCGGCGGCGAAGGCCGGCGTGATCGGCTTCACCAAGGTGATCGCGCGCGAGAACGGCCGCTACGGCATCACCGCCAACGCGATCGCCCCGGGGCCGATCGAGACGCCCCTCCTGATGGGCGCCCTGGGGATCGGCGAGATCGGCGAACGGCTGATCGAGAACATGCGCTCGCAGACCCAGCTCGGCCGGCTCGGCCAGCCCTTCGAGGTGGCGGCCGCGGCCGCCTTCCTCGCCTCCGACGACGCGACCTTCGTCACGGGGGAGACGCTGGGCGTCAGCGGCGGCCTTGGCATGGTCTGAAAGCCGTCAGAATCATACGAACATACGTTCGTATTCTGCTACGCTCGCTTGCATGGCGGGGAGGTCGTCACGAGCGGAGCGGGAGGCGCAGGCAAGGGTCCTGAGGGCCGTCCTCCTGGCCGCCGAGGAAGGCTTGACCGAAGAGGCTCTCGAGGCGCAGATCGAGGGCCTCGGCGCCGCGGAGATCGAGTCTGCGGTCGAGGCCCTGCTCGCCTCCGGCCTCCTCAAATGCGCCGAAGCTCGCCTCTACCCCAGCGGCGCCGCCACTCGTTTCAACCGCCTCCGCCCGCTCTAAGCGCACTTCTCCACGAGCGCCGGGGGCGAGTCGGCGTCGCTCGTTCACTTGGACACACCATGGTGTGCTCAACTGAACGAGCGCCGGACCGAGCCCGCGAAAGCGCCTGGGCTCTTGCCCGGAAGCAGCACGGGGTGGTGACCCGGGCGCAGCTGATGGGGCTCGGCCTGAGTCGTCGCGGCGTTCAGCACCGGATCGCACGTGGTCGCCTACACCTGATCGGCCGAGGGATCTACGCGGTGGGGAGGCCGGGACTCACCCAGCAGGGCAGATGGATGGCGGCGGTGCTCGCTTGCGGCGGAGAGGGGGTGGCGGCGCTGAGTCATTCGAGTGCGGCGGCGCTGTTCAAGATCGGCACCGAGGACAGGAGCTCGATCGAGGTGACGCGTCTCGCACCCGGCCCGATTCGCATCCCCGGAGTCCGCGTCCATCGATGCCCGCGGCTCGGTGCCGGCTGGTATGGCCTCTACGAAGGCATCCCGGTCACCTCGCCGGTCCAGACGCTCATCGACCTTGCGACCCGTTACGAGCGCGGGCCGATGGAGCGGGCGATCAACGAGGCGGACAAACTGGGGCTCGTCCGCACCGACGCCCTGCGCAGGGCCCTCGACGACCACGGCGGCGAGCCGGGTGTCGGCCGCCTCCGCGCGATCCTGGATCGCCGCACCTTCGCCTACACCCGCTCCGAGCTCGAGCGCGTCTTCATCCCCCTCGCCCGTCAGGCGGGCCTCCCCAAGCCGCGCACCTCGGTGTACCTCAACGGCCACGAGGTCGACTTCCACTTCCCCGACCAGGGCCTCGTGGTCGAGACCGACGGCCTCACCTACCACCGCACCCCGGCCCAACAGGCCAAGGATGCCGAGCGCGACCAGGACCACACCGCGGCCGGATTGACGCCGCTCAGGTTCACCCACGGCCAGATCAAATACGAGCCCGAGCGGGTGGTCCGCATCCTCCGCGCGGCCGGGGTCGATCGCGCCGCGCCGCGTAGGCTCTTCGCGTGATCCCCCGTGGCCAGACCCAGACCGCCCTGGTCTCGATCGGGGCCGCCGTCCTCCTCGTCGTGCTCAAGCTCGGCACCGGGATCGCGACCGGCTCGCTGGCCCTCGTCTCGGCCGGGATCGAGTCGAGCGGCGACGTCATCGCCGCGGTCCTCACGTTGCTGGCGATCCGCCTCGGCGGGCAGCCGCCGGATCGCGAGCACCCCTACGGGCACCGGCGGGCGGAGAACCTCGCGGCGCTCGGCGAGGCGGCGATCCTCTCGGGCGGCGGCGCCTTCGTCGTGGTCGAGGCGATCGAACGCCTCAGGGCAGGCGGCGATGGCGGCTTTGACCCGCGCTGGTACGTCTTCGCGGTGATCGCCATCGCCCTCGCCGTCGACATCAGCCGCGTCGCCATCTCCCTGCGCAGCGCCGAGCAGTACAAGTCGGCGGCGCTGCGCTCCAACGCCTATCACTTCGCCGGCGACATGGCGGGCTCGATCGCCGTGCTCTGCGGCGTCGTCGCCGTCGCGCTCGGCTTCCAGCAGGGCGACGCGATCGCCTCGCTGGTCGTCGCCGCGATCATCTTCAGCGCCGCCGCCCGGCTGATCTACGAGAACTCGCGGGTGCTGATGGACACCGCGCCGCTGGAGGCGCAGGCGGTGGCCGAAGCGGCGGTCCGCGCCCTCGACGACGTCGAGCTCCGCCAGCTGCGCCTGCGCGAGTCGGGCGGCCACTACTTCGCCGACGCGACGATCGGCGCCGCGCCCGACCAGGCGCTGGTCGCCAGCCACCGGGTCGCCGACCGGGTCGAGGCGGCGGTCCGTCGCGCCCTCCCCGACGCCGATGTCCTCGTCCACGTCGAGCCGTTGCGCGAGGGCCTCGACCTGCGCGCCCGCACCCTCGCGATCGCCCTCGCCGAGCCCGCCGTCCACGAAGCACACGACATCGCGATCTACCGCCGCGACGGTGCCTGCGGCGTCTCCATGCACCTGAAGCTCGACGCCGACACGCCGCTCGCCGCCGCACACGAGGTCGCCGAGCGGATCGAGGCGGCGCTGCGGCGTGAGGCCGAGGTCGACGACGTGCAGACCCACCTGGAGCCGCTGGAGGAGCCGCTCAGCGCTCGCGCCGACGACGGCGACCCGGTGGCGGAGCGGATCGCGGCGCTGGTCGCGGGGCGGACCGGGGCGCCGCCGCGCCGGCTGCGACTGCTGGCCACCGACCTCGGGCTGGTCGTCTTCGTCGACGTCGTCGCCAGCCCGGCGGCGACGCTCGAGGCGGCGCACGAGCTGGCGCGCCGGCTCGAGCAGGAGATCCGGCGGGGCCGGCCGGAGGGCTCGGCGCGGATCGTCGACGTCGTCGTCCACACCGAGCCCTGAGCCGGCGGCGGTACCTTCCTTCCTGTGCCCTACCTACGGCGACAGCGCGACCCGGGTCCTAGCCGCTACCGGCGACTCGGCTTCGGGGTGGCCGCGGCGGTCGTCGTCGCCGACCAGCTCGCCAAGCAGCTGGCGACCCACCTGCTGCCCGCCGACGGCGCGCCCGTGCACCTCTTCGCCGGCGTCCACCTGCAGCTCTTTCGCAACTTCGCCGGCCCTGGAGGGCACTGGGCCGGGCACACGGTGCTGATCTCGATCTTCACCGTGGTCGCGGCGCTCGGCCTGGTCGCGGCGATCGCGCGGATGCGGCTCGACCGGACGACGGCCGTGGCGCTCGGCCTCTTCCTCGGCGGTGCGATCGGCAACGGCCTCGACCGGCTGCTGCGCGGGCCGGGGCCGCTGCGCGGCGGCGTGGTCGACTGGCTCGCGCCGAGCGCCCACGGCGGCAGCATGAACATCGCCGACCTGGCGCTGAACGCCGCCGTGGTGGTGATGATCGCCGGGCTGCTGCTCTCTATGCGATCTTCGCGAGCAGATCGCGCAGCTGGCGGCGCTCCTTCGCGCTGAGCGGTGCGGTCAGCTCCTGGGCGCGGCGGCGGGCGACCTCGCGGCCTTCGGTCAGCTTCGTCCGGCCCGCCGGGGTGAGGGCGACGATGTTGCGGCGGCGATCGCTGGGATCGCGGCGGCGCTCCAGCCAGCCGCGCTGCTCGAGCTCGTCGATCGTCGCGATCAGCCCGCTCGGGTCGATCCCCATCGCGGCGCCGATCTCGCCCTGGGAGGGACCGTCGGCGAGCGCCACCATGTTCATCACGCCGAACTGCTTGGGGCGGAGGTCGAGCGGGGCGAGGACGGTGGCGACGGCGCTCGTGTGCAGGCCGCCGATGCGCGCCAGCAGGGTGGCGATCTGGACCTCCTCGGGGGGGCCGTCCCTGGGCGGCACGGGGATCGCGGCGGCCGCGGCGGTCTCGGGCTTCTTGGTCATGGCCGGATCATACTAAATGGCACGTCAATTCAATGAATGCTACATTCATTGAATTGACGATACGCCTGGCGCGCCCTCGCCGAGGCCGGGTCGGGCTCGACCGAGGAGGTCTCCGATGTCCCAGTTCCCCTTCGCGACCCCGCTCGCCGATTGGCACGGGCCGGGCGCCTGGATCCTGCTCTTGCCGGTGGCCTGGTTCGCCTGCGCCCTGGTCTTCGTCCTCATCCTCAGGCATCTGGGGTGGGGCTGGGGCCGCGGCTGTGGACGCCGCGACCGGCATTCGCCTCGTCGCTGGGAGGAGGACGACGCCCCGGGTCCTCCCGGTTCCGCCTGGACCTCCTGAGCGGCAGGCAGGAGAAGAGGGGGACCCGGAGCGAACCTCCCGCAGTTCGTGAGTGAAGGGTCCCCCTCTTCTCCTCCCCGGAGCACAAAAAAAGGGCGGCGCCAGGTTCTCCCGGCGCCGCCCTTTTCGACTTTGCTCCGTCTTACTGAGCCTGCAGCGTCATCGAGAACGTCCCGAAGAGTTCGCCGGCGGCGAATTCGCTGCTCGCGGGCGGCGCTTTTTCGCCGCCCTGGTTGAACACCTGGTTGAGCGTCGCCGCGGCTACCGCCTGCAGCTTCGCTTCCGCGCCCTTGACGGTGATCTGGCGCGTGGTCGGATTGCTCTGGATCGAGTTCGCCGGGAAGACCAGGTCGACGATCGAGGAGCGGCCGGCCTGCCCCGGGAAGGGCGGGTTCGGCGTGATTTCGAGTTCCACGGTCGCCGTCTTCTGGGCGAATTCGACCTGGATGTTGGTGATCTTCATCAACGGAGAAAGGGTTTTGCCCTTCTTCAGGATTTCGATCCCACCGGTGGTCGAGATCTGACCCGAGGCGTAGTTCGTCGCCAACGTCCCGCCCGAGATCGGGAAGGTGAAGTTGGTGACTTTCGAGTTCTTCGCGGGCGCGATCGGCTTCACCCCGCCGGAGGCTTCGACGCCCTTTTCGACGAGCTTCTTGAACGCCGCGGGGGCGCCTTCGAAGGTCGCTTCGTTCTGGCCGAGGATGGTCAGCGAGGACGGCGAGGTGATGCTGAACTCGTTGCTCATCACCCGCTGGTTGATCCGCTGGCCGCCCTGTAGGCCCAGCTTGTTGGAGATCCGCGTCGCGGCCTTCTGGGTCAGGGTCAGCTGGCTGGCCTTGATCCGCGCGCCGAAGCCTTCGCGGCCGGTGGCCGGCTGGCCGAACGTGCCGAGCTGCATGTGGGCGCCGGCGATGTTCGCGCGGACGAAGCTGTGCACGGTGTTCACTTCGATCCCGGTGACCGCCACCGAGCGCGCGCCCTTGACCAGCTGGAACCCGCCCGGGCTGGTGATGTGACCCTGCGCGTCGGTCGGGTCGAACATCCCTTCGGCGACCGGCACGCTGATCTTGTTGCCGCTGACCTGGCCGGTGCTGACGCCGACCAGACCGACGCCGAGGTTGGTCAGCTTCTTCACGAAGCCCTTCTTCAGGTGCAGGTCGGTGGTGCCACCGGAGATCGGGTCCCGAGCCGCCGAGGCGGCGGGGACGAAGGCGAGGAGCGCAGCCGCCGCAACGGCCGCCCCGACGATCATCCGGAGGGCGACCGGCCGGGTTGAGGCGTGGTTCATGTCGTCCTTCCGTAGTTGCATGAGACTCTGGATCTTCAACACGCCCCCTGCCCGATGTTCCGGTCATCTACCCCGTTGGTGGGGTGCTTGCAGGGGTTTTTGGCACGCTGAAGCGGTTCGGAGGACTACAGCTAGGCGGCTTCGAGCAGGGCCCGGCGCAGCGTCGCCTCGCTCTGCGGCCCGCGGAAGGTGGCGACGATACGGCCCTGCGGGTTGAGCACGAAGGAGGTCGGCAACCCGACCAGGCCGTACCTTTCGCCCGTCGTGCCGCTGGTATCGGCGAGGACCGGGAAGGTCCAGCCGTGCTTGCGGACGAAGGCGCGCGCCGGAGCTCCGGCGTCGTCCCAGTCGACGGCGACCACCGTGGCGCGGTCGCCGAGCGCGGCGGCGAGCTTGCGCAGCGTCGGCGCCTCTTCGCCGCACGGCGTGCACCAGCTGGCGAAGAAGTCGACCAGGGCGGGCTTGCCGCGCAGTTGTGCCAGGTCGGTGCCGGGTGGGCGCAGCGCCTCGGCCGGCAGCGGCGGGGCCGCGCGGCCGGTCTGCTTGGAGCCACCGCCGCTGGCCGCCTCGGCGACGACGATGGCGGCGATGACGACCGCGGCGACCACGACCCAGCGGGCTCGCGGCGCCGCCCGCCAGGCGCGCTTCACAGCTGCGCCAGGGTCTTGGTCCCGATCGCGAGCTTTTCCGGCTTGAAGTTCGGCGGGTAGAGCGCCCGGATCTGGCCTTGCGGGTCGACCGCGAAGATTTCGGCGTTGTGCTCGATTTCCTCGGGGTCGTTGGCGTTGTGCACGGGCTTCACGCCCCACGCCGTCCAGACCTTTTCCAATTCGGCCCGCGAGCCGAGCAGCCAGTCGATCTCACCGGTCGTCCGGTGGCGCTTGTTGAAGGTGGCGGCGCTGGCCGGGGTGTCGTGGGCGGGGTCGACCGAGACGGCGAGGAAGACCGGCCGCTGCGCCTTCGGGATCTGGGCGTAGGCGGTGTGGACCTTGCCGGCGACGATCGGGCAGAGGTCGGTGCAGTGGGTGTAGAGGAAGGCGATCAGGACCGAGTGCCCCTTCAGCTTCGCCAGGTCGACCTTCTTGCCGTACTGGTCGGTGAGCTCGATCGGCGGCGCGTTCTTGGCCGGGACGGCGTCGCCGCCGGCGATCGCCGGGATCGACTGGGCGGCGTTGCTGGAACTGCTCGAGCCGCCGCCGCAGCCGGCGACGACCAGGCCGAGCACCAGCGCGGCGCAGAGCACGGGGAGAAGGCGCGAACGGGGTGGCACGACCTCTCAACGTATGGGGTGAAGCTAAGGCGTAGCTCAATTCTGGGAGGAGGCAGGGCGGTGGGCTTGGGCGCCACGCGGCGCGCGGCGAGCCAGGCGTGAGCGGCGCCTCAGCCGGCGATCTCGACCAGGCGCTCGGCCAGGGCGCGCGGCCGCGAGAGCATCGGCAGGTGCCCTCCCTCCATCTCGACCAGGTCGATCCCCGGACCGTCGAGCCGCTCCCTCGTCACCCGGCGCTGGAACTCGAGCGGAAACATGCGGTCGTCGCGCGGCACCAGCACGGTGGTCGGGACGAAGGGCCAGTGCGACGGCGCGAAGGGCTCTTCGAAGAGGCCGGTGCCGGGGACGCCCTCGAATTCGGCGCTCGCGGCGAGCGTCGCCTCGTCTACGTCGTGGTAGAAGAGCTCGGCCATCGCCTCCTCGTCCCAGTCGGCGGGCGGGCCGAAGCGCTCCCGCAGCGACGCGATCGCCTCGGCGTGGCGGGTCGCGGCCCACCATTCGTCGGCGGTCTCGCCCGGCTTCGGGATCATCGGCGCGAGCAGGATCAGGTGGTCCGGACGAAGGCGGTCGGCGGCCAGCGAGGCGGAGAAGGCACCGAGCGACTGGCCGAGGATGGCGAGCCGCCGCGAGGCGGGGCGGGGGTCGCCGGCCGGCCGGTCGAGGTCCCGGACGGCGGCGACGATCGCGGCGGCGTGGTCGCTCGGGAGCGCGTCGGCATGGTCGAGCGGCAGCGGTGGCGCGATCCCGTCGTGGCCGAGGTCGCGCAGCGCCTCGATCGTCGCCCCGTAGACGCGTGGGTCGGCGCCCGCCCCGGGGACGAGGACGAAGGTCGTCCCCGTCGTCTCCGTGCCCTGGATCCGGGTCGCGTCGGTCAAGCTACGGAGAGGATATGGAGCACGCGCGCCGCGACCCACTCGACGCCTACGAGCTGCGAGACGCCCGCCGTGGCGACGAGCTGGCGGTGGCCGAGCTGCACGTGCGCTCGTGGCAGGAGGCCTACCGCGGGCTGATGCCTGACGAGTTCCTCGACGGGCTCGATCCAGGGGATCGGGCGGGGCGGTACACGTTCGGGTCGGGGGACGAAGGTGCGCCGGTGACCGTTCTGGCGGTCGAGTGTGGCGAGGGGGGAGTCGAGGGGGACCCTTCCCTCACGAAAGGGGAGGTTCGTCCAGGGTCCCCCTCGACTCCCGGCGAGCGGATCGCCGGGTTCGTGACGTTCGGGGCCTCACGCGACCATGATGCTCGCGGCCTGGGCGAGGTCTACGCGCTCTACGTCGATCCGGGGCGTCTCCGGGGCGGCGTGGGTCGGTTGCTGATGGCCGATGCACGCCGTCGGCTTGCTTCTGATGGCTACAGGGAGGCGATCCTCTGGGTGCTCCAGGGCAACGACCGCGCCCGCAGCTTCTACGCAAGCGAAGGCTGGTCACCCGACGGCACCTCCCGGGTGGAGAACCCGTACGACATCGTCAGCACCGTCGACCGTTTCCGCCGCCCCCTGACCTGACGCCGTGGCTCGCAAGGGGATCGGGGGGACCCTGAGCGAACCTCCCCTTTTGTGAGTGAAAGGTCCCCCCGATCCCCTCCTCGCAACCGCCTGAACCCTTCAGACCTGATCCCTGCGGAAGCAGTCCTCCGCGTGGTCGTTGACGATCCCGACCGCCTGCATCCAGGCGTAGACGATCGTCGGGCCGACGAACTTGAAGCCCCGCCGCTTCAGCTCCTTCGACACCTCCTCGGAGAGCGGCGTCTTCGCCGGCACCGTGGCGCCGTCGCCGCGCAGCACCTCGCCGCCGGTGAACGACCAGCAGAAGTCGGCGAAGTCCTCGCCCGCATCGCGCATCTCGCAGTAGAGCCGGGCGCCCGCGATCGTCGACTCGATCTTCGCCCGCGAGCGGATGATCCCGGCGTCGCCGAGCAGGCGCTCGACGTCGCGCTCCTCGAACCGCGCCACGAGATCGGGCTCGAAGCCCGCGAACGCCGCCCGGAACGCGTCGCGCTTGCGCAGCACCGTGATCCAGGCGAGGCCGGCCTGGAAGCCGTCCAGCATCAGCTTCTCCCAGAGCGCCCGCGGGTCGCGCTCCGGCACGCCCCACTCCTCGTCGTGGTAGGCGGCCATCAGCGGGTCCGACTCGGCCCAGGCGCAGCGGGTCAGCTCCGCCACTGCTCGGTCCGGATCGCGTAGCGGAGGTGGTCGCGCCAGTGGCCGCCGATCTTCAGGTAGCGCTCCGAGAAGCCCTCGCGGACGAAGCCGCAGCGCTCGACCAGCGCGATCGAGGCGCCGTTGCCAGGCTGGATGTTGGCTTCGACCCGGTGCAGGGCAAGGTCGGTGAAGGAGCGCTCCAGGACCAGCCGCAGGGCTGCGGTCATGTAGCCGGCGCCGCTCCACTCGGCCACTCCGCCGTAGCCGAGGAAGGCGCTCTGCAGCGGACCGCGGATGATCTGGCTGACGTTGAAGTAGCCGACGATCGCGCCGTCCTCGGGGCGGATCGCGAGGTTGGCGTCGAAGTCGGTGCGCGACGTGCGGGTGAGCCAGGCGTCGTACTCGAGCACGGTCACCGGCGGGGTGACCCAGGGCCGGTGGTGCTCGGCGCTGGCGAGCATCGCGGCGATGAAGGCGTCGCGATCGGCCGGCCCGGGCGGGCGCAGCGCGACCGCCGGGCCGCGTCTCGCGCCTGCCGGCGCCTGGGGCGCGGCGGTCGACTGGTCGGTCGAGGTGGGGCGGGGCACGCCTCCATCCTAGGAGGGCGCGGACCCGGGTTCGCCGGCCTCACGTTTCTGCCGCGCCAGGCGTTTGACTATGGAAAGCACAGCGCACGTCGGTTGTGGAAGTCCCGTGCGCTTCGGTGAACCTGCGGGCAGCCGCGCAGAGCGCGGCAAACGTGTAGCCACGACGGAGGGAGAAGGGAGCCAACCCATGAGCAGCGCGGTTATCTGGGATGTCTATGAGAGCCCGATCGGGCTGCTGACCCTGATCGCCGGGGACGGCGGGCTGCGCGGCCTCTGGTTCCCGGGTAAGACGCCGGTGCCACCGGAGTCGGCCCGTCGTCCCCTGCCCGCGGTCACCGAGCAGCTCGAGGCCTACTTCCAGGGTGAGCTGCGCGCCTTCGAGGTCGACCTCGACATGCGCGGGCCGGCGCTCGACCGCGAGGTCTGGCGCCGCCTCCTCGACATCCCCTACGGGCGGACCGAGAGCTACGGCGAGCTCGCCGCGCGGGCCGACCCGGAGCTCTTCCCGGGCGGGATCGAACCGTGGGAGCGGGCGCGGATCGTCGGCGCCGCCAACGGCCGCAACCCGGTCTCGATCATCGTGCCCTGCCACCGGGTGATCGGCGCCGACGGCTCGCTGACCGGCTACGGCGGCGGCCTCCACCGCAAGCAGGCGCTGCTCGAGCTTGAGGGATCCGGCCGTCCCGACCCCGCCTGGAAGACCCGCCAGACGTCGCTGCTCTAGACGAGTAGCTCCACGGCGGCGCTCCGGGGGACGCGAAAGGGACCCGGCCTTCTCGGAGGCGACCCTGGCAGGCTGTGGCCGCCTCCGAGAAGGCCGGGTCATGGGGGGAACAGCGGAGGGAGGGTGTCGCGGGGTCCGTCACGAAGACGC
Source organism: Actinomycetota bacterium (assembly GCA_018268575.1). Lineage (GTDB taxonomy): Bacteria > Actinomycetota > Thermoleophilia > Solirubrobacterales > 70-9 > VAYN01. Next base: position 77,472 of record JAFDWF010000201.1, read on the forward strand.
CGGGAACCACGCGGGAGACGTGAGGGAGACGTCACGGATTTCACAGTTCTTCCACGGTCACGAAGACGTGACCACGGTTTGACCCCACCATGGTGTGGTGGATCCACGCAGCGCGAGATAGGGGGCCTCGAAACTCCCCGTGAAGGCTCACGCCTTCCCTGCGATCGTGGACCCTTCGTCACGGACCGACCATGATCCGGCGGGGATCCCGCCGGATCATGCATCTCCCGGACGGGACCCGCGC